>DATEIQ010000066.1:0-2308 GCA_035278845.1 Casimicrobiaceae bacterium | reverse complement strand
GCACGACAACCGCGTGATCAACGCGCGCATCCGGGGCCGCAAGAGCACCGGCGGCCATGTCGAGATGCTTGTCGAGCGGATCACGGGCGCGGCGAGCGCGCTCGTGCAGATGAAGGCGAGCCATCCGCCTGCAATCGGCGCGGAAATCGCACTGGCCGCAGGCGCGCGCGCCATCGTGCTCTCGCGCGAAGGCCGCTTCTTTGCGCTGCACTTCGACGGCACCGGCGATCTCGTCGCCTGGCTTTCGCAGCATGGCGAGGTGCCGCTTCCACCGTACATCACGCACCGGCCGGACGCCGCCGATGCGGAGCGCTATCAGACCGTTTACGCGCGCGAGCCTGGCGCGGTCGCCGCGCCGACGGCCGGATTGCATTTCGACGCGTCGTTGTTCGCGGCGCTCGAGCAACGCGGCGTTGCGCGCGCCTTCGTCACGCTGCACGTCGGGGCCGGCACGTTCCAGCCGGTGCAAACGGATACGATCGAAGCGCATCGGATGCACGCCGAGCGATACGCGATTCCGCGCGAAACGGCGGATGCCATCGTGGAAGCACGCGCGCGCGGCGGACGCGTGGTTGCCGTGGGTACGACGTCGCTGCGTGCGCTGGAAGCTGCGGCATGCGACGACGGCCGCGTGGCGGCCGGCGCCGGCGAGACGGCGCTCTTCATCACGCCGGGATATCGCTTCCGCGTCGTTGATCGGCTGCTCACGAACTTTCATCTGCCGAAGTCGACGCTTTTGATGCTCGTATCGGCATTTGCGGGCTACGACGTCATTCGGGCCGCCTATTCGCATGCGATCGGCGCCTGCTATCGCTTCATGAGCTACGGGGACGCGATGCTGCTCGAACGAGCGGCACACTGAGCGTCGCCGCACCGGGGTCGCTGAACGCGCAGCCGCCCGCACAGGATTGAATCCTTGCTAAAGCGTCGCCGTTCGACGACATTTCGCGCGCGCGGCGGCGCGGAAGCAACAATGCTTGCGCCGCGACGGCTGCGCGCCCATCTGATTCGTTGGCAAAACGGCGCGCCTTCGCTACCCTTGCTGCACTCGACTTGCACGCGGCGCCCGGCATTGCCGACACGCGTCCGCCTGGTTTCCCGATGTCCAGAATGCGGTTCTCGTTCCGCCTGTTGGCGGCGGTTGCTGTCGCGTGCGCGCTCGCAACGGCCGCACACGCCGCGCGTGTCGGCGTGCTTTCGAACAAGCTCGCTGCGGCGACGGCTGCCGATTTCAACGCGAAAATCCCGAGTCACACGTTCACCGGCATCGACGTTTCGGCCGGCATCCCAACGCTCGGCGAGCTGCTCGCGAACTACGACGTGCTGCTGCTCTACGAGGATGGCGTGTTCGCCAATTCGACGAGCATCGGCAATCGCGTCGCCGAATTCGCGAGCGGAGGCCGCACGGTCGTGCTCGGAACGTTCTACGATCAGGATCGCAGCGACGCGACGGGCGGCGTCATCACGCCGCACGGCTGGGGCAATCTCGAGTCGATCGATCCCAACACGACCGACGGCATCGGCACTGCCTATGCCGTACGCACGCTGGCGGCCGCGTCGATCGTCAAGCATCCGCTGACGCGCGGCGTACAGTCGCTCGCGGCGCTGCGCGGCGACCCGGGTCCGTACGCCGGGGGCAACCAGGCAAAGCCGGGCAGCGTCGTCGTCGCCGCGTGGTCGCAACCGAACGCGCGCGGCGGGACGGATCCTGCGATCGCCTACAAGATCACGCGCCGCGCGTGCGTCATCCACGTCGGCATCGCGCCGCACTACGGCGTGCTGCCGACGTTCGGAACGATCGGCGTCGATTTCGCCGGCGACTTCTACCGGGTGTGGAAAAACGCGTTCGACTTCGGCCGTCTCAACTGCCGTGAAAACTCCATCCCCACGCTGTCCGAGTGGGCGCTCGCAGCACTTGTGCTAGCCCTCGTCGCATTCGCGTTCGCGAACCGCAGGTCGTTCCGCTAAGTTAATTGGAATTCTCGATCACCGCCACCGACGGTCTCGCGCGGCGCGGGCAGCTCGTGCTCGCGCACGGGGTCGTGGAGACGCCGATCTTCATGCCGGTCGGCACGTACGGCAGCGTCAAGGCGATGTCGCCGGCCGAGCTCGAAGCGGTGGGCGCACAGATCATCCTCGGCAACACGTTTCATCTCTGGCTACGTCCTGGCACCGACGTCGTCGCGGCGCATGGCGGCCTGCACCGGTTCATCGGCTGGAACCGGCCGATCCTGACCGACTCCGGCGGCTTCCAGGTTTTCAGCCTGGGCGCGCTGCGCAAGGTGCGCGAGGAAGGTGTGGCATTCGC
>DATEIQ010000065.1:0-5780 GCA_035278845.1 Casimicrobiaceae bacterium | reverse complement strand
TGACGTGGCCTAACCTGCGTTACCTGGTGGTCGTTGCGACGACGCTCGACGTCATCAACACGATCCGGCACTACGACATCATCGGCGTGATGACCGGCGGCGGTCCCGCAGGCGCCACCGAGGTGCTGCCGGCGTTGATCTACAACACGGCGTTCCGCGGCAATCGCCTCGGCGAGGCCGCGGCGATCGGCTTCGCGCTGCTCGGCATCGTGCTCGTGCTGGCGGTCGTCTACGTGCGAACCGCGCGGCTCGACGGCGACCGATGAGGCACCGTTCGCCGGGCCGTTCGGCCGCGCTGTGGACCGTCGCGCTCGTCGCCGCCGCGGTGATGGTGTTTCCGTTCTACTGGATGCTGAACACGTCGCTCAAGCCGGCGTCCGAGATCTTCGCGTCGCCGCCGACCTTCGTGTCGGCCCGGTGGTCGCTCGATGCCTATCGCACGATCTTCGAGACGCGCGCGATGGGCCGCTATTTCGTCAACAGCCTGATCGTGGCCGTCGGCGCGACCGCGCTGTCGGTCGTGCTGGCGTCGCTCGCCGCATACGGGCTGACGCGATTCTTTCCGCGTGGCGCGACGCCGTTCGTCATGTTCCTGCTCTTCACCAAGATGCTCCCCGAGACGTTGCTGATCATTCCGTACTTCCGGCTCATGTCGGACGTCGGCCTGCTCAATACGCATCTCGCGCTGATCCTCGCCTATTCGTCGTTCGCGCTGCCGTTCTCGGTGTGGATGCTGATCGGCTTCTTCCGCTCGATCCCGTCCGAAATCGACGAAGCGGCGCAGATGGACGGCGCGTCGGTGCTGCAGACGTTCGCGCGGGTCATCCTGCCGCTCGCGCGGCCGGGCCTCGTCGCCGTCGCGCTGTTCACGTTCCTGATCGCATGGAATTCGTACGTGTGGGCGCTGGTGCTGACGACCGACGCGTCGATGTTCGTGCTGTCGGTCGGCATCGCCAACATGGTCGGCGAATACCGCGTGCAGTGGAACGAGCTGATGGCAGCCGCCGTGATTGCGGCGGTGCCGGTGATGGTGCTGTACTCGCTGCTCGAGCGCCACCTGGTCAGCGCGATCACCGCGGGCGCGGTGAAGGGCTGAACGCGCTTCGAGCCGGCATGCACGTCGGCCGGCACTAAATCACTCCAGATTCTGCACCTGCTCGCGCATCTGCTCGATCAGCACCTTGAGCTCGAGCGAGACCTGCGACAGCTCGGCATCCACGGACTTCGAGCCGAGCGTGTTCGCTTCGCGATGCAGCTCCTGCGCGAGAAAGTCGAGGCGCTTTCCGACATTGCCGCCCTGCGCCAGCACGCGTCTGATCTCGGACACGTGGGTCGCAAGCCGCGCGACCTCCTCGGCGACGTCGATGCGCGTCGCGAACAGCGCGAGCTCCTGCTTGAGGCGCTCGTCGTTCGGCTCGAGCCCCGCTTCGCGGAGCCGGCCGCCCAGCTTCTCCATGTACGCCGCGTGCAGCGCCGGGATCCGCGGTCCGACGCGCGCGAGCTGCGCTTCGATGTCCGCACATCGCTCCTCGAGCACGGCGCGCAGTTTCGCGCCTTCACGCGCGCGCGCCGCGGTGAGCTCGGACAGCGCCTGCGACAGCAGCGTGTCCACCTGCTCGGCGAGCGCCTCCGGAGAAACCGACGCTTCCACCATCACGCCCGGCCAGCGCAGGATGTCCGACGTCGTGAGCGGCAGCGTGCCGGGAATCGCCGCGGCGACACTGGCGGCGGCTTCCCCCAGTTGACGGACGCGATCGGCATTGAGCGCAATTCCGCCCGTCGCACTGACGGTGCGCTGCAGCGCGACGCGGCACTCGACCTTGCCGCGCTTTTGCGCGGCCGCGATGCGCTCGCGCAGCGGCGTCTCGAGCCCGCGCAGCTCTTCGGGGAGCTTCAGCGTGACGTCGAGGTAGCGGTGATTGACCGAGCGCAGCTCGACAGCAAGCGAGATGCCTGGAAGCTCCGCGGCCGCCGCCGCAAAGCCGGTCATGCTGAGAATCATGTCGAGCAGAATGCCGCAGACGGTGCCGCCGGCAGCTCTTTCGGCTTTACTTGCGGCGCGTGCATCGGGACAATGTATGCGCTCCATGCCAGCGGCGCAAGGCGAGCCTGCGCATCTGGCACGCGACTTGCGGCAGATGGCCACCCGCGCGCCCGCCGTTTCCAGCACTCTTCATGGCCGTTACGAATCAAGCACTTCCGGGTGGCTACCCGTTATTGAATTACCGCATCGATCGCCAGATCAGCCGCGGCGGGTTCTCTATTGTCTATCGTGCGTTCGACGAGACCGGAAGTCCGGTCGCGATCAAGGAATACCTGCCGTCGTCGCTCGTGCTGCGCACCGAGGGCGACATCGTGCGCGCGAGCTCCGCCGAGAACCTGACCTCGTTCCGCTACGGGATGAAGTGCTTCTTCGAGGAGGGACGTGCGCTCGCGAAGATCAACCATCCGAACGTCGTGCGCGTGCTGAACTTCTTCCGCGCGAACGAAACCGTGTACATGGTGATGCGCTACGAGCGCGGGCGCACGCTGCAGCAGCAGATCCAGATGCGGCAGGATCAGATGTCGGAGCGCTTCGTGCGGCAGGTGTTTATGCAGCTTCTGAATGGCCTGCGCGAGGTGCACACGCACAAGATCCTGCATCTCGACATCAAGCCGGCCAACATCTACCTGCGCACCGACGGCAGCCCGGTGCTGCTCGACTTCGGCGCGGCACGCCAAACGCTGACCACCAATCGCCCGAAGCTCGCGCCGATGTACACGCCCGGCTTTGCGGCGCCGGAGCAGTATCGGGATCATGACCGGCTCGGCCCCTGGACCGACGTTTACGGAACCGGCGCGTCGATGTTCGCGTGCCTCGCCGCGTTCGCTCCTCAGGCTGCCGACGCGCGCCTGTCGGAGGATCATCTGGTGTCGGCGAAGAAAATCTGGTCCGGACAGTATTCCGACAACCTGCTCGAGGTCATCGACTGGTGCCTGCGCCTCGATCCGCTCGAGCGGCCGCAAAGCGTGTTCGCGCTGCAGCGCGCGATCCGCGACATCGCGCCGAACAAGCGCAAGGTCACGTTCCTCGGCAGCCTGAAGCGCCTGCTGTTCTCGGAGATCGGCGCGTAATCACGCCTTCGCGTCATGCGCTTCACGATCTTCCAGGAATCGCGCAAGGGTGCGCGCGAGGTCAACCAGGATCGCATCGCCTATACGTACAGCCGCGAGACGCTGCTGCTCGTCGTCGCCGATGGCATGGGCGGGCACCTGGGTGGCGAGATCGCGGCGCAGATCGCCGTGCGCCTGTTCATCGAGCGGTTCCAGCAGGAGGCGAAGCCGATCCTGCGCAACCCGCTCAAGTTCATGCAGGAGACGCTGCTGCGCGCGCATGCGGCGCTCGCGTCCTACGCCAGCCAGTTCTCGATGCTCGAGACGCCGCGCACGACGTGCGTCGCGGCGATCGTGCAGGGGAACCACGCGTACTGGGCGCACGTCGGCGACTCGCGGCTCTACCTGCTGCGCCAGGGCAAGCTGATCGGCGCGACGAAGGACCATTCGAAGGTACAGTATCTCGTCGACCAGGGCATCATCGCGCCGCAGGACGTGCCGACGCATCCCGACCGCAACAAGATCTTCAGCTGCCTGGGCGGCGCGGCGGAGCCGGTCATCGATCTGTCGAAGCGCACGCCGCTCGCGAACGGCGATATCCTGATCCTCTGCAGCGACGGCCTGTGGAGCGTGTATCCGGTGCGCGAGATGTCGACGATGCTGACGTCGACGCCGATCCTCACGACGGCGCCGCAGATCATGCGCGAGGCCGAGGAGCGCGGCGGCGCCGAGGGCGACAACCTGTCGGCGATCATCGTCCGCTGGGGTCCGGAGACGCTTGCCGAGCAGTCGACGACGACGACGGAGGCACTCGAGCTCGGTCAGTTCGAGACGCAGGTCGACACCACGGTAACGCTCACCGACCGCGCAGGCGCGCAGCGCGACCTGACCGACGACGAGATCGAACGGGCGATCGCTGAAATACAATCCACGATTCAGAAGTATCGAAAGTAACCGCCGTGCGCCAGCTCTTGATCGATACCGAAACCACCGGCCTCGACCCGAAGCAGGGTCACCGGATCATCGAGCTCGCGGCGGTCGAGCTCGTCAACCGCCGGCTCACGGGGCGACACCTGCACTATCGGATCGATCCCGAGCGCGACATCGACTACGGCGCCACCGAGGTGCACGGGATGACGCGCGACGACCTGCGCGGCATGCCGTGCTTCCGCGACATCGCCGGCGAGTTTGCCGACTTCGCACGTGGCAGCGAATGGGTCATCCACAACGCGCCGTTCGACGTCGCGTTCTTCGACCACGAGTTCGGGCTGTGCGGCATGCCGCAATCGGCGGACGTGTACGCGCGGCTCGTCGATACGCTCGCGCTCGCGCGCGAGACGTTCCCCGGCAAGCGCAACAATCTGGACGCGCTGTGCGAGCGGTTCGGCGTATCGAACGCGCACCGCACGCTGCACGGCGCACTGCTCGACGCGCAGCTCCTGGCCGAAGTCTATCTCGCGATGACGCGCGGCCAGGAGACGCTGATCATCGACATGCCGTTCTCCCTGGCGATGACGGACGTCGGACACCTCGCGCGCGACAGCGGCGCCGACGGCGCACCGCGCTACGTTCTCCTGGCCATCGTCCCGGCACAGGCGGAGCTCGACGCGCACCGCGAATACCTGGACGCGCTGGCGCGCGAATCGAAAGCCGGCTGCCTGTGGCTTGCACTCGAGCACCCCGCAGCCGATGCGCTTCCGGAGGCGGTCGCGGTTGCCTGATTGCTGATGCAGCTGATGCTCGCTGGCTCGCTTTCACCGTGGACCTGATCCTCTGGCGCCATTGCGACGCCGAGGCAGGGGTCCCAGACGAGTTGCGTACGCTGACGTCGCGCGGCCGGGCCGATGCCGCGCGCATGGCGCAGTGGCTGCGCGGAGGCCTGCCGCCCGACTGCCGCATCGTTGCATCGCCCGCCGTGCGCGCGCGCCAGACTGCCGAGGCGCTGGGTCTTTTGTTCGAGACGAAGTCCGAGCTGATGCCGGGCGCATCCGTCTTTGACGTGCTGCGTGTCGCCGACGGGACCGAGGCGGTCGCAGCGACGCTGATCGTCGGCCACGAACCCACGCTCGGGCGGGTCGCGGCCCATCTTCTCGGCGTAATGGGCGAGCGCCCGCTCGAGAAGGGCGGCGTCGTGTGGCTCGCGTTGCGGCCGCCCGACGCGCAGGGCGCGGAAGCCACGCTCGTGGCGGAGGCATCGCCGCAGACGCTCCCGCGATCCTGACGCCGTCGCTCGCGGGCAATCGATCTCGCTGAACGCGTCGTAGCGCCGAGGGCCGTTGCCCGTTCCTGCTACGCTCGCACGCTTTCCGCATCTGCATCAGGCTGCTGAGATGCCGGTCGACTACCTGCAGAAGATCCTGACCGCGAAGGTCTACGACGTCGCGGTGGAGACGCCGCTCGAGCTCGCCGCGACGCTATCGTCGCGCCTCGACAATCGCGTGCTGCTGAAGCGCGAGGACCAGCAGTCGGTGTTCTCGTTCAAGCTGCGCGGCGCCTACAACAAGATGGCGCACATGAGCGCCGCCGAGCGCGCGCGCGGCGTGATCGCGGCGTCGGCCGGCAACCACGCGCAGGGCGTCGCGCTGGCCGCGCAGCGGCTGGGCTGCGCGGCGACGATCGTCATGCCGGTGACGACGCCGCACATCAAGATCGCCGCCGTCGAAGCGCGCGGCGCCACCGTCGTGCTG
>DATEIQ010000064.1:0-4767 GCA_035278845.1 Casimicrobiaceae bacterium | reverse complement strand
GGTGCTGCACATTGCCGAGCAGGGCTCGCGCGGCGCATCGAATTTCCAGCCGATCGGTCAGGTCCTTCCGGCTGTCGTCGAGCGAATCGAAACGCTGTACAACCGCGACGATCCGTCCGATGTCACCGGCGTGCCCACCGGGTTCGCGGATCTCGACAAGATGACGTCCGGCTTCCAGCCCGGAGATCTCGTCGTCGTGGCCGGAAGACCGAGCATGGGCAAGGCGCAACCCCTCGATGCGCATGTGCGAATGCTTGACGGCTGGAAAGCGATGGGCGATTTGCGCGTCGGCGATGCGCTCGCGTCGATCGACGGCGCGCCGTCGTTCGTGAGCGGGATCTTTCCGCAGGGCGAGCGGCAGGTCTATCGGGTGACGTTTTCTGACGGACGCACCTGCGAATGCTGCGCCGAGCACCTGTGGCGCGTGCATCACCGCGCATGGGAAGCGCCGCGCGTGTTGCGGACCGAGCGCATTGCCGAGATGCTGACGCGTCGGCGCTACCGGGATCGACTGTGGATCGACATGCCGACCGGCGGTTTCGGAAGCGATCAAGCGTTGCCGGTCGATCCCTGGGTGCTCGGTGCGCTGCTCGGTGACGGCTCGTTCACGCAGGCGACGATCCGGTTCTCGACGGCGATGGAATCGCTGCGAAGGCGCATGGCGGAACGCATCGACGCATCGCTCGAGCTCTCGTATGCCGGCGGTGTCGACTGGCGAATCGTCCCGCGTACCCGTGGGCGTGAAAAGGGCATTCGAGGCCCGACGCCCAACTGTCTGACCGCTGCGATCCGCGGACTGGGGCTGTGGGGTTTGGCGAGCCATCAGAAATTCATCCCGCGTGCGTACCTGGATGCGCACCGCGATGCGCGACTGGACCTGTTGCGCGGGTTGCTCGACACCGGCGGCTGCGTCGAGCGCCGGGGCACCGTCCGCTACACGACGACCAGCCGGCGGCTCGCGGACGACGTCGCCGAGCTCGTCCGTTCGCTGGGTGGCTGGTGCAGCGTGCGCACCCGGCAGCCGCATTTCGAATACAACGGCAAGCGACGCGAGGGCCGTGCATGCTTCAATTGCACGATTCACCATCCCGATCCGCGTTCGCTGCTGCTGCTTTCTGAAAAGCACGGGCGCACGCTCGCGGCGCCGATCCGGCGCAAGCGGCCGACGTTCGCATCGATCGAGCCGACGCGAATCGCGCCGACACAGTGCATCGCGGTCACCCACCCGACGCACACTTACATCACCGACGACTACGTCGTCACGCACAACACCGCGCTCGCGCTGAACATCGGCGAGAACGTGGCGCTCAATACCGGCATGCCGGTCGCGGTGTTCTCGATGGAAATGGGCGCGTCGCAGCTCGCCATGCGCCTCATCGGGTCGGTCGGCAAGCTCGACCAGCACAAATTGCGCACCGGACGTCTCCAGAACGAGGATTGGGACCGGTTGTCGACCGCGCTCGGCCGCCTGAACGAGGCGCCGATCCTGATCGACGAAACGCCAGCGCTGAACGCCATCGAGGTGCGCTCGCGCGCGCGGCGGCTGCTGCGCCAATACGGCAAGCTCGGGCTCGTGATCGTCGACTACCTGCAGCTCATGCAGGCGACGACGCAAGGCGAGAACCGCGCGACGGAGATTTCGGAGATCTCGCGCTCGATGAAGTCGCTCGCAAAGGAATTGAGCGTTCCAGTGGTTGCACTGTCCCAGCTCAACCGCTCGCTCGAGCAGCGGCCGAACAAGCGGCCGGTGATGTCGGACCTTCGTGAATGCGTGACGGGCGACACGCTGGTCAACCTGGCGGACGGCCGGCGGTTGCCGATTCGTGATCTCGTCGGGAGGACGCCCGATGTTTTCGGCATCGATGAGGCGCAGCGCCTGGCGGTCGCGCGTGCGGATCTTGTCTGGTCCAAAGGTGTCAGGCCCGTTTTCGCGGTGACGCTGGCGAGTGGGCGGGTGGTTCGCGCAACGGCCGAGCATCGTCTATTCGCATACGATGGCTGGCGAAGGATTGCCGACGTTCAAATCGGCGATCGCCTTGCGCTCGCGCGTTCGCTGCCCGAGCCCGCCGATGCGGTCGAATGGCCCGACGAGCACGTGATCCTGCTCGGCCATTTGGTCGGGGACGGTAGCTATCTGAAGGGACAGCCGCTCCGTTACTGCACGGCTTCGGAAGACAATAGTCGTGCCGTTCGGGAGGCCGCCGTTGCGATGGGCAGCACCGTCACGCGTCATGCCGGCCGTGGCGCGTGGCATCAGCTCGTCATCGCGGGCAACGGCGACCGCGGGAACGCCAAGGGGGTCGGGGCCTGGTTGAAAGCGCTTGGGATATTCGGTCAGCGATCGCACGAGAAGCGACTACCCGCCAATGTTTTTCGACTCAAGCATCGGCAGATCGCATTGCTGTTGCAGCACTTGTGGGCAACGGACGGTTGCATTTCTTTGCGCCGGGCCGGTACGCGCGGTGCTCCCCGCGTCTACTTCAGCACGTGCAGTCGCGCGCTGGCGGTCGACGTGATGGCGCTTCTTCTTCGTCTGGGAATTGTCGCTCGCTTGCGCACGACGGTCACCGCCGACGCTCGGCCGGTGTACGCGGTAGACGTGAGCGGCGCCGAACACCAGCGGATCTTCCTCGACACGGTCGGCGCATTCGGTCCGCGTATCGGCGACGCGGCGCGATTGCACGAGCATCTTGGCTCGATCGTCTCGAACACGAACTCGGATACGTTGCCCGTGGAAGTATTCCGCGACGTCAAGGCCGCAATGGGGCGCCGGAACGTCACCCAGCGCGCGATGGCTGCAGCGACGGGCACCGCCTATGGCGGAACCGCGCATTTCAAGTTCGCGCCAAGCCGGCACGTGCTGGCCTCGTATGCGCGGCTGCTC
The DNA here is from genome assembly GCA_035278845.1 of Casimicrobiaceae bacterium. Classification (GTDB taxonomy): domain Bacteria; phylum Pseudomonadota; class Gammaproteobacteria; order Burkholderiales; family Casimicrobiaceae; genus VBCG01. Next base: position 1,883 of record DATEIQ010000064.1, on the reverse strand, counting down.
GATGACGATGCGCTCGCGCGTCAGGCCGGGTCGGATCTCTTTTGGGACCGCGTTGTCTCCGTCGAAGCGGACGGAGAAGAAGAGGTGTTCGACCTCACTGTTCCCGGACCGGCTTGCTGGCTGGCCGACGGCATCGTCAGTCACAACTCGGGCGCGATTGAACAGGACGCGGACGTCATCGTCTTCATCTACCGCGACGAGGTCTACAACGCGGAATCACCCGACAAGGGCACCGCCGAGATCATCATCGGCAAGCAGCGCAACGGTCCGATCGGCACCGTGCGGCTCACGTTCCTCGGCGAGTTCACGCGGTTCGAGAGCTTCGCGACGCCGGGCAGCTACTAAAGGCAAACCATGCACGTCTGGCAATCACACCTCGGCGAGAACGTCGCGTTCGATCCGCTCTACCACACGAATCCCCGGCACGAGATCATGAGCTTCCTGCGCGATCCGCCGGGAACCGTTCTCGACATCGGCTGCGGCGGCGGCATGACGGGCCAGCTGATCAAGCGCAAGTTTCCCGGCACGCCGGTGATCGGCATCGAGATCAACGCCAACGCGGCCGAGCACGCACGAAAGCATCTCGACCACGTCGTCTGCGCCAGCATCAACGACGTCGACCTGGCGCGCGACGCGCCGGGCTACGCGGTGTCGACGGTGCTGCTGCTCGACGTGCTCGAGCACATCTACGATCCGTGGCGGGCGCTGCAGCGCGTCGCGGGCTGGCTTGCACCCGAAACGCGCGTGCTCGCGAGCGTGCCGAACGTGCGAAACCTGGCAACGCTTTCCGAGCTTGCCGGCGGGCAGTTCGAGTACGCGCCGAACGGCGTGCTCGACATCACGCACGTCCGCTTTTTCACGCGCAGCTCGCTGCGGGACCTGTTCGAACAGACCGGCTTCGAAGTGCGCAGCCTCGAGCCGCTCACGCAGCCGGCATACATCGATCCGGTGATCGTGCACCGTCGCCCTGGCCGCATCGAGACGCGTTCCCTCGGCATCCAGTACCGTTCGTTCGAGGATCTCGAGGACCTGTACGCGCTGCAATACGTCGTCGATGCGCGCGCGCGCGGTGCGGCGCCGTCGGCGGCGTGAGGGGAGGCGACGACGTGGCCGTCGCGGCGCAGCGCGCCGTGTCGCGCAACGATCCGTGTCCGTGCGGCAGCGGCCGGCGGTTCAAGGATTGCCATGGCTCGCTGCGCGGTGACCCGGCGACGGCGCTGCCGCCACGGCCGGTGCGCAAGAGTCGATACCGACCGGCCGGCAACGACTGGGCCAACCTCGGTGAGGACGAGCAGGACCGCCTCGGTGCGTTGATGGAGGTGGCGCTCGCGCATCAGCGCGCCGCGCGCATCCGCGAAGCTGAAAGCGCCTATCGCGCGGTGCTGGAGCAGGCGCCGCGCACGCACGACGCGCTGCACATGCTCGGCGTCGTGCGGCTTGGCCTCGGCGACTTTCCCGACGCCGAGCGGCTGATCCGCGAGGCGCGTGCGCTGCGTCCTTCGTATCCCGCGATCGAGACGAACTGGTCGCTGGTACAACGCACGATCGCCGCGCGCGACCGGAGCGGCGTCGAGATCCTCGCCGAGCATGCGCTGCCGCTGCTGTGCGCGACGATCGCGGGTCGTCGATCCGCCGCGGCGCCGGCGGCGGACGACGCTGCGCAACCGCTGCACGTCGTCGGCGTTGCAGGGGAAGCGACCAGCGATGCCGTATGGATGTCGCGACGCATCGCCGACCTGCTTTCCGGACTGCAACCGACGCAGTGGCAAGGCGACGACCCCGGTGCGGCGAAGGCGTGGCAGGAACTCGGTCGTCGAACCATCGACCCCGCGGCCGGCCGCCAGCCCTCGACCGGCGACGTGATTCTCGGATCGATCGAATGC
>DATEIQ010000063.1:0-4112 GCA_035278845.1 Casimicrobiaceae bacterium | reverse complement strand
TTCACCGGACGCGTCGTCTCGAGGCTGCGCGACATCGACCTCGCCCGGGCGGCGGGCAGCCTGTCGTTCACCACGCTGCTCGCGATCGTGCCGTTGATCACCGTCGCGTTCTCGTTCGTCGGGCGGTTTCCGATCTTCGAGGATTGGCTCAAGGTGCTCGAGCAGTTCATGCTGAAGCACCTGCTGCCATTCTCCGCGGCGGGCGAGATTCGCGGCTACATCACCGGGTTCGCCGACCAGGCGGCGCGGCTGACCGGCGTATCGGTGGCGCTGATCGCCGTCTCCGCGGCGCTCGCGATCGCAACCGTCGAGCGCGAGATCAACGCGATCTGGGGCATTCGCAGCGGCCGCTCGCTGCCACGACGCATCGTCACCTACGCGCTCGGCCTGACTGCGCTTCCGGTGCTGATCGGCGCGAGCATGTCGATCACGACGTGGCTCGTCATGCATTCGCTGGCCGCCGTGTCGCTGCGCAAGTCGTTCGGCACGCAGGTGGCCGAGACACTGCCGTTCCTGTTCGCCGCCGTCGGGCTCACGGTGCTGTACAAGGCTGTCCCCGCGCGCCACGTCGGGACCGTGCCGGCGCTCGTCGCGGGCGCGGCGGCCGCAGGCGCACTGGAGGTGGCGAAGCACGCGTTCGGCTGGTACCTCGCGAAGGTGTCGACGTACGAAGTCGTGTATGGTGCGCTCGCCGCGCTCCCGAGCTTCCTGGTCTGGATCTATCTTTGCTGGATCATCGTGCTCGTCGGCGCCGCGGTGTGCGCGTCGATCGTCGAGCCGGGTGGCCGGCGCGCTCGCCGTCAAACAAGGGCGACCGATTGAGTTGCCCGCCGATGCAAAGCCACGCTACATTTCGCCGTTCCGTTCAGAGGAGTCCATAAACTCGTGTGGTCGCTCATCCAAGCGGCAGGCTGGCCCATCTGGCCGCTCATCTTCGCGTCCATCATCGCGCTCGCGCTGATCTTCGAGCGCCTTTGGTCGCTGCGCCAGAGCGTCGTAGCGCCGGCCGGGATGGTGGATCACGTGCTGGTCGAGTACCGGCACACCGGCGCGACGCAGGACCTGCTCGCGCGCACCGCCGAGCAGGGGCCGCTCGGGCGGATTCTCGCCGCGGGTCTCGCCAACGTGAAGAGCCCGCGCCCGGTGATGAAGGAAGCGATCGAGGAGGTGGGCCGCGTCGTGACCCATGACCTCGAGCGCTTCCTGACGACGCTCGGCACGATCGCGGCGATGTCGCCGCTGCTCGGGCTGTTCGGCACCGTCGTCGGCATGATCGAGATCTTCGGCTCGCAGACGTCCGCCGGATCGAACCCGATCCAGCTCGCGAACGGCATCTCGATCGCGCTCTACAACACGGCCATGGGCCTGATCGTCGCGATCCCGAGCATGATCTTCTACCGCCATTTCCGCGCCAAGGTCGACGCGCTGGTCGTCGAGATGGAGCAGCAGGCGATCAAGCTCGTCGACTTCGCGCACAACGAGCGCAAGTGAACCTGCGCGGCAACCGGTCGAGCGACGATCCGGAAATCAACTTCATTCCGCTGATCGACGTTCTGCTCGTCATCCTGATCTTCCTGATGGTGACGACGACGTACCAGCGGATCGCCGAGCTGCAGATCACGCTGCCGGAGGCGAGCGCCGACCCCGCGAAGCAGCGTCCGCGCGAGATCAACGTCGGCCTCGACGCGCAGGGGCGCTACAAGGTCGACCGCGAGCCGCCGTTCACGTTCACGTCGGTCGAGTCGCTCGCCGACATGCTGAAGCGCGCGGCGGGTGACACGAAGGACCCGATCGTCGTCATCAATGCCGACGCGCAGGCAACCCACCAGGCGGTCGTGCACGTGATGGAGGCCGCGCGCGCAGCGGGCTACGTGCACATCACCTTCGCGACCCAGGCATCGCCCGCAGCCCCGCGCAAGTGAACGCCGCGGCGCTGCTGACGCGCGCCTGGTATGCGCCGAAGCCGACGCCGCTCGCGCAGGCGCTGCGTCCGCTCGCATGGCTGTTCGGCGCGCTGGCGTCGATGCGGAGCGTCGCGTATCGCATCGGGCTCGCGCGCAGCACTCGCATCCGCGTGCCGGTCGTCGTCGTCGGGAACATCACGGCAGGCGGCAGCGGCAAGACGCCGCTCGTCGTCGCGCTCGTCGCCGCGCTTCGCGAGCGTGGCTTCCGCCCGGGCATCGTGAGTCGCGGTCACGGCCGCCGCACGCGTGGTACGCGCGAGGTGACTGCGAGCGACCCAGCGGTCGACACGGGCGACGAGCCGCTGCTGCTCGCTGAAAGCGGCGCGCCGGTGTTCGTCGGCGAGAAGCGCGCGGACGCCGCGGCGCAGTTGCTCGCGGCGCACCCCGACGTCGATGTGATCGTCGCCGACGACGGATTGCAGCACTATGCGCTCGCGCGCGACGTCGAGCTTGCGGTCGTCGACGGAACGCGAGGACTCGGCAACGGTTGGCTGCTGCCGGCGGGACCGCTGCGCGAGCCGCCGTCGCGTCTTGCATCGGTCGACGCGGTCGTGCAGCTTCGTGCGCGCGCCGACGATTCTGCCGACCCTTCCGGCAGCCATGATCGCCATGACGGTGGTCATGACAGCGACCGCTGGCGCGCGGCCCGCGCCGGCGTGCCGGAATTCGCGATGACGCACGAATCGCTCGCGTGGCGCAACCTGTTCGCGCCCGATCGCGCATTCGACGCGGGCCTGCTGCGCGACCCGGCGGTCGTTGCGCTTGCCGGCATCGCGAACCCCGAGCGCTTCTTCGACGCGTTGCGCGCACAGGGATTCGCGGGACGCACGGTCGCGTTTCCCGACCATTTCGCCTACTCGCGCGACGACGTCGCGTTTCCCGGCGCGTCCGCGCTGCTGATGACGGAAAAGGACGCGGTAAAATGCCGCGGATTCGCCGATGCGCGCATGTGGATCCTGCCGATCCGTGCACGCGTCGATCCGGCGCTCATCGACGCTGTCGTGGAGAAAATCCATGGATCCCAAGCTGCTCGAAATGCTCGTCTGTCCGGTCACCAAGGGTCCACTGGTTCATGACCGCGCGCGCGGCGAGTTGATTTCGCGCAGCGCGCGGCTCGCCTATCCGATCCGTGACGGCATTCCCGTCATGCTGGAAGAGGAGGCGCGCAAGCTGACGCCGGACGAATGGGAAGCGCTGAAGGATTAGCTCGAAATGGGTTGCACGACGATCCATCACCCGACTTCGAGATCCGCGATCGCATGAGCACTGGGCAGCGCGCGTGGAATTCACCGTCCTGATCCCGGCGCGCTACGCGTCGTCGCGGCTGCCGGGCAAGCCGCTCGCCGACCTGGGCGGCAGGCCGATGGTCGTGCACGTCGCCGAGCGCGCACGGGCGAGCGGCGCGCGGCGCGTCGTCATTGCTACCGACGACGCGCGCATTGCCGACGCCGCGAAAGCGCGCGGCTTCGACGCGCTGATCACGCGTGCCGATCATTCGACCGGAACCGACCGCCTCGCCGAGGCCGCCGCGCTGCTCGGTTTGCGCGACGACGAGATCGTCGTCAACGTCCAGGGCGACGAGCCGCTGATCGATGCCGCGCTGATGCGCCGCGTCGCAGCGCTGCTCGACACGCATCCGGATGCCGCGATGTCGACCGCCTGCCACCCGATCACGCATGCGGAGGAGGCTTTCAATCCGAACGTCGTCAAGGTCGTGCTGGATGCCCGCAACTACGCGCTTTATTTCAGCCGCGCGACGATCCCGTGGGCGCGCGATGCGTTCGCCGCAAGCGCGGCCGCGATACCGGACGGCCTGCCCCTGTACCGGCACTACGGCTTGTACGGATACCGCGTCAGCTTTCTGCGCCGCTTCCCCGGGCTCGCGGTCGCGCCGATCGAGCGCTTCGAGGCGCTCGAGCAGCTGCGTGCGCTGTTCCATGGTCATCGGATCGTCGTCGCGATCGCGGAGGGGACGCCTGCACCCGGCGTCGACACGGAGGCGGACCTGGTCCGCGTGCGCGGCCTCGTCGGGTAACATTGCCCCGTCGCGTGGGCATCGACCCGGATGGCCGGACGCGAGTTGCATCCTCCTCATCACCGTCCTTCGACACGAGCACAACCGATGCGACTCATCCTCGTCGGACCTCC
>DATEIQ010000062.1:0-6271 GCA_035278845.1 Casimicrobiaceae bacterium | reverse complement strand
CCGCGCGGCGCGCCGAGATGGGCATCGCCGACTCGCTGGTGCGCGTGTCGGTGGGCATCGAGGACGGAGACGACCTGATTGCCGATTTTGCGCAGGCGCTCGGCTGATACGAGGACCACAGGCGATGGCACACTCGGGCCGCTTGGCGCGCGCGTGTTCCGGGCATAATGTCCGCTCCGATCCGGGAGACCGCCATGGGCAATCGCGACAAGCAGCGCAAGGAACCCAAGAAGCCGAAGCAGCCGAAGAAGCCCACGCCGAAAGCGTGACGCAACCCCGGGGGCCCGTCACGCCCCGGGCGGCCTTCGCTTCGGCAGGCCGCGAAAGCGCGGCGCGTCGGCGCTAGCGTGCCGGCGCGCGCGCGTCGACGCGCGGTGCGAATGCGCGCTGCATCGCCATGACGACCGGTATCCAGCCGATCCAGCGGATGAAGTCGACGATGCTTTCGTCCCACACCCACTCGCCCGGGACGATGCCCTCGGCGAGCCGATCGTCGATCCAGCCGAACACCGTCAGCCACGCGACGACGACGCCGAGCGTCGCCACCTGGTGGCGATGCGGCGGACGCAGCATCCGCATGATCGGCGCGGCCACCAGGCCGCCGACGACAACCATGTAGATGGCAGCCCTTAGCGCAGGCCGTCCGGCGAGCGCGTCGGTCAGCAGCGGCTCGCTGACGATCATCTTCGCGGCCGTCCAGCCGATGACGGCTGCGCCGACCCACAGGATGACCGGATAGCGCTCGACCCATTTCAGCACCAGCGTGGATCCCCAGATGACGATCGGGATCGACACGCCCAGGCCGATCAGCACCAGCAGCATCGAGCCGTGCGCCGCACCGCCGACCGCGAGCACGTTGTCGACGCCCATCACCGCGTCGGCGATGATGATCGTCTGCACGGCGCCGCGTACCGACGACTTGGCCACAACGCCGGGATCGTCGCGCCCGCTACCTTCATGCGTGAGCTTCCACCCGACGTACACGAGCGCAAGTCCGCCGATCAGCAGGAAGCCTGGGATCTTCAGCAGCCAAACGACGATGGCGGTCAGCACCGCGCGGACGGCAATCGCGCCGAACGTGCCCCAGAGGATGACGCGCCGCTGCAACGCGACCGGCACGTTGCGGGCCGCGAGGCCGATGACGATCGCGTTGTCGCCGGCGAGGATCAGGTCGATGACGATGATCGACGCGAGCGCGGAGAACCAGGCAGTGGAGAAAAGTTCCGGAGTCATCGTGGAAAGGGATTGGGGGAAGGCATTGGTCTGACCTGATACTGCGGGCCTCGGTTCACCCGGCGGTCTCGTCGGGCGCGACCCGGTTCACCCGGCGATCTCGTGGCTGCGAGCGCCGCGTGCATCGACCTCGAGGAAGGACCCGTGATCGTGCCAGTCGGCCAGCACGATCCGCTCGCGCGGCGTGCCGTCGACTACGCTCGAATGCCGCGCCGGCCGGTGCGTATGTCCGTGAATGATCCGCAGCACCCCGAAGCGGCGAAACGCCTGCTCGACGGCCACGGCGTTCACGTCGAGAATCGCATCGGGCTTGCGCGAGGTGGCGGCGCGGCTTTCGCGGCGAAGCCACGATGCGATCGCGCGCCTTGCACGATAGGGCAGCCGCAGCAGACCCCGCTGCAAGCGTGGGTCGCGCGACCAAGTGCGGTAGCGCTGGTACTGCGTGTCGTCGGTGCAGAATTCGTCTCCGTGCGTGACAAGCGTCGGCGTCCCGCCGAGATCGACGACCGTCTGCTCGCCGAGGAGCGTTGCGCCTGCCGCACCGGCGAATGCTTCTCCGAGAAGGAAATCGCGGTTGCCGCGCGCGACGAACAACGGCACGCCGGCATCGCTCACGCTGCGCAGCGACGTCAGGACCTTTTGCGCGAACGGCTCGTCGCGTTGATCGTCGCCGAGCCATGCGTCGAACAGGTCGCCCATCACGTATACGGCGGACGCCGCCTGCGCCGGTCCCCGGGCGAACGCGTGGAACGCTGCGAGCGCTCCTTCGCGCTCGGGCGCAAGGTGAAGGTCGGAAATGAAAAGCGCCGGTGCGCCTGGCGTCGAAGCGCCTGCAGTCACCGTCTGACGTTCCCCGTCGTGCCGCTGTGGCCATTCACGGCTGGGACGGGACTTCCTCCGCGCGCGTGATGACGACGTCGCCGGTGGGCACGTTCTCGTGCGTGCCCGAGCGCCCCGTCGGCACGCCGGTGATCCTGTCGACGACGTCGGTCCCTGCGGCGACTTTGCCGAATACGCAGTAACCGTAGTGCTGCGCGCTCGGCGCCTTGTAATCGAGAAACGCGTTATCGGCGACGTTGATGAAAAATTGCGCCGTTGCGGAATGCGGATCCGATGTGCGGGCCATCGCAACCGTGTAGCGCGCGTTCTTCACGCCGTTCGCCGCCTCGTTGGCGACCGGCGCGCGCGTCGGCTTCTGCTGCATGCCGGGCGCGAATCCGCCGCCCTGGATCATGAAGCCGGGGATCACGCGATGAAACAGCGTGTTGTCGTAGTGGCCCGCGCGAACGTATTCGAGAAAGTTCGCGACGGTGGCCGGCGAGTTCTCGATGTCGAGCTCCAGCGTGATGTCGCCGTGGTTCGTGTGCAGGACGACCATGTCGTTCTCCTCGTGATCAGTTGGCGGGCGTCACGACGCGCGCCGCCTTGATGATGACGTGCTCCTTGGGAACGTCGGTCGGGAACGGCCCGCCCGGCCCGGTGGCCCCCTTGGCGATCTTGTCGACGACGTCCATGCCGGCGATCACCTTGCCAAACACCGTGTAGCCGTAGCCTTGCGGATCGGCCGAGCGGAAGTCGAGCCGCTTGTTGTCGGCGACGTTGATGAAGAACTGCGCGGTCGCCGAATTCGGATCGCTCGTCCGCGCCATCGCGACGGTACCCGGCTTGTTCGACAGTCCCGCCTTGACGCTCTGCTCGGACTCGATTGCCACCGGCGGACGTGTCGGCCGCTGCCGGTATTCGTCGTCGTAGCCGCCGCCCTGGATCATGAAGCCCTTGATGACGCGGTGGAATTGCGTGCCAACGTAATGTCCCGAATTCACGTATTTGAGGAAGTTCTCCACCGTTTTCGGCGCCGCATCCGGATAGAGCTCGAGCTTGATCGTGCCCGCCGTGGTTTCGAATTCGACTTGCGGATTGGCGGCGAAGGCCGGCCCCGCGGCAAGGGTCAGGCTGGCGGCGCAGAGCAGAAGAAAACGACGCATCGTGGGAACTCCGTTTCGTGAAAGATCATGGGACCGCCGGCGTGTGGGATCGTGCCGTGCGGGACATCGGTCATTTGGGCGCGGACGAGACTTCGCGGATCTGCTTGAGCTTAGCGCCGGCCGTCCGGTTGCGCTTGTCGAGCGTCACCGTCTTTTCGTATTCGGCCTCCGCGAGGCGCGCGTACACATCGCCCAGGTTTTCGTGCGCGACGGCATAGTCGGGTGCCGTCTGCACGGCGCGCTCGAGCTCGTCACGCGCAAGCGCGTATTCGCCTTTTTGCGCGTAGAGCACCGCGAGGTTGTTGCGCGGCTCGGGCAATTCGGGAAAGTCCGCAAGCACGCCACGGAACACGGCGATCGCCTCGTCGGTTTTGCCCTCGTCCGTCAGCGCGAGCCCTTTCATGAACCGGGCCTGCGGCTCACGCGGCCGCTCGGCGGAAAGCGCGTCGAGCTTGGCGATCGCCTCCGGGTATTGCTTGCGATCGATGAGATCGCGCGCCTCGCGCAGCGATTGCGCGTACACCTTGCGCGCGACCTCGCCCATGTCGCGCGGATCCTGCGTCGCCGGAGGCGCCTGGGCAGCGGCGGTCGTAGCGGCGAACGCGAGGAGGAGCGCGATGCGATGCGTAATCGTGCAGATGGACATGGCCCGGGGTACGGCTGCAGGCGGAGCGATTCTAGCCGACCGGGGTCGTTCCCGGCTCGCCGCGCAGCCTTGCGGCGGTCGTCTCGATCAGCCGCCGCGCGATCGACACGCCGCTCGGCAGGTCCGGCAGCGCATTCACGCCGAACCATTTGACGTCGGCAATTTCGGCCGGATCGGGCCGAAGCACGCCGCCTGCGTAATGCGCGGTGTAGGCGATCATCAGCGAATGCGGGAATGCCCACGACTGGCTGGCGAAGTACGCGAGGTCGGTGACGTCGATGCCCACCTCCTCGCGCACTTCGCGATGAATGCAGTCCTCGATCGTTTCGCCCGGCTCGACGAAGCCCGCGAGCGCGCTGTACATCGCGCCCGGAAAGCGATTGGCGCGCGCGAGCAAAAGCTCCTGATCGCGCGTGACGAGCACCATCATCGCAGGCGACACGCGCGGATACGCGACGTAGCCGCAGGCCGGGCATTGCTTCGCCCGCTCGCCTTCCTTGTCGCGCGTCGGCGTACCGCAACGGCCGCAGAAGCGATGCGTCCTGTCCCATTCGACGACCTGGAACGCACGCTGCGCGAGCGACAGCGCGGCATCGGGCATGCGCGGGAACAGCGCGCGCAAGCCGATCAGCGTGAAGCCTGCGGGCGCGACAGCATCGTCGCTCAGAACGATCGCCATGCAGTCGCAGCCTTCCAGGCGGCCCAGGTAGTGGCGCACGCCTGCGATGTCTGCGCGTGCCAGCTCGGCAAGCGTCGGCACCACCGGCTCTTCCGCGCTGCCGCCGATAAGAAGCTTCGTACCGGCGAAGGCGAATGCGAGCGTGCGGTCGGACAGCGACGGCGGCGCGATGGCGTGCGGCGTGAAGCCGGTGGGCGTATGCATGCGGGAAGGCGTACGCGGGCGATGCGCGGCAAAAGCAGAGAAACGGCAATGGTACCGCTATAATCCGCGTCTTCGAGCGGAGAGTTCAAGACAATGGAAGCCGAACACGTCAACGCCATCGGCAACGCGATCGCGGAATTGAAGGACCGCACCGCGCAGCTTCGGAGGTATCTTTGACTTCGATGTGAAGTCGGCGCGGCTCGCGGCTGTCGACCGCGAGCTCGAGGACGCGAAGGTCTGGGACAATCCGCAGCGCGCGCAGGAGCTCGGGCGGGAAAAGAAGGCGCTCGACGGGGTCGTGCTCACGCTGACCAAGCTCGGCACCCATCTCGACGACAGCGACCAGCTTTTCGATCTCGCGCGCGAAGAGCGCGACGACGACGCGCTCATCGCCGTCGAAGCCGACGTCGCGAAAATCGAGCGCACGGTCGCCGATCTCGAGTTCCGGCGGATGTTCCACAATCCGCTCGACCCCGGCAACGCGTTCGTCGACATCCAGGCGGGCAGCGGCGGCACCGAGGCGCAGGACTGGGCGGAGATGCTGCTGCGCATGTACCTGCGCTATTGCGAGCGCAAGGGCTACGCGGTCGAAGTGCTCGAGGAGTCGCCGGGCGACGTGGCCGGGATCAAGAGCGCGTCGATCAAGGTCGACGGCGAGTACGCATTCGGCTTCCTGCGCACGGAGACCGGCGTGCACCGGCTCGTGCGCAAGAGCCCGTTCGATTCCAACGCCCGCCGGCACACGTCGTTCGCAAGCGTGTTCGTCTATCCCGAGGTCGACGAATCGATCGAGGTGGAGATCAATCCGGCGGATCTGCGCATCGATACCTATCGCGCATCCGGTGCCGGCGGCCAGCACGTCAACAAGACGGATTCCGCCGTGCGGATCACGCACCTGCCGACGAACATCGTCGTGCAATGCCAGACCGACCGCTCGCAGCATCGCAACCGCGCCGAGGCGTTCGCGATGCTGAAGTCGAAGCTCTACGAGCTCGAGGTTCGCAAGCGGCAGGAGCAGCAGGCGAAGCTCGAGGATTCGAAGACGGACATCGGGTGGGGCCATCAGATCCGCTCGTACGTGCTCGACCAGTCGCGGATCAAGGACCTGCGGACGAACTACGAGGTCGGCAACACGCAGGCCGTGCTGGACGGCGATCTCGACGACTTCATCGCGGCCAGCCTCAAACAGGGGGTGTGAGGTGAACGACGAGCTGCCGCGCGACGATAATCAGGTGATCACCGAGCGCCGTGCCAAGCTCGCGGCGCTGCGCGCATCGGGCAGCGCCTATCCGAACGACTTCCGGCGCGACGCGCTCGCGGCCGACCTGCATGCCGCGCACGGCAGCAGGGAGAACGCCGAGCTCGAGCCCGCCGCCATCCGCGTGGCCGTGGCGATGCTGGAGCTCGGCCGCGTGATGGCGCGGCCTGAAGTCGTTCGGGAACGCGACGCCGGCGGCGCGCAGCTCCTTCAGCTTGGCGCGCCGCTCGGCGATCAGTTGGTTCTCGTCGTTCATCGTCAACCCG
>DATEIQ010000061.1:0-21972 GCA_035278845.1 Casimicrobiaceae bacterium | reverse complement strand
CAGCGGCACGCGGCTGCCGAGCTTGACGATCGTGCGCATCGTCTCCCGGCATTGCACCTGGTCGATGAACACCGCCTCGGTGCCGTCGAGGATCGCGAGGTTCACCGTTTCGCCCGATTGCTCCATCAGCCGGCGCATGTAGCCGTGGCTTTGCGTCGCGAAGTCGCGGCTTGCGAGGAAGCTCGATCCGACGGTGAAAGCCTGCAGGCCCACGTACCAGCGACCGAGATCGCCGGCCTGATAAACGTAGCCCATCTTCTCCAGCGTGGCGAGCAGCCGATGCGTCGTCGATGGCGGAAGCTCGACGCGGTGCGCGATGTCGGTCAGCGTGAGCCCGCCCTCCGTCCTGGCGAGGCATTCGAGGATCGATAGGCCGCGCGTGAGGCTTTGCACCTGCGCGGTTTCGGTGCCGGGACGCGTCGGCGTGCGGCCGCGGCGCACGGGCGGGGTCAGGCGATGAACGACGCTCATGAGATCGACGTGGACGAAACTGCTCGCCAGTGTACTCGGGCGACGGGAACGGCCGCCGCGGTCGTTAGCGGCTCGCCTCGTCGTGCAGGTGTGCCTCGTGCAGCGTTCCCGCGATGTCGACCTGGTAGCGGGCCGCCGCGATGGCCGCATCGGTGAGCGCCGATTGCGGATCGGCCGCCTTCGCATAACCCATGGCGACGATGCGGCCGAGGCTGCGACTGTAGCCGGCCGATGTGATCTCGCTCACGCGCCGGCCGTCCATGAGAATCGGCTCACCACCCCATGCGAATGCCGCAGGGTCGTCGAGCGTCAGCCGGACGAGCCGTTTGGTGACGCCGCGCTCGCGCTGCCGCAACAGTGCCTCGCGGCCGATGAAATCGACCGGCTTGGCGAGCGCAACCGCGTACGACAAACCGGCTTCCAGCGGCGTTTCGTCCGGCGACAGCTCGGCGCCCCACGCGCGGCGACCGGCCTCGATGCGCAGCGCATCGATCGTGTAGTAGCCTGCATCGCGCAGCGCGAATGCGCGACCTGCGTCGCACACGGCATCGTAGAGCGTCGCGCAGAACTCGGTGGGTACGTAAAGCTCGTACCCCGGGCCGCCGACGTAGCTCATGCGCGCGGCGCGCACGCGTGCATATCCGACGTCGATCAGCCGCGTCGTAGCGAACGGCAGCGCGGTCTTCGAGACGTCGTCGTGCGACAGCGTAGCGAGCATCGCCTCGGCACGCGGCCCCATCAGCGACAGGACGCACCAGGCGCTCGTTACGTCGATTAATGCCGCGTGCTGGTTATCGCCGACGTGACGCTCGATCCACGCGAAGTCGCGCGTAGCCTGCGCCGATCCCGTAAGGATGAAGAATTCGTTTTGCGACACGCGCGTGATCGTCACATCGCTTTGGAAGCCGCCGCGCTCGTTCAGCATCGCGGTGTAGACGATGCGCCCGATCCCGACGTCGACGCGGTTCGCGCACAGTCGCTCGAGCACCGCGAGCGCGTCGCGACCCTTCAGCACGAATTTGGCGAACGACGTCTGGTCGAAGACCACGACATCCTCGCGGCACGCGCGCTGTTCGTCGAGCACGTGCGGCAGCCAGCCGGGCGTGTCGAACGTGGGCGCCGGCTCACGGGCGCCGTCGGGCAGGAAGTAGTTGGCGCGCTCCCAGTTGAGCTTCGCGCCGAACACCGCGCCTTTCGCTTTCAATCGATCGTAGAGCGGCGAACGCCGCAGCGGCCGCACGGTGACGAGCTCTTCGCGCGGCCAGCGCATCGCATAGTGCAGGCCGAGCGTTTCGACGGTGCGATCGGCGAGATGCCGCCGGTTGACGTGAAACGGCGCAAAGCGGCGGATGTCGACGTCCCAAACGTCGAACGGCGGCTCGCCCTGCGTCAGCCACTCGGCGATCAGGCGCCCGGCGCCGCCGGAATTCGCGATTCCCGCCGAGTTGAAGCCCGCGCACACGAAGAAGCCGCGCAGCTCGGGCGCCTCGCCGAGCAGGAAGTTGCCGTCGAGCGTGAAGCTCTCGGGGCCGTTCAGCAGCATCTTCACCTGCGCCGTTTCCAGACTCGGCATCCGATGCAGCGCGCTTTGCATCAGCACCTCGAACTGATCCCAGTCCTCCGGCAGGAGCTGGAACTCGAAGCGATCGGGGATGCGATCGACGCGCCACGGCTTGGCAACCGGCTCGAATCCGCCCATGACGACGCCGCCGACTTCCTCCTTGAAGTACGTGTACCCGTCCGGATCGCGGATCACCGGCATCGCGGGCGTGACGCCGGCGATCGGCTCGGTGACGATGTAGAAATGCTCGGCCGATTGCAGCGGCACGGCGACGCCGGCCCGCGCGCCGAACTCGCGCGCCCATTGCCCCGCGCAATTGACGACGAATTCACACGTGATACTGCCGTGCTCGTCACCCGAGCGCCATTCGACGCCGGCGACGCGGCCGTTGTGCGCGTGCATGCCGGTGACCTGCACCCCTTCGAAGATTTTCGCGCCGCCGCTGCGCGCGCCTTTGGCGAGCGACTGCGTGAGGTCGGTGGGATTGGCCTTGCCGTCGCCGGGAATCCAGACGCCACCGGCCAGGTCGTCCGTGCGCAGCACCGGCACGCGGGCGGCGATGTCCGCGGGCGAAAGCCACTGGAACTCGATGCCGAAGCCTTGCGCGCGCGCCATCTGGCGCCGCATCATCTGCATGCGTACCGGCGTCTGCGCGACGTTCACGCTGCCGCATTGCTTCCAGCCGGTGGCGAGGCCGGTCTCGCGCTCGAGCGAAGCGTAGAGCTCGATGCCGTATCGGCTCATTTGCGTTGCATTGCGTGTCGCGCGCGTCTGGCCGACGAGTCCCGCGGCGTGCCACGTCGTGCCGCATGTGAGCTTTCCTTGCTCGAGCAGGACGACGTCGTTCACGCCCAGCTTCGTCAGGTGATACGCCGTCGATGCACCCGCGATGCCGCCGCCGACGATCACGACGTGGGCATGAGAAGGAGGGGTCATAGGCGGCGTCTCAGAGCTTGAGCGCCGCCACGCCCGCGACCACGCTTGCCGCGCCGGCGAGCCGCATCGGCCCGAGCCCTTCCTTGAGCCATACCGCACCGATCAGCGCGGCGAACAGCACCGACGTCTCGCGCAGCGCCGCCACCGCGGCGACCGGCGCCCGCGTCATCGCGAACAGCACGATGCCGTACGCCGCGAGCGCGCACGCGCCACCGGCGATGCCGCGGCGCCAGCTCCGCCTCAGGTAGAAGACGGCGGGGCGGCCCCGGCTCGCCACGATCCACGCGACGAAAGGGATTCCTTCGATGAAGATCAGCCACGACGCGTACGAGAGCGCGTTGCCCGACGCACGCGCGCCGGTGCCGTCGATCAGCGTGTAGGTCGCGATGATGGCGGCGTTGGCGAACGCCCAGCCGGCAGCGGCGGGCGGATGTCGCTCGCGGCGCACGAACGCGATGCTGACGATGCCGCCGCAGACGAGCAGGATGCCGGCCGCGACATGCGCGGTCGGCAGCTCGCGCAGGAACACGATGCCGAGAATCGTGACGATCAGCGGCGCGGTCCCGCGCATCAGCGGATAGGCGAACGACAGGTCGCCGGTGCGATACGCGTGCGCGAGCGTGACGTAGTAGCCGAAGTGAATGCACGTCGATGCCGCCATGAATTTCCACGCGGCAACGTCCGGCAGCGGAACGAACGGCAGCACGAGCAGCGCGCAGAGCGAAGATCCGGCGACCACGGACGCCGTGTCGAGCATCGGATCGCCGCCGGGGGCGGCCTTCAGCAGGGCGTTCCACCCCGCGTGCAGCAGGCCGGAACCGAGCACTGCGAGCGTGATGCCGAGCGTGAGCTCCTGCGGCGGCATCAAGGACTCGCGCTTGAAGTCACGGCAGGCTTGGGTACGAAATGCAGCGGGCGTTCAGACGAATCGAGCGCTATGCGGTCTTCGGTTTGCGCTTTTGCCATGTCGCGCCCTCGACCGCCGCCGCAGCATCCGCCGCCACCGGCTCCGGCGTCTTGAGGCGCGTGTGTGCGAGCACGCCGGCTTCTTCGAGTATCGGATACGCGATCGAGCAGATGTGCGAGTTGATGCGGCGCAGATCGGAGATCAGGTCGAGGTGCAGCGACGACGTCTCGATACTTTCGACCGTGTTGCCCGCCAGCCGGCCGAGGTGCGAATTCGCATACGCGCGCTCGAGGTCGCGGAACAGCACCTTCTGCGCGAGAAGCTGCTGCGCATGCTTCAGGTCGCCGTTCAGGAAGACCGACAGGCCGAGCCGCAGATTGGCGATCAGCCGCGCGTGCAGGTCGACGATCTCCGCCATGCCCGCCTCGGAGAAGTTGCGGCCCTTGTCGATCTTCTTGTCCTCGACGTCGGTGAGGATCCGCTCGATGATGTCGCCGACCTGTTCCATGTTGATGGCGAACGACACGATGTCGGCCCACCGCCGGCCCTCGCGCTGCTCGAGCGCCTCGCGCGGTATCTGCGTCAGGTACAGCTTCACCGCCGTGTAGAGCTGGTCGACGACGTCGTCCATGTTCCGCAAATCCTGCGCGAGCTTGCGGTCGTTGGTCGTCAGCACGGTGAGCATGCCGGAGAGCATCTGTTCGATCACGTCGCCGATGCGCATCGCCTCGCGCGCGGCGCAGGCGATCGCGAGCCCCGGTGTGTCGAGCGCCGAGGGGTCGAGGTGGCGCGGCTTGGCCGGGTCTTCGGACGCGGGACGCGTCGGCAGCATCCGCTCGGCGATCTTCGCGATCTTCTCGGTCCAGAACACGAGCAGCAGCGCGAGCGCGATGTTGAAGAACAGGTGGAACAGCACGACCTCGCGCGACGGATCGATGCCGAGGCCGGCGATCCAGTTTTCGAGATGCCCGACCAGCGGGAAGGCGAGCACGCAGCCGATCAGCTTGAAGATGAAGTTGCCAAGCGTGACACGCCGCGCCTCGGGGGCCGAGCGCAGCGTGGACAGCATGCCGAGCACACCGCTCCCGAGGTTGGCGCCGAGGACGAGCCCGAGCGCGACCGGCAGGGCGATCACATGCAGCGACGCAAGCGTCGCGACCAGCAGCACGACGGCGAGGCTCGAGTAGCAGAGCACGGTGACGAGTGCCGCGACCAGCATGTCGAGCAGCACGTCGCCCGTGAGCGACGCGAAGATCACCTGCACGCCGGCGGCTTGCACGACCGGATGCGCCGCCACCGAGATCCACTGCAGCGCGAACATGATCAAGCCGAGCCCGATCAGGATCTGGCCGAAGCGGCCGGCGGCGCCGGCCTGGCTCGACAAGTACAGTACGATGCCGGTGAAGATCAGAAGCGGCGCGAGCCACGACAAGTCGAACGACAGCAGCACTGTGACGAGCGCGGTGCCGACGTCGGCGCCGAGCATCACCGCGAGCGCGGGTGCCGTTCCGATCAGGCCCTGGCCGGCGAACGACGCGACGATCAGCGCGGTGGCCGTGCTGCTTTGAATCAAGCCGGTGACGCCGAGGCCCGCGAAGAACGCCGCCGGGCGGCGGGACACGCTGCGCCGCAGGATGCGCCGCAGGTCGCCGCCGTACAGGCGCAGGATGCCCGTGCGCACGAGGTGCGTGCCCCAGACGAGCAGCGAGACGCCGGCGAGCAGGTTCAGCAGGGTTTGCACTGAACGGAATCCCTTACCAAGGCAGCGAGTACGTCTTGACGTTCGTGAAGCTCTTCATTGCCTCCTGAACGCCTTCCTTGTAGCCCAGGCCCGAGTCCTTGATGCCGCCGAACGGCGTCAACTCGAGCCGATATCCCGGCACTTCGCGAACGTTGACGGTGCCGACCTGCAATTCCGCGACGAAGCGCGTGATGTAGTCGAGCCGGTTCGTGCACACGGCGGACGACAGACCGTAAGCCGTGGAATTGGAGATGCGGATCGCGTCGTCGATATCGCGGAAGCGGATCACCGGCGACACCGGGCCGAACGTCTCCGTGCGCACGACGTCCATCTCGGGCAGCACGTGGTCGAGCACCGTGGGCGAATACAGCGCGCCGTCGCGCTCGTTGCCGAAAAGCAACTTGGCACCTTGCGCTACCGCAGCATTCACCTTGGCCTCGAACGCGGAGGCTGCTGCGACGTCGATCACCGTGCCCATGTCGACCTTGGGATCCGCGGGATTGCCGAACGTCCACGCGCGCGTGCGCGCCAGCAGTCGCTCGACAAAGCCGTCGGCGACTTTTTCGTGCACGAGCATGCGCTTGACCGCCGTGCAGCGCTGCCCCGAATTCTTGTACGACCCGGTTGCCGCGAGCAGCGCGGCCTCGTCGAGGTCCGCGTCCTCCATGACGATGATCGGGTCGTTGCCGCCCAATTCAAGGACTTGCCGCTTGTACACGGCCTTGGCCGCAATGTACTTGCCAACGGCAACGCCGCCCGTGAACGTCACGAGGTCGATGTCCGGATTGACGAGCATCTCGTCCGCGATTTCACGCGGATCGCCGGTGACGATCGACAGCATCGGCGGCGGCAGGCCGGCCTCGTAGAGAATGTCCGCGAGGGCGATTGCCGAGAGCGGCGTCTTCTCGGTCGGCTTCAGCACCATCCGGTTGTTGGTCGCGACCGCCGGCGCGATCTTGTGCGCCACCTGATTCAGCGGATGGTTGAACGGCGTGATCGCGGAAATCACGCCGAGCAGCGGCTCGCGCAGCGTGTAGACCTTGCGCGACTTGCCGTGCGGTGTCAGGTCGCAGGAGAAGACCTGCCCGTCGTCCGTGAGCGCCGCGTTGCCTGCGAACGTGAACACGTCGCGCGCCCGACCCACCTCGTAGAGCGAATCCTTTTTGCAGATGCCGCATTCGGCGGTGATCAGGTCGGACAGCTCTGCAGCACGCGCCTCGATCAGCGCCGCCGCCTTGCGGCAGATCTCGTAGCGCTCGTAGCGCGTCAGGCGCGGCTTGTAGGCGCGCGCGGCGGCAAATGCGCGCCGGATGTCGTCGACGCTCGCGCGCGGCACCGTGCCGACGACGTCGCCGGTGTAGGGGTCGTTAACGTCGAGCGTGCGATCGGCGCGCACGCGCTCGCCGGCGATGCGCATGGCTTCGGCGATCGGCTGAGGGCCGGAGGAGGTTGCGGGACGGGTAGCGGTCAACATGGTGAATGATCGTTCATGCAAGGTCCGTACGAGTATGACAGCGCGTCATCCGAGGTGGTTGAGGCCGAGATCGAACGCGTCGAAATTGCGCCAGCGTCGTGCCGGCAACGATGGCGCGGGCCGATTGGCGATCAGCGGCACGCGTTGCTCGGAGACGCCGCCGTGCGAGCGGAGCGGGGCGTCGAGCCCCGACAAGTCGTGGCGCGCGCGCCGGCTGCCGATGACCGTCAACCGTTCCGAGACCACCACCAGGTCGCCGATGCGATTGGCAGGAAGCTCGAAGCGGGCGGACGACTCTTCCCGGCCGAGGACGAGGTCGATTCCAGGCAGCGCGGCGATGCACTCGCGCACGGCGTCGACGCTCGCGCCGTTATCAAGGTACACGGTCGCGAAGGAGCCGAGTGCGCCATGGTGAACGACGTAGGGATCGGTGATCGGCAGGATCACACGCGTTGCATCCCGGCCGATGGCTGCGTCGAGCACGTCCTGCAGGAACACGATGTTCGGGCGGCCGAAGGCGTCGGTTTTGGCGTTCATGCCGTGGTCGGCCGTGAATACCACCGTGGCGCCGGCGGCGTCGAGGCGGGCGAGATAGCGATCGATCATGCCGGTGAACGCATTGGCCGCGGGCGTGCCGGGCGCGTGCTTGTGCTGGACGTAGTCGGTCGTCGACAGGTACATGATGTCGGGCCGCTCGCGGGCGAGCAGCGCGCATCCGGCCGCGAAGACGAACTCGGACAGCTCGGCGCTGTAGACGGACGGCAGCGGCATGTCGGCGAGCGTCAGCGCGTTTTCGATGCCGTTTTCCGCGCGTGTCACCTTGTCGGCGCGCTCGGCCGAAAAACAGATGCCGCGCAGCCGGTGGCCGAGCAGCGCGCGCAGCTTGTCCTTGGCGGTGACGACCGCCACCTTGGCACCGGCGTCGGCGAACGCGGCGAGGATCGTCCCGGTGCGCAGGTACTTCGGGTCGTTCATCATCACTTCGGCCTGCGCGTCCGGATCGTAGAAATAATTGCCGCAGATGCCATGCACGGACGGCGGCGCGCCGGTGACGATCGACAGGTTGTTCGGGTTGGTGAACGAAGGAACGACACAATCGGCCGTGAGACACGTACCGCGTCCGTCGAGCGCTGCCATCCATGGCGCGCTGCCGGCGCCGATCGCCTGGTTGACGTAGTCAGGCTCGCAGCCGTCGACGCATACGACGACGAGCGGCTGCTGCGGCCAGCGATAGCTGCGGCCGTTGACTTCCACGCTTTTCATCGGCTTGCTTTCCTCGTGCGCGGCGCGGCGCCGCCGTCGCCCGCGTTTCGGTGAACGCGCGCCCGGCTCGACATTGCGTGCTCGTACAGGGCGCGACCTGCCGCGGCGGCCTGCCGCGCGGCGATATGCTCGACGATGGCCCGATGCTCGCGCATCGACAGCGGCAGGATGCCGGCCTGCCCGAGCGCCGTGCGCCGGTGCAGGTGCAACTCGTTCACCAGCCTGCGGTAGAGCATCGTGAGCTTCGGATTGCCCGCGAGTTCGACGATCCGGTCATGGAACGCCAGGTTCGCGTCGTGATAGGCATCGACGTCGCCGCGTCCCACGGCCTTTTCCATGCGCAGGACCAGATCGCGCAACTGCGCCGCTTCGGACGGAGAGGCGCTCTGCGCCGCGCGGCGGCCCGCGAAGTCGTCGAGCACCGCGCGGACCTCGAAGATGTCGTCCGCTTCGTCGACGTCGATCTGGCGGACGAAGACGCCGCGATTCTTCTCGAGCCGAACGAGTCCGGATTCCTCCAGTGCGCGAAATGCCTCGCGCACCGGGCCGCGCGACACGCCGAGCATCGCCGCGACTTCGGTTTCGCGCAGTTGCGCTCCCGCCGCGAGATCGCCGGCGAGAATCATCCGCTCGATCTCGCGCTGGACGAGGCCGGGAAGCGAATGCGCCTTGAGCAGCGCGATCGGATGGTCGGCGGCGAAGGCGCGCGGCTGCGTGACGGCGGGCTTGCGCGGTGAGGGTGCCGGCGCGACGGGCGCCGGATGCAGCACGGCGGGCGCGCCGGGCGACCGCCGGGCACGCGGAGGAGCGGACTTCAGCACGTTGCGATTAGACGCCATCCCGGTGTAGATTGTCAACAATCTGCAATGCGCGGCCAGCGCGGTTTGCGCGAAGGCGCGCATTCACCCCGTCGCGCCATCGCTGCGGTAGCATTGGCGGCGCAATTCGGCGGCGCGACCGCGCCGGCGGAAGACGGATCGGATGTCCACCAAAGAGGAGCGAGTTCATGCATCGGACACGACGCTGGGGAGGGATGGGAATCATCGCGGGAATCGCGTTCGCGCTTTGCGCGGCGCCGGCGCTCGCGCAGAAGACGGAGCTTCTGGTCTACACGGCGCTCGAAACCGACCAGATCAAGGCGTACGAGGAAGCGTTCAAGAAGGCGAATCCCAACATCGACATCAAGTGGGTGCGCGATTCGACGGGCGTCATCACGTCGAAGCTCCTCGCCGAAAAGGCGAACCCGCAGGCGGACGTCGTCTTCGGCGTGTCGGCGTCGAGCCTCGCGGTGTTCGACAACGAAGGCATGCTGCTGCCTTACGCCCCGAAGGGCCTCGACAAGGTGTCCGCGAAGTACCGCGATCCGAAGAATCCGCCGGCGTGGGTGGGCATGGACGTCTACGGCGCCGCGATCTGCTTCAATACCGTCGAGGCGCAGAAGCTCGGCTTGCCGAAGCCGGCGACGTGGAAGGATCTGACGAAGCCCGTCTACAAGGGCCGCGTCGTGATGCCGAATCCGGCGTCCTCGGGCACCGGCTATCTCGACGTTTCCGGCTGGATACAGATGTGGGGCGAGGCGGATGCGTGGAAGTTCATGGATGGACTGCACGAGAACATCGCGCAGTACACGCACTCGGGCAGCAAGCCGTGCCGGCAGGCAGGCGCGGGCGAGTTCCCGATTGGCGTCTCGTTCGAGTATCGCGCCGTCACGACGAAAAAATCGGGTGCGCCGATCGACATCATCTTCCCGACCGAGGGACTCGGCTGGGATCTCGAGTCGTCGGGCATCATGAAGAACACGAAGAAGCTCGATGCCGCCAAGGCGCTGATGGATTGGATGGTCACCCCCGAGGCGATGGCGCTGTACGCGAAGAACTTCGCCGTGCTCGCGATGCCAGGCATCGCCAAGCCGCTCGATTTCGTGCCGGCGGACTACGAGCAACGACTCGTGAAGAACGACTTCGCGTGGTCGGCGAAGAACCGCGACAAGATCATCGCCGAGTGGACGAAGCGCTACGACGCGAAGTCGGAAGCGAAGTGACCCACGCAGCGTCGCGCCCGGCGAGCCGGGCGCGGCGCGGCCGGGCGCACGTTCGGGTGCACCGCGATCCATGACCGAGGCCGGCGCTTCCTTCCTCGAGCTGACGGGCGTTCGCAAGAGCTTCGGCCGCTTCGAGGCGCTGCAGGGCGTCTCGCTGTCCGCGCGGCGTGGCGAGCTGATGGTGTTCCTCGGGCCGTCCGGGTGCGGCAAGACCACGCTGCTGCGAATCATCGCCGGCCTCGAAAGCCAGGACGAGGGCCGGATCGTGCAGGACGGCCGCGACATCTCGCGGCTGCCGGCGATCCGCCGCGATTACGGCATTGTCTTCCAGTCGTATGCGCTGTTTCCGAACCTGAGCGTCGATGCGAACGTCGCGTACGGGCTCGTCAACCGCCGTGCGGCGCGCGCGGCGATCCGGACGCGGGTCGCGGAGCTGCTGAAGCTCGTGGGCCTTCCCGACGCGGGACCGAAGTATCCGGGCCAGCTCTCCGGGGGCCAGCAACAGCGCATCGCGCTCGCCCGGGCGATCGCGACGTCGCCGGGATTGCTGCTGCTCGACGAGCCGCTGTCCGCGCTCGATGCGCTGGAGCGCGTGCGGCTGCGCGGCGAGATCCGCGCATTGCAGCAGCGGCTCGGCGTGACCACGATCATGGTCACGCACGACCAGGAGGAGGCGCTGTCGATCGCCGATCGCGTCGTCGTGATGAATCGCGGCTGCATCGAGCAGGTGGGCACGCCGCGCGAAGTGTACGAGCGGCCGGCGACGTCGTTCGCCGCCGACTTCGTCGGCAAGGTCAACGTGCTGCCCGCCGTGGCCGAAGGTGCAGGTCGGTTTCGCTGCGGCAGCGTGTCGCTGGCGATCGGCCGCGACGACATCGCGGCCGGCACGCGCGTCAAGCTGTACCTGCGGCCGGAGGAAGTCGGCGTGCACGTCAACGGGCATTCCGCGCAGGGGGCGTTCGCGGCGAAAGTCGCGAAGGTCGAGTTTCTGGGTGCTTTCTGCATGATCGGCATCGCGCTCGACGCTGCCGACACGCCGCCGTTGGTCGCGAGCGTGCCGCGGCAGCAGGTCGACACGGATCGCCTCGCCCCGGGGTCTTCCGTGATGATCAGCCTGCCTGCGGCCGCGATGCGCGTGCTTTGACGGGTCGCCGTGGCGACACCCGCTGCAGCACTGCCGCCGCCGTTCACGGCTGCCCGAACGGAAACGCACTGGCACGATCGCCTCGCGCAGGTGCTGCTCGTTCTCTGCTGCGCCGCGCTCGCGCTGTTCCTGATCGGCCCCTTGGCGATGATCCTCGTCAAGAGCGTCCAGGATCGCGACGGCGTGTTCGTGGGTCTTGCGCAATTCCGCGAATACTTCGCGACACCTTCGCTGCGGCAGTCGATCTGGAACACGCTGTGGGTGGCGACGGTCGTGACGACGATCACGATTCCACTCGCGTTCACGTATGCCTATGCGCTGACGCGCTCGTGCATGCCGGGCAAGACGGTGTTTCGCGTGATCGCGCTGACGCCAATCCTCGCGCCGTCGCTGATGGCGGCCATCTCGTTCATCCAGTGGTTCGGCACGCAGGGCCTGCTCAAAGGGCTGCTCGGCGGCGCGTCGGTTTACGGGCCGATCGGCATCATCCTGTCGTCGGTGTATGCGACTTTTCCGCACGCGCTGATGATCGTGCTGACGGCGCTGCTGCTCGCCGACGGGCGGCTCTACGAGGCGGCGGAATCGCTGCGCGCGCCGACGCTGCGGCGCTTTTTCACCATCACGCTGCCTGGAGCCAAGTATGGCCTCGTCAGCGCGGCGATGGTCGTGTTCTCGTACACGGTGAGCGATTTCGGCATTCCGAAGGTGATCGGCGGCCGCTTCGACGTGCTTGCCGTCGACATCTTCAAGCAGGTGATCGGTCAGCAAAACTTCAACAAGGGCGCGGTCGTGAGCCTCGTGCTGCTGCTTCCCGTGCTGGTCGCGTTCGGCGTCGACTGGGTGATGCGGCGGCGCCTGTCCGCGCAGTTCACGGCACGCGCGGTCCCCTACGTTCCGCGGCCTTCGCCTGCGTTCGATCGCACGATGCTGGCGTTCTGCATCCTTGTCGCCGTGTTCCTGCTCGCCGTGCTCGGCATGGCCGTGTACACGTCCTTCATCAAGCTGTGGCCGTACGACAAGTCGTTCAGCCTGCGCCACTACGTGTACGGACTGATCGACGCCGGTGTCATCAATACGTTCTTCAACAGCTTGCGGATGGCGGTGCTCACGGCGCTGGTGGGCACGATGTTCATTTTCGGCGCCGCGTACCTGCTCGAGAAGACGCGCGGCATGATGCGGCTGAAAGCGTTCTTCCGGCTGGTGGCGACGATTCCGATGGCGGTGCCTGGGATGGTGCTCGGCCTTGGCTATATCTTCTTCTTCAATCACCCCGACAACCCGCTGAATGGTCTTTACCATACGATGGCGATCCTCGTGCTCGTCACGATCGTCCACTACTACACGTCGAGCCACCTGACGGCGGTCACCGCGCTCAAGGCGCTCGACGACGAGTTCGAGTCGGTGTCGTCGTCGCTCAAGGTGCCGTTCTACCGCACGTTCTTCCGCGTGACGGTACCGGTGTGCCTGCCGGCGGTGCTCGACATCGGCCGGTATCTGTTCGTCAACGCCATGGTCACGATCTCGGCTGTCGTGTTCCTGTACGCACCGCACACGCAGCTTGCTTCGGTGGCGATTCTCAACATGGACGAGGCGGGCGAGATCGGCGCGGCGGCCGGCATGGCGACGCTGATCGTCGCGTCGTCGACGGCGATGTGCGTCGTCTATGCCATCCTTACGCGATTCCTGCTCGCCCGCACTCAGGCGTGGCGCACCGCGTCGCGCGTTTGATTCCTATCCGGAAAAACCCGATGGCCAATTTCAGTCGCGACCCGATCCTCCTGACTCCCGGCCCGCTGACGACGGCGCTGCCAACGCGGATGGCGATGCTGCGCGACTGGGGGTCGTGGGACTCGAATTTCAACGCCGTCACCGCAGTGGTGCGCGAGCGCCTGCTGGCCGTCGTCAACGCGGCAGCGACGCACGTTTGCGTGCCCATGCAGGGCAGCGGCACGTTCTCGGTGGAGGCCGCCGTCAACACACTGGTGCCGCGTAGCGGCCACGTGCTCGTGCTGATCAATGGCGCTTACGGCACGCGGTTCGCGAAGCTCGCGCAGATGATGGGACGCCGCGTCTCGGTGTTTCAAACCGCGGAGGACGTCCCTACGACGGCGGCGGATGTCGAGCGGCTTCTCGCGGCCGATGCATCGATCACGCACGTGGGACTCGTTCACTGCGAAACGTCGACCGGCATCCTCAATCCGCTGCGCGAGATCGCGGAGGTCGTGGCGCGGTGGGGCAAATGCCTGATTGTCGATGCGATGAGCTCGTTCGCGGCGATCCCCATCGACGCGCAGACGATGCCGTTCGACGCGCTGGTGGCGGCATCGGGCAAGTGCGTCGAAGGCCCTCCCGGCATGGGATTCGTTATCGCGCGCAAATCGGCGCTGGAGCGCTGCGCGGGCAACAGCACGTCGCTGTCGCTCGACCTGTTCGACCAGTGGCAATACATGGAAAAGACGACGCAGTGGCGCTACACACCGCCGACACACGTGCTGGTCGCGTTCGCGGCCGCGCTCGAGGCGTTCGTCACCGAAGGCGGCCAGCCGGCAAGGCTCGCCCGCTATTCGCGCAATTACGAAACGCTGGTGCGCGGCATGGCGGAGCTTGGATTCCGCCCGTTCCTCGATCCGTGCATTCAGGCGCCGATCATCGTCACGTTCCATGCGCCCGCGGATTCACGCTACACGTTCCGCGACTTCTACGACCGTGTGCGCGAAAAGGGCTTCGTCCTGTATCCCGGCAAGCTCACTCAGGTCGAGACCTTTCGCGTCGGCTGCATCGGCGCGATCGGTCCCGACGAGATGCGGCACGCGGTCAATGCCGTGCGCGACACGCTCGCGGAGATGGGCATCCAGCGCGTGGCGCCGGTCACCATGCCGGAGACGTCGGAGGTGTGACTTCGGGGGCAGAGCAATAAGTCGCGCATGACTTCGGGGTCAGAGCAATAAGTCGAGCGATCCCTGATCGGAGGAGACTGGACTTCTTTGCCGCTCGACTTATTGCTCTGACCCCGAAGTCGACTTATTGCTCTGACCCCGAAGTAACCGCGGGCGCCACTGGGCGGCGACAACGACGCCCAGCAGCACCAGCCCGATCGCATCGGTGATGTAGCCCGGCTTGATGAGCAGCAGCGCCGCGGCGACGAGCAGCGTTCGCTCCCACCATGCGCATTCGCGGCGCAGCCATCCCATCAGGCCGGCGGCGAGGCACATGACGCCGATGCTTGCCGAAAGCGCTGACGTGACGACCGTCACCGGATCGCCGATCGTCAACAGCGACGGCTCGTAGACGAACATGAACGGCACGATGTACGCCGGCGCTGCGACGCGCACCGCCTCCCACCCCGATTGCCACAGGTCGGTCTTCGCGAGACCGGCGGCGGCGAACACGGCAAGCGCGACTGGCGGCGTGATCGCGGACAGGATCGCGAAGTAGAACGCGAACATGTGCGCGGCCGGCGTGACGGCGCCGAGCTTGATCACGGCCGGAACGAGCAGCGACACCATGACGATGTACGACGGGGTCGTCGGCATGCCCATGCCGAGGATCATGCCGGCCACCGCGGTCAGCACGAGCGCGAGTATCAGCGAATTCTGCGCAAGTGCGACGACGAACTGCGTAAATACGATGCCGAGCCCGGTGATCGTCACGACGCCGATGACGATACCCGCGCAGGCGCACGCCATCGCGACGCCGAGCGTATTGCGAGCCCCGTCGATCAGCGCGTCGTAGACGCTGCGCCAGGTGATCCCCGCGCGCGTCGTCGCCCGGAGCAAAGCGACCGGAATGCAGGCGAGCGCACCCGCGAGCGCGCAAAGCGGCGCCGAGTAGCCAAGGATCAGCCCGAACAGAACAATGAAGACTGGAATGAAAAGGTGGCCGCGCTCGGTCATCACGCGGGTGAATCGCGGCAGCTGAGCACGCGGCACGCCGGCGAGTCCGTAGCGCTTCGCCTCGAAGTGAACAGCAAAGAACACGGCGATGTAATACAGCAGCGCCGGAATCGCCGCCCACAGCGTGATCTGCAGGTACGGCACCGCGAGGAACTCGGCCATCACGAACGCCGCGGCGCCCATCACCGGCGGCATGATCTGCCCGCCGGTCGACGCGACCGCCTCGACGGCCGCCGCGAACGGCGGCCGGAAGCCCGTGCGCTTCATCAGCGGAATCGTGATCGGCCCGTCGACCATCACGTTCGCAACGGCGCTTCCCGAAACGGTGCCGAACAGGCTCGACGACACCACCGACACCTTGCCCGGCCCGCCGGCCGTGTGCCCGGTGATCGACATCGCGAAGTCCATGAAGAGTTGCCCGGTGCCGCTCTTCTCCATGAACGCGCCGAAGAGCACGAACAGCATGACGTAGCTCGCCGACACGCCAAGCGTCGAGCCGAAGATCCCTTCGGTCGACAGGTAAAGCTGTTCGAGCAGCACGTCCGGCTTGACGTTGGTAAGCAGCACCGCATACGCGAGGAAGACGATCGACGTGAGCGGCAGCGCGAGCCCGATCACGCGTCGCGTCGCCTCGAGCACGACGATCACGGCGACGACGGCATAGAAACGGTCCCCCGCCGTCAGGTCGTCGATGTAGATGATGCGGTTGACGAAGTAGTCGTAGTTGAGAAGGATGTGCAGCACGAAGCCGAATCCGAGTGCGAGCAGCACGACGTCGAGCGCACGCCACGCCGGTCGTCCGGGACGCGCCGGATAGAGCAGGAACACGAGGGTAAGCGCGAACAGCAGGTGCGTGCCGCGGAAGATCACCGCCTCCGGTGGGCCGAAGGCCGCGACGTACATGTGGTACAACGACATCGCGACGGCGACGATCTGCACGACGGCGCGCAATGCGGCGCTCGTCGGCGTCGTCGCCTGCGCTTCGTCGGAGACGACCGCCGTCTGAGGTGTGGCCAAGCGCGCTCCCACGAAACCGGCGCCCGGAAAGCGGGCGCCGGAAGAACTACATCGCGCCGACTTCCTTGTAGTAGCGCGCCGCGCCCTTGTGGAACGGAACGCCGATGTCGACGGCCATGTCCTTCGCCGTCAGCCCCTGGATCGGCTTGACCACGGCCGCCATGTCGGCAATATGCGTCGCCATTGCCTTCGTCATCTTGTAAACGGTGTCCTCGGGCAGGTCGCACGCGGCAATGACGTGCGTCGTGTAGCCGATCGCCGGCACATCCTTGTCCTGTTTCGGATACGTGCCGGCCTTGATGATCAGCTTGTGATAGCCGGGGTTCATCTTGTTGAGCGCGGACATCGTCTTGTCGTCGACGGGAACGAGGTCGATGTCGCGCGCGCTCGCGAGGTCCATGATCGCGGATGCCGGCGATGTCGTGCCAAGCGTGAACACCTGCGCATGCCCGTCCTTCATCATCGACACGGCGTCCGTGTACGCAGCCTGAAACTGCACCTTGCCGAGCGATTGGTAGCTCATGCCGTTGATCTTCAGCACGTCGGCGGTCAGAAGCTCGGCCGTGTTGCCCTTCGACTGCGTGACGAGCGACTTGCCTTTCCAGTCCGCGAACGACTTGACGTTGGCATCCTTGAGCGCGACGACCTGGAAGTACTGCGGATAGAGATTCGCCACCTGGCACACGTTCGTCGTTTTCTTCGGATAGGGTGCGCGACCCTCGACGCCGTCCACCGTCGTGGCCGAGTTGGCGAAGCCGATCTGTGCCTTGCCCTCGTCGACGCCGCGAACGTTCGCGATCCCGGCCCCCGGGGTCTGCTGGATCGCGAGCCCCGGCACCTCCTTCTCCCACATGCCTTTCAGGGCGCCGCCGAGCGGAATCCACGAGCCGCCCTGCGGCCCCGTCATGAACGTAACCTGCTGTGCGGCAGCGGGAAAGGTGAGGGCGGCACAGGCCAGGCAGGCAAGGATGTCGACGTGACGCTTCATGGTTCCTCCGCAAGGTCGCGGCCTCGCCGGCGAATTCCGGGTGACCGCCAATAATGGGTGCCGGGCATTCTGTATCGCCACGTCGCGGCGGGTCAAGCGCGACCGGTGCGTCAGGCGGGCGGCGCGACGCCGCGCGTCAGGTAGTCGAGCACGACGACGCTGGCGTCGACGGTCACCTCGTCGGGACCGCTGTCCTGCGCAATCAGGCGCGCCGCTTCGTCGAGATCGACGAGCCGATGACCGGACACCTCGCCGTCCTGGTTGCGCGGGACGAAGTCCGGCGGCAGCGCGAGGTCGTGCACGAACAGCGTCTCGAGCTGCAATCCATCGAACATCGGCCGCCGGATGTGCAGCGTGCCGGCGGGCCGTGCGGTCAGCGCGAGCGCTTGGTCGATGCCAGCTTCTTCGAACGATTCCTTGACCACCGTTTCCACGACCGACGCGCCGGCCGCGATGCCGCCCCCGACCAGGTTGTCGAGGAGGCCGGGATCGACGGCCTTGGTCGTGCTGCGGCGCGAGAACCACAGCTTCGTCCCTGCGCCTTCGCCAACGACGCCGTTGACGTGCGCAGCCCACGTTTGCACGCCGAAATAACGCGCGGCCCCGCGCTCGATGTGGCAAATGGGCGGTGCGCCGAACGTCGTCGCGATCGCGTACAACTCGTCACGCCATGCCGGCAGCGCACCCTCGTCGCGCAGCGTGAGCGCGACGTCGGCCAGCGCCGCTGTCCGCGACGCGAAGTCGTGTAACCGCCCGGTCAGCGTGACGGCATTCGCGTCGACGACGAAGAGGCCCGCGCGAAAACGGCCGAGCCGGGCGGCGCGCGCATCGTCGATCGTTCCCACGCGCTCGCCGGCGACGACGAACGGCCGGTATCCGACCGGCGGAAGCACCTGCGCGCGATCGAGCCGGCGTCGGATTGCCGTTAGAATTGGAGCCTCGATCACCGCGGCATTGTAGTGGTTCGCGATGGCAACCCTTGGGCCATTCCCGAGGCGCTCGCGCCGCATCAGGCTGCTAACGCTCAATGGCTGCCCGCATTCTCGACGGCAAGGCCGTCGCCGAACGATTGACCGGCCGGATCAAGGCCGCCGTGGATGCGCGCGTCGCAAGCGGCCGGTCCGTGCCGGGGCTCGCGGTGGTGCTGGCCGGCGAGCATCCCGCGTCGCAGATCTACGTCCGCAACAAGCGCAAAATGACGGACGCTGCCGGCATGCGCTCGTTTGCCGTCGATCTGCCGGCAGACGTCCCGGAGCGCGAGTTGCTCGCGGTCGTCGACCGCCTGAACGCCGATCCCGCGGTTCATGGAATTCTGGTGCAGCTTCCGTTGCCGAAGCAGGTGACTGCGGAGCGGGTCATCGAGCGTATCGACTGGCGCAAGGACGTCGACGGTTTTCATCCGTACAACATGGGACGCCTCGTGCTTCGCATGCCGACGCTGCGGCCGTGCACACCCTATGGATGCATGCAGCTCCTCGCGGAAACCGAGACGGAGCTCGTCGGAATGCATGCCGTGATCATCGGGCAGTCGAACATCGTCGGGCGGCCAATGGCGCTCGAACTCCTGATGGCCCGCTGCACGGTGACGATTTGCCATTCGGCGACGCGAGACCTTCCTGCGATCGTCGGCCGCGCCGACATCGTCGTCGCCGCAATCGGCAAGGCAGCATTCGTACAGGGCGGCTGGATACGCGAAGGTGCGATCGTCGTCGATGTCGGCATCAATCGCGATGCGGCCGGCCGGCTCGTCGGTGACGTCGATTTCGCGGCGGCGCGCGAGCGCGCCGGCTGGATCACGCCCGTGCCGGGCGGCGTCGGCCCGATGACGATTGCCACGCTGCTTGCCAACACGCTGCGGGCCGCGGAGCTGCAGGAAGCCGCTACGGAGGGCGGCGTTCAATGAATTTCATCTGGCCGACGATGCTGCTGTGGCTGCTCGCGATTCCTGCGCTCGTCGCGGCGTACGTCTACTGGCTGCGGCGCAGGAAGAAGGGCGCGATCCGCTACCCGAGCCTCGCGCTCGTGAAGGCGGCGCTGGGCCGCCGCGACCGCTATCGCCGCCACGTGCCGCCGGCGCTGCTGCTGCTGGCGCTGGCGACGATGGTCGTCGCCATCTCGCGTCCGACGGCGATGGTGACGTTGCCTTCGCAGCAGCAGACGATCATGCTCGCGATCGACGTGTCGCTGTCGATGGGCGCCACCGACGTCGATCCGAATCGGCTCACGGCGGCGCAGATCGCCGCGAAGTCGTTCATCGAGGAGCATCCGTCGAACGCTCGCATCGGCATCGTTGCGTTCGGCGCGTCCGCGTCACTGGTGCAGCCGCCGACGAAGGACAAGGAGGCGCTGCTCGCAGCGGTCGATGGCTTCCAGCTGCAGCGCGGCACGGCCACCGGCAGCGCCTTGTATGTCGCGCTCGGCACGCTCTTTCCGGATGCCGGCATCGACGTCGCGTCGCTGGCCGTTCCCGGCGGGTTCTGGCGCGGAACCGCGCCGGAGCGTGGCAAGAAGCTGGACCCGGGCAAGCCCGAGCCGAAGAAGGTCGACCCTGTGCCTCCCGGGTCGTACAACAACGCCGTGATCATTCTGATGAGCGACGGGCGGCGCACGACGGGCCCCGATCCGCTCGACGCGGCGCGGATGGCGGCCGATCGGGGGCTGCGCGTGTTCACCGTCGGCTTCGGCACGGCCGCCGGCGCGATGATCGGTTTCGAGGGCTGGTCCGCGTACGTGCGCCTCGACGAGGAAACGCTGAAGGCCGTCGCCGACATCACGCGCGGCGAGTACTTCTACGCGGGCACCGCCGCGGACCTCACGAAGGTGTACCAGAGCCTCAACTCCAAGCTCGTGCTCGAGCGCAAGAGCATGGAGATCACGTCGCTGTTCGCGGCGGCGGCCGCGGTGCTCGTCGTGGCGGCGCTCGGGCTGTCGCTGCTGTGGTTCAACCGCAGCGTGTAAGGGTGTTTTGACTTCGGGGTCGGAGGAACAAGTCAACCTGTTCCTCCGACCCCGAAGTCGCCTCTTACGCCTTCAGGTGCCACGCCTTCGGGCGCGTGAACGTCTGAATGCCCATCGTGGAAAGCGTAAGGCCGACGCCGGAATGCTTGACGCCCGACCACGGCAGGCGCGGGCTCACGCGGTCGCAGCAGTTCCAGTAGACGCTTCCCGCGGCCACGCGCGCCAGCACGCGCCGCGCGCGAGTGGCGTCCTGCGTGTACACACCGGCGGTGAGCCCGTATTCGGTGTCGTTCATCAGCTCGACGGCTGCATCGTCGTCGGCAACCGCCTGGATGCCGATGATCGGCCCGAAGCTTTCCTCGCGCATGACGAGCATCGAGTGGTCGACGTCGGTCAGCACGGTGGGCGCGAACCAGTTGCCCTTGCGCTTGATCGCTGCGCCGCCGACGGCCAGCTTTGCACCTTTGCGACGGGCATCGGCCACCTGCCGGCGAAGCACGTCGAGCTGCGGCCGCCGCGTGATCGCACCGATGTACGTCGATTCATCGGTCGGATCGCCGACCTTGTAGGAGCTCACCTCGGCGACGAACGCATCGACGAACGCCGCGTGGATCGCGTCGTGCACGTAAATGCGCTCGACCGAGCAGCACGACTGGCCCGTGTTGTAGAACGCACCGTCCGCAACGGCGGCCGCGGCGGCCTTCACGTCGACATCGTCGCAGATGTACACCGGATCCTTGCCGCCGAGCTCGAGCTGCACCTTGATCATGCGCCGGCCGGCTGCCGCTGCGATCTTTGCGCCTGTCGCATATGAACCCGTGAAGAACACGCCGTCGACCGGCTGGCGCAGCAGCGCGGCGCCCGTCGCACCGCCGCCGACGACGGGAACGAACACGTCGTCGGGCACGCCAGCTGCGTGCAGCAGATCGGCGATGTGTCGGCCGGTCAGGGTCGCGAATTCCGACGGCTTGTAGAGGACCGCGTTGCCCGCAACGAGCGCCGGCACGAAGACGTTGCTGCCGACGAAATAGGGATAGTTCCACGCCGAAATGTTGGCGACGACTCCGAGCGGCTCGTGCGTGATCCGCTCGTCGAGCTTCTGCGCTGGATCGGCGAAGACTTTTTCCTCCCTGAGCGCGCGCGAAGATTCGGCGAGAAAAAAGTCGAGCCGCGCGAGCAGTCCCTTGAGCTCGTTGCGCGACTGGCGGATCGGCTTGCCAACCTCCTGCGTTAGCGTCTGTGCGAGTGCATCAGTGCGCGCGACGACGAGCTCGCGGAATTTCGCGATGGCGGCGAGGCGCTTGCGCAGTGGCGTCGCGGCCCAGCGCGGCTGGGCGGCCCGCGCCGCCGCATAACGCGCCGCGACTTCGCGCGGGCCGTCGGCTGCAACGCGAAGAATCGTCGCGCCCGTCGCGGGATTGGTGATCGAGAGCGTCGTCGCCATCAGTGCTTCGCTTTCCGCGCGCGCGCCGCTTCGAGAAACTCGTTCAGAAGCGGAGAGCCGTCGAGATGCGACTCACCGATGTACGGTCCGAACATGAACTCGGGGTGCCATTGCACGCCGACCACGTAGCTCGG
>DATEIQ010000060.1:0-12332 GCA_035278845.1 Casimicrobiaceae bacterium | reverse complement strand
CTCGTCGAAAAGGCGGCGCTCGGCGGCGTGCTTGCGCTGCTCGCCGCGGATCTGCTCGGCCTCGATGCGCAAATCGTCGGCGCGCTCGCGCTCGCTGTCGCCGTCGCGCACGCGGTTCGCCTCGCGCTCTGGCAGCCGTGGCGGACGACGCGCGTGCCGATCGTCTGGGTGCTGCACGCGGCGTACGCATGGATCGTCGTGTATCTGCTGCTGCGCGCGCTCGCCGCTTATGGTTTCGTGGCTCCGCCGCTCGCGACGCACGCGCTCACGATCGGCGCCATCGGCGGCATGACGATCGGCATGATGACGCGGACGGCGCGCGGACACTCGGGCCGGCCATTGCAGGCCGGCAGCAGCGAAGTCCTGTGTTACGCGCTGGTTCAGCTCGCGGCGCTGCTGCGCGTCGGCGGCGGCATTGCGCTGCCCGACCACTATCTGGCGAGCGTCGTGCTGTCGGGCCTGTGCTGGTCCGCGGCGTTTGCGCTCTACGCGATCCATTACTGGCCGATCCTGACGCGGCCGCGCCTCGACGGGAAGCCGGGCTAGATCGCTCGTCGATCGGCGCCTCGACGTAGCCGCTTCGCGCGCGTTGGCGAAGCGCCCGACGTACCGGCTTGCGCGCGCCGGCAGCCGCCGGGAGAATGCGCGGCACGTCGATGACGCAGCCCACCACCCTGCAGACGGCCGAGCCCGACGCGTCGCGCGCGTCCGCCGAGCGTGCCGCATCCCGCAGCCAGTTCGCGCTGCTGCGCGAGCGCCGCTTCGGCCCGTTCTTCTGGACCCAGTTCGCCGGCGCCGCGAACGACAACGTCTTCAAGAACGCGTTCGTCGTGTTCGTCACGTTCGAGGCCGCGAGCCTGTTCGCCGTTGACGCGGGCACCATCGTCAACCTGATCGGTGCGGTGTTCATCCTGCCGTTTCTGCTGTTCTCGGCAACGGCCGGTCAGCTTGCCGACAAGTACGAGAAGTCGCGGCTCATCCGCTTCGTCAAGCTGTTCGAGATCGCGATCATGCTGGTCGGGCTCGCGGGCTTCGCGCTTTCGAGCGTCGCGCTGCTGTTCACAGCGCTCGCGCTGCTCGGCGTCCATTCGACAATGTTCGGCCCGGTCAAGTACGCGATCCTGCCGCAGCACCTGACGCTCGAGGAGCTGACGGGCGGCAACGGGCTCGTCGAGATGGGCACGTTCGTCGCGATCCTGCTTGGCACGATCGCAGGCGGCCTCGTCGTGGCGATGCGCCCGGACGGACCGGTTTACGCGGGTGTACTCGCGATCGCGATCGCCATTGCCGGCTGGCTCGTGAGCCGGCGCATTCCGCACACGCCGCCGGTGGCGCCTGCGCTTGCGATCGACTGGAATCCGTTCACCGAGACGTGGCGCAACCTGACCGGCGTCGCGCGCGAGAACATCGTCGTGTGGCGATCGATGCTGGGCATCTCGTGGTTCTGGTTCTACGGCGCGATCTGGCTCGCGCAGCTTCCCGCATTCACCCAGCGGGTGCTGGGTGGCGACGAGCACGTGTTCACGCTGCTGCTCGCCATATTCTCGATCGGCATCGGCATCGGCTCGCTGCTGTGCGAGCGGCTGTCCGGGCGCAAGGTGGAAATCGGCCTGGTGCCGTTCGGATCGATCGGGCTCACGCTCTTCGCCGTGGATCTGTGGTTCGCGACCCGCGGCATGCACGCCGAGGCGCAGCATGGCATCGGCGTATTCCTCGCGCGCGGCGCGAACTGGCGTGTATTGGTCGATCTGATCCTGCTCGGGACGTTCGGCGGCTTCTACACGGTGCCGCTCTACGCGTTGATCCAGGCGCGGTCGCAGCCTTCGCACCGGTCGCGAATCATCGCCGCGAACAACATCCTGAACGCGCTGTTCATCGTCGCCTCGGCCGCAGTCGCGATCGGCCTGTTGCGAGCCGGTTTGTCGGTGCCCGAGCTGTTTCTCGCCGTCGGCCTGATGAACGCGGTGGTGGCGGCCTACATCTACGCGCTGGTGCCCGAATTCCTGATGCGATTCCTCGCGTGGCTGCTCGTGCACACCGTCTATCGTGTCCGCGAGGAAGGCCTTGACAACATTCCCGCGGAGGGCCCGTGCGTGCTCGTCTGCAATCACGTGAGCTACGTCGACGCCGTCGTCATCGCCGCGTGCGTGCCGCGCCCCGTGCGGTTCGTCATGGATCACCGCATCTTCCGCGCGCCGCTGCTGTCGTTCATCTTCCGCGCGATGCGGACGATTCCGATCGCTTCCGAACGCGAGGATCCGCGCGTCAAGGAACGCGCTTACGGCGAAGTGGCGGCGGCGCTCGCAGCGGGCGAGATCGTCGGCATCTTCCCCGAGGGGCGGCTCACGCACACCGGGGAAATGAACACGTTCCGGCCGGGCGTGCAGCGAATCATCGCGGCAACGCCCGTGCCGGTGGTGCCGATGGCGCTGCGGGGATTGTGGGGCAGCTTTTTCTCCCGCTCGCACCGCGGCAGCGCGATGCGCAGGATGCGGGGCATCTTTTCGCGAATTTGGCTCGTCGCGGCGCCACCGATGCGGCCGGCCGATGCTACGCTCGACGCCTTGTTCCGGCAGGTGCGCGCGCTGCGCGGGGATGCAAGGTAACGGCGCCGCGCGCGGATGCGTCGGTAACGCCGCTGCGATGGCCTGAAGGGAACGGCAAATGAGCTGACGCGCCGCCAGGCGAAGATCGGCGGAAGAGGGAGAAGAAAGTGCCATTGCTGGCGATGCTGGCGGGCGCGGTGCTTGGCGGGATGCTCGGCCGCGGTTTCGACGCGATCGTCGCGGGTGGTTTCATCGGCCTGATTGCCGGGCTCGTCGTCAATTCGTGGCGCAAGTCGCGCGCGGCGCTGCGCAGCGGCGCAGCCGCGATCACTGCGGCGGAAGCGGACGATCCGCTCGCGCTGCTCGATCCGCGAGTGGCCGAACGCCTGCGAGCGATGGAGCGGCGGATCGCGACGCTCGAGGCGTCCTTGCGCGGCGCTCCGGTTTCACCCGTGACGACCGCTGCGCCGGTCGACGAGGTGTTGCCGACAGATTTCAAGGAGTCGCCGTCCGCCGAGGCGTCGGTAGCGGATTCCGTAGAAACGGCGCACGCCGAGGCATCGGCAGCGGACGCGGTTCCGCCGATGCCGGCGTACGGGGTCGCGCGGGCCGCCGCGGCGCCCGCAACGACAACCGCGACGGCGCACGGCGTGCCACCAGCGATGCCGCCGGAGGTGTCGGCGCCGGTACCACCCGGGGTGCCGCCCGCAGTGCCGACGCGCGAGCCGGGCGCCGTCTGGCGCGCGATCACCGGCGGCAACACGCTCGCACGCGTCGGCGTCGTCGTCCTCTTCATCGGCGTCGCGTTTCTCGTCAAGTACGCCTCCGAGCAGGTGACGATTCCCATCGGCGTGCGCCTTGCAGGCGTCGCGCTCGGCGGCATCGTGCTGCTCGCGCTCGGTTTCCGGTTGCGGAACACGCGTGCCGGTTACGCGATGAGCCTGCAGGGAGCGGGCGTCGGCGTTCTCTACCTGACGGTGTTCGCCGCGCTGCGGCTCTATCAAATGTTGCCGCCGCTCGCCGCCTTCACGTTGCTGTTCTGGATCGCCGCGCTGTCGAGCTATCTCGCCGTGCGGCAGGACTCGATGGCGCTCGCGATCCTCGGCATCGTCGGCGGCTTTGCCGCTCCAGTGCTGACGTCGAGCGGCGGCGGCAGCCACGTGATGCTGTTCTCGTATTACGCGGTGCTGAACGCGGCGATTTTCGCCATCGCCTGGTTCAAGGCGTGGCGGCTGCTGAACGTCATCGGATTCGTCTGCACGTTTCTCGTCGGTACGCTGTGGGGCGTCACGCGCTACCGGCCCGAAAGTTTCGCGACGACCGAGCCGTTTCTCGTGCTGTTCTTCCTGTTCTACGTCGGCATCGCGACGTTCTACGCGATGCGGCGCTCGCTCGAAGTGAGGCGCTACGTCGACGCGACGCTCGTCTTCGGAACGCCGCTCGTCGCCGCGGGGCTGCAGGGTGCGCTCGTCCGCCGCATCGAATACGGGATGGCATGGAGTGCGCTCGGCGCATCGGTGATCTATCTCGGCCTCGCACGCCTGCTTTATACCCGTCACCGCGACGACCTGCGCCTGCTGACCGAATCGTTCCTCGCCCTTGGGGTCGTGTTCGCGACGCTGGCCGTGCCGCTCGCGCTCGATGCGCGGCTTACTTCCGCCACGTGGGCACTCGAAGGCGCGGCGCTCGTTTGGGTGGGCGTGCGGCAGCAGCATCTCGGTGCGCGGGTGTTCGGATTGCTGCTGCAGGTTGCGGCAGGCCTCGCGTTCGGCCTCGGATTCTCGCTGTGGACGCATCGGCTCGCCGGCGGCAACTGGCCGGTGCTGAACGCGGACTGCATCGGCGCGCTGCTCGTCGCGACGGGCGGATTCGTCAGCGCGCGCATTCTCGGAGTACCACCCTCCGCGCTCCGCGCCGACGCGACGCCGATGATGGCCACTGCCACCGGCGCTGCGGGGCGGCCCGTCGGGCTCGCAGGCGCAACTGCGGTCACCGAGACCGAGCGCACGGCAGTGCCCGTGATGTTCGCGTGGGCCGTGTCGTGGTGGCTCGGTGCAGGTTGGCGCGAGATCGAGCGTTTCGTTCCCGTCGACGCCCGCATTTCGGCGCTGGTCGCGTTCCTGGCCGTTTCCGCGGTCGCGTTCGCAGGGGCCGCACGCAGGCTCGATTGGTCGCTTGCACGCGTGCCGGCGCTGTTCTTCGCGCCGGCGCTGTTGTTGATCGCGCTTTGGCGCGTCGGCGATCTGACGCCGCGCGGCGGCCATTTGTTCGGCGCGTACGGCGCCGTCGCATGGCCTTTCGCGATCGCCGTGCTGGTGCTGCTCGTACGGCACGTGGATCGCCTGCAGCCGCCGCTTGCCGATGCAATTCCGAGCGCGGGCCGTGCGATCGCAGGTTGGCTGCTGACGCTCGTCGTCGCCGGCGAGCTCGCATGGGTGGCTCGGCAATACGCGGGCGGCGAGGCGTGGCGGCTCGTGCCGTGGGGGATCGCCCCGGCGCTCGCGGTGTTCACGATCGTTCGCTGGACCGTGCGTGCGGATGCGGCGCCCGGTGCGCGCATGCGCGCCGATTCGGCGCCCGATGTGCGTGTGCGCGCGGATGGGGCGCCCGATGTGCGTGTGCGCGCATGGCTCATCGTGTGCGCGATTCCGCTCGTCGTCGCCTCGCTCGCGTGGACGCTCTACGCGAACGTGACGAGCGCCGGCGACCCGGCGCCGCTGCCGTTCATCCCGCTCGCCAATCCGCTCGACATCGCGCAGGGCTTGGTGTTCGCCGCGATCGCGCTGTGGCTGTCCCGCGTGCGCGACGTGGAGCACGCACGGCTCGGTGCGATATCGGCACAGGCGATCGGTGCATCCGCGGCCGGGCTGCTCCTGTTCTGGGTGACGTTCGCGACGCTGCGCACGCTGCATCACTGGGCGGACGTGCCGTGGCATGTCGGGGCGATGTGGACGTCGCGCATCGTGCAGACCGCGCTGTCGATCGTATGGTCGGTGTTCGCGCTTGCCGCGATGGTCGTCGCTCACCGCCGGCACTACCGCGCAGCGTGGGTGGCCGGCGCGGCGCTCCTCGCGGTCGTCGTCGTCAAGCTGTTCTTCGTCGACCTGTCGCAGGTCGGCGGCGTCGAGCGCATCGTGTCGTTCATGGGCGTGGGCGTGCTGCTGCTCGTCATCGGCTACGTCGCCCCCGTGCCGCCGCGCCAGGAGGCGGCATGAAACACTGGGTCACCGCGCTGGCTGCGGCGCTCGTTTTCGCACTCGCGAACGCGGCACTCGCGCAAGCGCCGTCCGATTTCGCGATGCGGCAGCCGCTCGCGACGCCGGACGGCAAGGCGTTCTATCAACTGGAGCTGCCCGATTCGGTGTACGACCGCGCGGCGCGTCCCGACCTCGGCGACCTGCGCGTGTTCAATGCGAACGGCGAGGCCGTCCCTTACGCCTTCCTGCCGCGGCCTTCGCCGACCGCCACGGCAAGCACGCCGCGCCCGCTGGCTCTTTTTCCGCTCACCGTCGACACCACGCGGCCGGAGACCGCGGACCTGTCGATCAGGCTTCGGGCCGACGCAGCCGGCACGGTCGTCGACATCCGCTCGCGCGATGGCACGCCGGTGTCCGGTGCGCGCGTCGAAGGCTATCTGGTCGATACCGGCGAGTTCGACAAGCCTCTGGTCGGGTTGACGATCCGGTTGCCCGACGACGGCAACGTCAACGCGCGGATGCGCGTCGACGCGAGCAACGATCTCGCATCCTGGCGCACGGTCGTCGCGAGCGCGCCGCTGTTGTCGCTCGCTTACGACGGGCGTCGCCTGTTGCGCAACAGGATCGAGTTCGCTCCGCTGCGTGTCCGCTATCTGCGATTGACGTGGCTGACGCCAAAACCGCCGGCGCTGGAAAGCGTGCAGGGCGATGTCGGCGATCGCCTGCTCGAGCCGCCCCGGCGCGTGCGCAAGGCGGCCGGCGTTGCGGAGAAGGACGATCCGAACGCGTTCGTCTTCGACGTGGGCGGCGTGCTGCCGCTGGAGCGGCTCACGCTGGAGCTGCCCGAGCTGAACACGGTGGTGCCGGTGGACTTCGACGTGCGAACGGATCCGCAGCAGCCGTGGCGCGCCGTTGGCATCACCGTCGCATATCGTTTGCGGCAGGACGGCGGCGAAGTGGTCAACAACCCGCTCACGGTGCCCGTTTCGTCCGCACGATACGTGCGCGCGCGGCTGGATCCCAAAGCGGGCGGTGTCGGCAAAACGCCGCCGACACTCGTCGTCGGCTGGTATGCGCAGCCGCTCGTGTTCGCGGCTCGCGGCGATGCGCCGTTCGAGCTTGCCTACGGCAGCCGGCGCTCGGCGCCGGGTGCGCTCGCCGTTCGCACGCTCGTTCCGGATTACGTCGCCGGCAAGCCGCTGCCGGCGAACGTCGGCGTCGCAGCGCTCGCCGCACCGCCTTCGGAGGCCAACCGCGCGGCGATGCGCGAGCCGCTCGACGTCACGCGATGGCTGCTATGGGGCACGCTGGTGGCGGCGTCGGTGCTGCTCGGGTACATGGGGTTGCGCCTCGCGCGTCAGATGAAGCGCGACGAATGATCCGCATCGCGCCGACCCGAGGCGTGCATCGGGCAGATCGCGAAGGTGCGGTGCTATAGTCGGTTCACCGCTATCGCGCACACCGCAATGTCAGGCAACACGTTCGGCAAGCTGTTCTGCGTCACGTCGTTCGGCGAATCGCACGGCCCCGCGATCGGCTGCGTCGTCGACGGCTGCCCGCCCGGGCTCACGCTGACGCAGGCCGACATTCAGCGCGAGCTCGATCGCCGCAAGCCCGGCACGTCGCGGCACGTCACGCAGCGGCGCGAGTCGGACACCGTCGAAATCCTGTCGGGCGTATTCGACGACGTGACGACAGGCACGCCGATCGCGCTCTTGATCCGCAACGAGGATGCGCGCAGCCGCGACTACGCGAACATCGCGGAGACGTTTCGTCCCGGCCACGCCGACTACACGTACTGGCACAAATACGGCATTCGCGACTATCGGGGCGGTGGCCGGCAGTCGGCGCGCGAAACGGCCGTGCGCGTCGCGGCCGGCGCGATCGCGCGCAAATGGCTGGGTGAGCGCCACGGTGTGCAAATCCGCGGTCACATGACGCACCTCGGCGAGAACGCGATCGCGTTCGAGGGCTTCGAGCACGTCGACGGCAATCCGTTTTTTGCGGCGAACGTCTCGCAGATTGCCGATCTCGAGTCGTTCATGGATCGACTGCGCAAATCGGGCGACTCGTGCGGTGCGCGCATCGAGGTCGTCGCGCGCGGCGTGCCGGTGGGTTTCGGCGAGCCCGTCTACGACAAGCTCGACAGCGACATCGCGTACGCGATGATGAGCATCAATGCGGTGAAAGGCGTGGAAATCGGCGCCGGCTTCCGCGCGGTGTCACAGCGCGGAACGCAGCATTCGGACGAAATGGCGCCGGAAGGATTCCTGGGCAACGAGGCCGGCGGCATTCTCGGCGGGATTTCCACCGGGCAGGACGTCGTCGTCGCGATCGCCGTCAAGCCGACGTCGTCGATCCGCCTCGACCGGCACTCGATCGACAAGGCGGGCAATCCGGTCGTCGTCAACACGCACGGCCGCCACGACCCCTGCGTCGGTATCCGCGCGACGCCAATCGCCGAGGCGATGCTCGCGTGCGTGCTGATGGATCACGCACTGCGGCACCGCGCACAGAATGCCGACGTTCGCGTATCGACGCCGCGACTCGCGGCGCGCGCACCGGATGCCGTGCGCGTCCGCTTGCGCGCCGGCAGCGCCATCGACGACCCGGAACCCGACGAAGCGTGACGCCACTTTGGAGTCAGAGCAATAAGTCGCGCGAAAGTAGGCGGGTCCGAGCCGATTACCGTAGCCGCGCGATTTATTGCTCTGACCCCAAAGTCGGCGGTTCGGTGGTCTTCACCGTCGCGGTCGCATGGCCGCGCGCGAATCGCACCGCCACGTCATCGCCCGGCGCGACGCGCTGCGCATCGCTGACGATCGCGCCGTCGGCGGAAGTGACGATGGCATAGCCGCGCTCGAGCACCGCACCCGGGTTCAGCAGTTCGAGCGCATCCTGCAGCCGCTCGAGCGTTGACGCCGCAAGTGCGAGTCGCTGCCGGACCACTCGCTCGAGCGCGCGCGCTGCGTGCGTCACACGTGCAAGTTGCGGGCGCGGCGCGCGGAGGCTGAGGCCGAGCCGTGCATCGAGCGCCTGAAGGCGGTGCATGCAGACGGCCTGCCGATGGGCGAACGCGCGGGTCAGCCGGTTGCGCAGCGCAAGCGTGGCTTCCGCCTGGCGGGCGAGCCGCGCGGCCGGATGAACGAGCCGGCGCGCGGCCAGATCGAGGCGCTGCGCGCGCGCTGACGCTTGATGCGCCTGCGCCCGCGCGAAGCGCCGGGCGAGATCCGCGACCGCACGCCGCAATGCGGCACATTCGGGCACCGCGAGGGTCGCCGCGCCCGTCGGCGTCGGCGCGCGCACGTCGGCGACGAAATCGCAGATCGTGAAGTCGGTTTCGTGGCCGACGCCCGATACGATGGGAATCGCCGACGCGAACACGGCGCGCGCCACGATCTCCTCGTTGAACGCCCACAGGTCCTCGAGCGAGCCGCCGCCGCGGCACACGATCAGCACGTCGACTTCCGCGCGCGCGTTCGCCATCCGGATCGCCGACGCGATTTCACCCGCCGCGCCGGCGCCCTGCACGGAAGCGGGATACAGCACGAGGGGCACGCTGCGGAAGCGTCGTCGCAGCGTGGTGAGCACGTCGCGCAATGCGGCCGCGTGCCGCGACGTGACGATGCCGATGCGCCGCGGGAATGCCGGCAGCGGCCGCTTGCGCGCCTCGGCAAAGAGCCCGCCTGCCGCGAGCGCCGCCTTGAGTTGCAGGAATCGCTCGTAGAGCGCGCCGAGGCCGGCCTGGCGAACGGTTTCGACGGCCAGCTGGAACTCGCCGCGTGCATCGTAGATCGTCGGTGTCGCACGCACCTCGACCGCGAGCCCCTCGCGCAGCGTGAATGCGAGTCCCTGCGCCTTGTGCCGGAAAAACACGCAGCGCACCTGCGCATGCGCGTCCTTCAGCGTGAAATACAGGTGGCCCGAGGCCGCGCGGCTGCAGCCGGAGATCTCGCCGCCGATCCACATGAGCCCGAGCTGGCGCTCGACGAGCAGGCGCGCCGAAGCCATGAAGCGCGAAACGGGGACGACCGGCGATGCGGCGGCCAGACGCGCCGGCGGACGAGCGGGGCCCTCGGATGGGAAGAGGTCGTCGTTTCGCACTGCATCATCCTGCATCGGTCGCTGTCCCGGAAACGGGCTGGCGGTTCGTTACTTGTTGTCTACACCAAACGACGATTTGTCCAGGACATGTCTCAGAATTGTGCAACGCAGTCGAAGCCTGCGGCCACGATGGGGCATTCAGCCCGGCAGTCGCACTCGGTACGCTACGCCTGTGGAAACGTAAAAGCATGTCCTTGAATGGACTGTTGTTTTTTTCGGCTCGATTTTCGTCCAGCGAGCATTTTCTGAGGCCGGCTCGTCACTTAGTGATCGAATTTACAAGATATGCACACGGCTATCCACAGGATTTGTGGAAAAAACCCCGGTCCTACGTACAACCCCCGCCCGCAAACCGTTGCCCACCGCGGTTTTCCGGGGTGCACCGGCAATCGCCTAGTAA
Organism: Casimicrobiaceae bacterium; assembly: GCA_035278845.1. Classification (GTDB taxonomy): domain Bacteria; phylum Pseudomonadota; class Gammaproteobacteria; order Burkholderiales; family Casimicrobiaceae; genus VBCG01. The sequence goes on along the minus strand of DATEIQ010000060.1, from coordinate 2,085 downwards.
GGCGGCCGATGACGCGACAGCAGCCGGCGATTAGAATTCCCTGTTCCCGACCTTGTTCATGAACAAACCGCTCCATGCTGCACTGCGGGATCCGGCGCCGGGCGCGCCGGCGGACCGCGAGCCCGCAGACGCCCGGCGCAAGGGCGACGGCGACCCGTTGCCTGGCTCGGCCAGCTCGAACTTCCTGCGCGCGATCATCGCGGAAGACAACGCGAACGACACGTACGGAGGACGCGTCGTCACGCGTTTTCCGCCGGAGCCCAACGGTTACCTGCATTACGGCCACGCCAAGTCGATCGTCCTCAACTTCGGTCTTGCCGCGGAAAACGGCGGCACGTGTCACCTGCGGTTCGACGACACGAATCCGCTCAAGGAAGACGTCGAATTCGAGGATTCGATCGCGGCATCGGTGCGCTGGCTCGGCTACGACTGGGGCAGTCATCGCTACCACGCGTCCGACTATTACGGCGTTCTCTACGAGTTCGCCGAGTGGTTCGTCACGCAAGGTCTCGCCTACGTCGACAGCCAGTCGGCGGAGGAGCTTCGTGCCACACGCGGCACGCTGACCGAGCCCGGCGTCGCGGGCCCTTATCGCGACCGCAGCGTAGACGAGAATCTCGACCTGCTGCGCCGGATGCGCGCAGGCGAGTTCCCCGACGGTTCGCACGTGCTGCGTCTGCGCATCGACATGGCGAGCCCGAATCTGAACCTGCGCGATCCGGTCATCTACCGGATCCGCCACGCCCGCCATCACCGCACGGGTGACCGCTGGTGCATCTATCCGCTTTACGACTACACGCATTGCATCTCGGATGCGCTCGAGCGCGTCACGCACTCGATCTGCACGCTGGAATTCCAGGATCACCGGCCGCTCTACGACTGGATCATCGAAAAGCTCGCCGAAGGCGGCAGGCTCGAGCGACCGCTGCCGCACCAATACGAGTTCGCGCGGCTCAATCTCACGTACGTGGTCCTTTCCAAGCGCAAGCTTTTGCAGCTCGTCGAGGAAGGCCATGTCGACGGCTGGGACGACCCGCGGATGCCGACGCTCGTCGGCGCGCGCAGGCGTGGGTTCACGCCAGCGGGCTTCCGCATGTTCGCGGAGCGGATCGGCGTGTCGAAGTCCGATTCGTGGATCGAGATGGGCGTGCTCGAGGAGACGATGCGCGACGAGCTCAACGCCAGCGCGCAGCGCCGCATCGCGGTCCTCGATCCGGTGCGGCTCGTGATCGAGAACTATCCGGAAGGTGCGAGCGAGGCGTGCGCAGCACCGAACCATCCGCAACAGCCGGAGCTGGGCCGCCGCATGCTGCCGCTCACGCGCGAGCTGTGGATCGAGCGCGACGACTTCGCCGAAGTGCCGCCGAAGGGGTACTTCCGTCTGTCGCCGGGCGCGGAAGTTCGCCTGCGCTACGGCTACATCGTCCGTTGCACCGGGTTCGAGAAGGACGACGCCGGCAACGTTACGCTCGTGCGCTGCACGTATGATCCGGCCACGCGGAGCGGCACCTCCGGCGCGGATGCCCGCAAGGTGAAGGGCAACATCCACTGGCTGGCGGCGGATCACGCCGTGCCCGCGGAGGTGCGTCTCTACGATCGCCTGTTCCGCGTGCCGTATCCCGGCACCCGCGCAGCCGAAGAGGCCGAGCCTGCGCCGCATCACGCTGTCGCGCTGGCCGGCGACGACGCCGACGGCGAGGAGCGCGAGCGCACGTTTCTCGACGATTTGAATCCCGCGTCGAAGCGCGTCATCACCGCGCTCGTCGAGCCCGCGCTCGCGAGTGCGGCCGGCGAGGAACGCTTCCAGTTCGAGCGGCACGGCTACTTCGTCGCCGACCTCGAGGACCACCGTGCCGGACGGCCGGTGTTCAACCGCACGGTGACGCTGCGCGATTCCTGGACGCGCAAGTAGGTTCTCCCCCGGCTTGCGTCGCCGGATTCCGGGCTAATATTGGGTTAACGTTCTGACAACGGCGGGTAACCCATGAAGCGAATCATCCTGTTCGTCGCCACGAACCTCGCGGTCGTGCTCGTGCTGTCGATCGTGCTGAAGCTCTTCGGCCTCGATCGCACGATGGCGGCGCA
>DATEIQ010000059.1:0-10366 GCA_035278845.1 Casimicrobiaceae bacterium | reverse complement strand
GGTGATCGGCGTCGGCCTGATCGGCGCTTCGTGCGCGCTCGCGGCTCGTGCGGCCGGCGGCGTTGCGCAGGTCGTCGGCATCGGCCGGTCGCAAGCGAACCTCGATCGCGCGCTCGCCCGCGGCGCCATTGACCGCGGCCTGTTGCTCGACGCCGATTGGACACGCGAAGTCGCCGATGCGGATCTCGTGCTGATCGCCATTCCGGTCGCGCAATATCGCGGCGTGCTGCCGGCACTCGCCGACGTGCTCGGCGATCGCACCGTGATCACCGATGCCGGCAGCACCAAGCAGGATGTCGTGCTGGCCGCCCGCGAGACGTTGCGCGCGAAGCTCGCGCGATTTGTCCCGGGGCATCCGATCGCCGGCAGCGAGCGGTCGGGCGCCGAAGCAGGCGACGCCACCCTCTACGTCGGCCGGCAGGTCATCCTGACGCCGTTGCCGGAAACGTCCGCGGAGGCCGTGGCGCTCGTCACGGACTTCTGGACCGCGTGCGGTGCGCGGGTTGCACTGCTCGATGCCGGCCGCCATGACCGCATTCTGGCGGCCGTCTCGCATCTGCCGCATCTGCTGGCGTCGACGCTCGTCGCCGAGCTCGCGTCGCGCAAGGACAGCGCGGAATACCTGGGCAGTGCGGGCAGCGGGTTCCGCGATTTCACGCGCATCGCGGGTTCGTCGCCCGAGATGTGGCGCGACATCGCGCTCGCCAACCGCGACGCGCTGTTGACTGAAATCGCCGCGTACCGCACGGCGCTCGACGCGCTCGCATCGTCGATCGAGCATGGCGACGGCGCCGCGCTCGACACGATGCTGACGCGCGCGTCGGAAGCGCGACGCAGCTGGAGCGAGACCGCGGGCGGCATCGTGGCCACTCGCGACGGCCGGTAGCGCACGGCCGTCCTCGCGCCGTCGAAGAAAGCGAAAAGCCGGTGACCGTGCGCGACGCGGCGACGCTTGACCTTGCGCCGATCGCACGCACCGAGGGCGAAGTCGTGCTGCCCGGCTCGAAGAGCATCAGCAATCGCACGCTCCTGCTGTCGGCGCTCGCGCGCGGAACGACGACGCTCGAGGGCTTGCTCGACGCAGACGACACCGCGCACATGGTCGAGGCGCTGCGACTGCTCGGCGTCGCCTTCGATCGCACCGGAACAACATGCGTCGTTCACGGCGTCGGCGGCACGTTCCCGAACCGCACCGCGCGTCTCTATCTCGGCAACGCCGGTACCGCGGTGCGCCCGCTGACCGCGGCGCTCGCGATGCAGGGCGGTGACTATGCGATCGCGGGCGTCCCGCGCATGCACGAGCGGCCGATCGGCGATCTCGTCGACGCCTTGCGCCACCAGGGATGCGACATCCGCTACACCGGCAAGGACGGGTATCCGCCGCTCGCGATCGGCGCCTGCGGCGGCCACGCGGGCGGACGGCTGCCGATCCGCGGCGACGTGTCGAGCCAGTTCCTTTCAGCCGTGCTGATGGCGCTGCCGGCCGCGCGCGGTGCAGCGCACGTGGCCACGACAATTGCGCTCACGACGCCGCTGATTTCGCGGCCGTACGCGGAGATCACGCTGCGACTGATGCGCCGCTTCGGCGTCGACGTCGAGACACCCGATGCAGCGACGTTCCGGCTCGCGCCGACGTCCGGCTACGTCTCGCCCGGCACGTTCCACGTCGAAGGCGACGCGTCGGCTGCATCGTACTTTCTCGCGGCCGGCGTGATCGGCGGCGGCCCGGTGCGCGTCACCGGCGTCGGACGCGATTCCATCCAGGGCGACGTCGCCTTTGCGGACGTGCTGGCGCAACAGGGTGCAGAGATCCGGATGGGCGACGACTTCATCGAAGCCCGCCGCGGACGTCCGCTCGCGGGCGGCACGATCGACTGCATCGCGATTCCGGACGCGGCGATGACGCTCGCGATCACGGCGCTGTTCGCGCGCGCGCCGACACGCCTCGTCAACATCGGCAGCTGGCGCGTCAAGGAAACCGACCGCATCGCGGCGATGGCGGCCGAGCTCGCGAAGCTCGGCGCAACGCTCACGGCCGGCAACGACTGGATGGAGGTCGCGCCGCTGGCCCAATTCCGCAACGCGCGCATCGACACGTACGACGACCATCGGATGGCGATGTGCTTCGCGCTCGCGGCAATCGGCGGCGCGGGCGTCACGATCAACGATCCCGGATGCGTGCGCAAGACGTTCCCCGAGTACTTCGACGCGCTCGCGCGCATCGCGCACCATGACTGACGAAGGTGCGGCGTCGCACGAAGCTGGCGCGCCCGTCGTGGCGATCGACGGCCCGGCCGCCTCGGGCAAGGGGACGATCGCGTGGAACGTCGCGCATGCGCTCGGATTTCACTACCTCGACAGCGGGTCGCTCTACCGGTTGATCGCGCTGCGCGCGCTCGAAGGTCGGACGATGCTCGACGATGCGGCTGCGCTCGAGACGCTGACGGCCGGCCTGGATGTGTCGTTCCCCGGCGGGCGCGCGACGCTCGATGGCCGTGACGTCGCCGATGCGCTTCGGACCGAGCGGGTGTCGGCAGCGGCCTCGAGAATTGCCGTCCATGCCAATGTCCGGCGCGCGCTGATGGCGCGCCAGCGCGCTTTCAGAAGGGCCCCCGGGCTCGTCGCCGAGGGTCGCGACATGGGGACGGTCGTTTTTCCCGATGCCGCAGTCAAGCTGTTCCTGACGGCAAGCGCCGAGGCTCGCGCGGAACGCCGGCATAAGCAGTTGATCGCAAAAGGAATCTCGGTTACTATTGAAGGTCTTTTGCGCGATATCCGGGAACGCGATGCCCGGGACTCGACGCGTGCGGCTGCGCCGCTCGCGCCGGCGCCCGACGCGGTGATCCTGGATACGACCGATCTGTCGATCGTTGAAGTCACCGCCGCCGTCCTGGCGCACTGCCGTGCGCGGGTCGGTTGACGGACTTCACGACGGCTGCAGGGCTTCCAGGGTCCTGCGCGCGGCATGCAACGCGTGCGCCGCGCGCGAAGACTCACGGCTTCACGCAAAGGGCCGCAGGTGCGCGCTTTTCCTAGCCGGCGCGTTCCCGCGGATTTCGTCAACCAGCCCGCCGCCGCGCGAGATAACGGGTTCTCGCGCCGAGGTCGGCGGCAATTTGAAAAGGAACCAACCCTTCATGGCTACTGCCACGCAAGCAGCAACATCGAGCGCCGGCGCGGAGAATTTCGCAGCGCTCTTCGAAGAATCCCTCGCGCGCCAGGAGATGCGCCAGGGTGAACTGATCACCGCGGAAGTGATCCGCGTCGATTACAACATCGTCGTCGTGAACGCGGGCCTCAAGTCCGAGAGCTTCATTCCAATCGACGAGTTCAAGGACGACAAGGGAGAGGTCGAGGTCAAGCCGGGCGACTTCGTCACCGTCGCGATCGAAAGCCTGGAGAACGGCTACGGCGAGACGCGCCTGTCGCGCGACAAGGCGAAGCGTCTCAAGGCCTGGCACGACCTCGAGGCGTCGATGGAGCAGGGCTCCGTCGTGCAGGGCCTCGTCACGAGCAAGGTCAAGGGCGGCCTCACCGTCATGATCAACGGCATCCGCGCGTTCCTGCCCGGATCGCTCGTCGACATCCGTCCGGTCAAGGACACGTCGCCGTACGAGGGCAAGCAGCTCGACTTCAAGGTCATCAAGCTCGACCGCAAGCGCAACAACGTCGTCGTGTCGCGGCGCGCCGTGCTCGAGGAGAGCCTCGGCGAAGAGCGCGAAAAGCTGCTCGCGACGCTGTCCGAGGGTGCGATCGTCAAGGGCATCGTCAAGAACATCACCGATTACGGCGCGTTCGTCGATTTGGGCGGCATCGACGGCCTGCTGCACATCACCGACCTCGCGTGGCGACGCGTCAAGCATCCGTCGGAAGTCCTGTCGGTCGGTGACGAAGTCACCGCCAAGGTGCTCAAGTTCGACCAGGAGAAGAACCGCGTCTCGCTCGGCCTGAAGCAGCTCGGCGACGACCCGTGGGTGGGCCTGTCGCGGCGTTATCCGCCGGGCACACGCCTCTTCGGCAAGGTGACGAACATCACCGACTACGGCGCGTTCGTGGAAATCGAGTCGGGCATCGAAGGCCTCGTGCACGTCTCCGAGATGGACTGGACGAACAAGAACATCCACCCGACGAAGGTCGTGCAGCTCGGCGACGAAGTCGAGGTGATGATCCTCGAGATCGACGAGGACCGCCGCCGCATCTCGCTCGGGATGAAGCAGTGCATGCCGAATCCGTGGGACGAGTTCGCGATCAACCACAAGAAGGGCGACAAGGTCGCGGGCCAGATCAAGTCGATCACCGACTTCGGCGTTTTCGTGGGCCTGCCGGGCGGCATCGACGGGCTCGTTCACCTGTCCGACCTGTCGTGGGCGAACGCCGGCGAAACGGCCGTGCGTGATTACAAGAAGGGCCAGGAAGTCGAGGCCGTGGTGCTGGCGATCGACGTCGAGCGCGAGCGCATCTCGCTCGGCATCAAGCAGCTCGAAGGCGATCCGTTCAGCAACTTCGTCGCGACGCACGACAAGGGCAGCGTCGTCGCCGGCACCGTGAAGAGTCTCGACGCCAAGGGCGCCGTGATCTCGCTCGGCGGCGACATCGAAGGCTACCTGCGGGCGTCGGAAGTCTCCCGCGACCGCGTCGAGGACATCCGCACGCGACTCAAGGAAGGCGACGCCGTTAGCGCCATGATCATCAACGTCGACCGCAAGAATCGCAGCATCAACCTGTCGATCAAGGCGAAGGACAACGCCGACGAATCGGCCGCGATGCAGCGGATGACGGCGGAGAACCAGGGCGCCAGTACCGGCACGACGAACCTGGGCGCGCTTTTGAAGGCGAAGCTCGACAACAAGGCCAACGGCTGACGGCGAGGCGCTACTGACATGACCAAATCGGAGCTGATCGACCGCCTCGCGGCGCAGTTTCCGCAACTGGTTGCCAAGGATGCCGAACTGGCGGTAAAGATGGTCCTCGACGCGATGGCGGAAAGCCTCGCGAAAGGGGAGCGCATCGAGATCCGCGGGTTCGGCAGCTTCGGCCTCAACTACCGGCCGCCGCGTACCGGGCGCAATCCGAAGTCGGGCGAGAAAGTGCAGGTACCCGAGAAGTATGTTCCGCACTTCAAGGCCGGCAAGGAGCTCCGGGAGCGGGTCGACTTCGACGTCGGTCAGGATTAGCTCGATTCCTTCGTTACAGCTCACCAGGACACCTTTCGCATCATGAGCGTCAGGCAGGCGGCCGCAGCGCGCAACGCGCGGGCCGCCTTTTTCTCGCCCGTTCAACCGAGCGGTCGCCCAGCATGAGCGTGCTCCGCTGGATCGTCGTCTCGGCGATCTTCCTCGTGCTGCTGTTCATCTCGCTGCAAAACGCAGATCCCGTCACCGTGCGCGTGTTCACGTTCTATTCGTGGCAGGCGCCGCTCGTGTTCGTCGTGTTGATCGCCTTCGCCGCGGGGGTGGCGCTCGGCTTGCTCGCGGGTGCGGTGAAAATTGCGCGCCTGCGGCGACAGGTGAGCCGGATGCGGCGAGAGCATCACCTGCAGGCCGGCGCGGTCACCGCGCACCCGCAGCTCAAGGCGCCCGGCACGACACCCGCCTCGGGTCCCGGCTTCGAGCCGCCGAACACGGGCTTCTAGCACGCCCGGAAGACGCGCACGTCGCCGCGCATGGACTTCGAGCTCTGGTGGCTGCTGCCCATTCCGGCGCTGTTCTTCGCGCTCGGATGGGTCGCCGCGCGCATCGACATCAAGCATCTGCTCACCGAGTCCCGGGCACTGCCGCTGTCGTATTTCCGCGGACTCAACTTCCTGTTGAACGAGCAGCCCGACAAGGCGATCGAGTCGTTCATCGAGGTGGTCAAGGTCGATCCGCAGACGATCGATCTGCATTTCGCGCTCGGCTCGCTGTTCCGCCGCCAGGGCGAAACCGAACGCGCGATCCGCATGCATCAAAACCTGCTCGACCGGCCGACGCTGGCTGCCGACAAGCGCACGATGGCGACCTACGAGCTCGCGCAGGATTTCCATCGCGCGGGACTGCTCGACCGCGCCGAGGCGCTGTTCCGCAAGCTCGACAATTCGCCGTTCGAGCATTCGGCGCTGTCGCACCTGATCTCGATCTACGAAACCGAGAAGGACTGGCCGAAGGCGATCGCCGCCACGCAACGCATGGAGGGGCTCGCGAAGCAGCCGTACTACAAGGAGATCGCGCAATATCACTGCGAGCTCGCGCAGGCGGCGCTGTTGCGATCCGACACCACCGCGGCAACGGCGGAGCTCGAGCGTGCGCTCGCGATGCATCGGGCCTGCACGCGTGCCAACCTGATCGGCGGCGATCTCGCCGGCCAGAACGGCGACTGGCGTGCGGCGGTCGACACGTGGCAGCGCATCGAGTCGCAGAATCCGGCGTTTCTCGCGCTCGCCGCCGACCGCTTCGCCGACGCGTTCCGTCGCCTGAACGATCTGCCGACCGGCATCCGGCTGCTGCGCAATTACCAGGCGCAATATCCGTCGCTCGATCTCTTGAATGCACTGTTCACGCTGACGCTCGAGCACGAAGGCCCCGCGGTTGCCGCGACGCTCATCAAGGACGAGCTCGCGCGCAATCCGACGCTGATTGGCCTCGACCGTCTGCTCGAAGCGCAACTGCTCGCATCGCCGCCGGAGCAGAGGCACGACCTGACGCTCGTCAAGGGGCTCGTCGGGCAGCACATCAAGCGCCTCGGCCTCTACAAGTGCGACAACTGCGGCTTCCGGGCGCGGCAGTATTACTGGCGCTGTCCGGGCTGCCAGAAATGGGAAACGTATTCGCCGAAACGCACGGAGATGCCCGATGGTTATGCGTAGCTTCGCCCTGATTCGACCGAGTGACCATGCGTAGCCACGTCGTGATTTGCACACTGCGGGGAAACGTACGATGAACACCGCTGCCGCACCGCGCGTCGTCGTCGCGCTCGACTTCGCCAACCCGATGCGCGCGCTCGCGCTCGCCGAGCGCCTCGATCCGCACGACTGCGGGCTCAAGGTCGGCAGCGAGCTGTTCACGCGGGCCGGGCCCGACGCCGTGCGCTGGATGATCGACCGCGGCTTCAACGTCTTCCTCGATCTCAAGTTCCACGACATTCCGAACACCGTTGCGCAGGCGTGCGCAGCGGCGACGCGTCTTGGCGTGTGGATGTTGAACGTGCATGCGTCCGGCGGCCGGGCGATGCTGAAGGCAGCGCGCGACGCGGTCGCTGCGACGGCCGCGCAAACGGGACGCGATCGACCGCTGCTGGTTGGCGTGACCGTGCTCACGAGCCTCGATCACGCGGCGCTGCACGAAATCGGCATCGACCTCGATTCGGGACGCCACGTGCTGAAGCTCGCTGCGCTTGCGCGCGACTGCGGGCTCGACGGCATCGTCTGCTCGGCGATCGAGGCGCCGTCGATGCGCGCCGCGTTCGGACCTGGCTTCGCGCTGGTCACGCCGGGCATCCGTCCGGCCGGCAGCGCGAAGGACGACCAGGCGCGCATCACCACGCCGGAAGCCGCGGCGCAGGCGGGCGCCGACTACTTGGTGATCGGCCGGCCGATCACGAGTGCAGCGGACCCCGTCGCGGCGCTCGCTGCAATCAACCGCACGCTCGGGCACCCGGCATGAAGATCACGATGATCGGTACCGGCTACGTCGGGCTCGTCACCGGGACGTGCCTCGCGGAAGTCGGCAACGACGTGCTGTGCCTCGACGTCGACGCGCGCAAGATCGCGATGCTGAACGATGGCCGCGTCCCGATTCACGAGCCGGGGCTCGAGCCGATGATCCACCGCAACGTCGCGGCGGGCCGCCTGCGCTTCACCACCGACGTCGATGCGGCCGTGGGTCATGCCGCGGTCCAGTTCATTGCCGTCGGCACGCCACCCGACGAGGATGGCAGCGCCGACATGCAATACGTGCTGCAGGCGGCGCGCAGCATCGGCCGCCGCATGACGCAATGGACGCTCGTCGTCGACAAATCGACGGTGCCCGTGGGCACGGCCGATCGCGTCCGCGCGACGATCGCAGACGAGCTCGCCGCGCGCGGCGTGAACATTCCCTATGCCGTCGCATCCAATCCCGAATTCCTGAAGGAGGGCGCAGCGGTCGAAGACTTCATGAAGCCCGATCGTGTCGTCATCGGCGCCGACGACGAGCGGGCGATCGCGATCCTGCGCAACGTGTATGCGCCGTTCCAGCGCAATCGCGAGCGCCTGCTGGTGATGGACCTGCGCTCGGCGGAGCTCACGAAGTACGCGGCGAACGCGATGCTCGCGACGCGCATCTCGTTCATGAACGAGCTCGCCAACCTCGCCGAGCGCCTCGGCGCCGACATTGAATCGGTACGCCAGGGTATCGGCTCCGATCCGCGCATCGGCTGGCACTTCCTGTATCCCGGCGTCGGCTACGGCGGCAGCTGCTTCCCGAAGGACGTGAAGGCGCTCAAGCTTTCCGCGCAGCGCGCCGGCGCGCCGCTCGCGGTGCTCGCCGCGGTGGAAGCGGCGAACGAGCGACAGAAGCGCGTGCTCGTCGACAAGATCGTCGCGCGCTTCGGCGCCGATTTGACCGGGCGCCGTTTCGCGCTCTGGGGCCTCGCGTTCAAGCCCAACACCGACGACATGCGCGAGGCGCCGTCGCGCGTGATCATCGACGCGCTGGTCGAGCGCGGCGCCGCCGTCTGCGCGTACGATCCGGTCGCCATCGACGAGGCGCGGCGTGTGCTCGGCGAAATTCCGAACCTCTCTTTCGCCGCCAGCCCGCTCGCTGCGTGCGAGGACGCCGATGCGCTCGTCGTCGTGACCGAATGGAAGGAGTTCCGCAGTCCCGACTTCGAGGCGCTAAAGCGGACGCTGCGCGAGCCGGTCGTCTTCGACGGCCGCAATCTCTACGAGACCGACGTCGTGGAAGGCGCGGGACTCGAGCACCATTCGATCGGCCGGCGCGGCGGACGAGCGCCTGGCGATACCGGCGTCAGTGCAATGTCATGAACCGGAGCACGAAGCAGGAACGCAGCTCGGCGCGCTCGCGCACGACGAACGGGACCGCCCGATTTTCCCACTGGCGCGAGCGCGTCGCGAATGCACGCGTGCTGATCGTCGGCGACGTTATGCTCGACCGCTACTGGTTCGGCGACGTCGAACGCATCTCGCCCGAGGCGCCGGTGCCGGTGGTGAAGATCGCGCGCTCGGAGGAGCGCCCCGGCGGTGCTGCGAACGTCGCGCGCAACGTCGCAGCGCTCGGCGCGCATGCGATGCTGCTGTCGTGCACCGGGCGCGACGAGCCGGCCGAGGCGCTGGCGCGGCTGCTCGACACCGAACGCATCCGGACATCGTTTCTGCGCGACCCTGCGCTGACGACGACCGTGAAGCTGCGCGTCGTCGGCCGGCAGCAGCAGCTGTTGCGCATCGACTTCGAAACGACGCCATCCCACGAGCTGCTCGCGTCCAACCTCGCCGAGTTCGACGCGCTGCTCGCCGATGCAAACGCGCTCGTGCTGTCCGATTACGGCAAGGGCGGGCTCGCGCACATCGTGACGATGATCGAGCGCGCCCGGGCCGCCGGCAAGCCGGTGCTCGTCGATCCGAAGGGCGACGAGTGGGAGCGCTATCGCGGCGCGACGGTGATCACGCCGAATCAGAGCGAGTTCCGGCAGGTGGCGGGGCGTCCGCGCGACGAGGCGGATCTCGCGCGCCGCGCGCACGCCATGCGCCGCGATCTGGATTTCGGCGCCGTGCTGATCACGCGCTCGGAAGATGGCATGAGCTTGTTCTCCGACGACGGCGCGCTGTCGATCCCGGCGCAGGCACGCGAGGTTTTCGACGTCTCCGGCGCGGGCGACACGGTGATCGCCGCGCTCGGCACGCTGCTCGCCGCGGGCGCATCGCTGCCGGACGCGATGGCGATCGCCAACGAGGCCGCCGGCGTCGTCGTCGGCAAGCTCGGCACGGCGGTGGCCGAGCCCGACGAACTCAGCTGACGTGGCGAAGCCGAAAACGCTTTATTCCTGCACCGAGTGCGGCGGCCAGGCGCCCAAGTGGCAGGGACAATGCCCGCATTGCGGCGCCTGGAACACGCTCGTCGAGTCGATCGCGACGCCCGCCGCCGCACGGTTCGAAAGCGTCGCGGGAACGCGGTCGACCGTCACGCCGCTCGCGGCGGTCAAGCCGCGCGCGATTTCCCGTATCGCGACCAGCCTCGAAGAGTTCGACCGCGTGCTGGGCGGTGGCCTGGTTCCCGGCGGGGTGATCCTGCTCGGCGGTGATCCCGGCATCGGCAAGTCGACGCTGCTGCTGCAGGCGGGCGCCGCGCTTGGCGCCGCGCATCGCACGCTGTACGTAACCGGCGAGGAATCGACC
>DATEIQ010000058.1:0-14709 GCA_035278845.1 Casimicrobiaceae bacterium | reverse complement strand
GACCGCATTGCCGCCCGCAAACGTCATGTGGCCGCTGTCGAACAGCAGTCCCATCGCGTCGCCCGCATTGTCGAGCAGCCGATCGACGTCAGCCGGCGTCTCGACGTACGCGCCCATGTGATGGTGGTACGCGAGGCGCACCCCGTGTTCCTGCGTGTAGCGGGCGAACGCCGTGATGCGCACTCCATACTCGCGCCATTGCGATGCGCGTACGAACCGCGGCCGCTTGAACAGCGGCTGCGGCGCGCCCTGGATGCTGTCGGCGACTTCGCCGTAGACCATGGCCTTCGCGCCGCAATTGGCGAGCAGCCGCAGGTGCGGGCCCACGGCGGCGATTTCGTCGTCCACCGAGCGGCGCGCAAGCTGCCCCGAGTACCAGCCGGACACGAGCGCGAGACCGTGCGGCTCGAGTACGCCGCGCAACGCCGCGGGCTCGCGCGGGAATTTGTTGCCGAGCTCGAAGCCCTGATAGCCGATCGCGGCGCCTTCGGTGAGCGCAGTCGCGAGCGGCGTCTCGCCGCCGAGCGACGGCAGATCGTCGTTGCTCCACGAGATCGGATTGATGCCGATGCGGACGTCGAAGCCCTGCGTCGTCGCAGCGCTCGCGCGACTGTCGCTCATGGCCGCTGCGCCTTCCGCTCGCGCTCGTAGCGCTCGCGCGCTTCGCGCACCTTTTCGCGCGGCGAAACTTCCGGCACCGCGACGTCCCACCACCAGCCACCTTCCGCCGTCGTCCGGTCGGGGTCGGTTTCGATGGCAATCACGTACGTCCGATCCGAGGCGCGCGCACGCGCGAGCGCCGCCTCGAGCTCGCCAATGCTCGCGACGTTCTCCGCCCGTGCGCCGAGCGCTATCGCGTGCCCGGCGAAATCGATCGCCGGCGGCTGCGGCGTCGCACGCACGCAGTCGACGAGCAGATTGTTGAACGGCGCACCGCCGCACGCCTGCTGCAGGCGGTTGATGCAGCCGAAGCCGCGATTGTCGAGCACGACGACGACGAGCTTCATGCCGAGCATCACCGACGTCGCGATCTCGGAATTCAGCATCAGATAGCTGCCGTCGCCGAGCATGACGATCACTTCGCGGTCGGGACGCGCCATCTTCACGCCGAGACCGCCTGCGATCTCGTAGCCCATGCACGAGTAGCCGTATTCCATGTGATAGCCGCCGGGAACCCCGGTGCGCCAGAGTTTGTGCAATTCGGCGGGCAGCGTTCCGGCTGCGCAGACGACGATGTCCCGGGAAGGCGAATCGGGCGCAGAACGCTGAACGGCGCCGATGACGTCACCTTCGTACGGCTTGGCGACGTCGCGCACGCCGGTGATGCGCGCGACGTCCTCCCGCCATTCGCCCGCCGCCTGCTTCGCCCGACCGGTCCACGCGGTGTCGGCCGCCCACCCTTCCAGCGCATCCGACAGCGTCGGCACGGCCGCGGCCGCATCCGCAACCACAGCAACGCCGTGCCACTTCTGCGCGTCGAACCGGTTGACGTTGATGCTCACGAGCCGCGCGTGCTCGAACATCGAATGCGAGCCCGTCGTGAAGTCGGAGAGTCGCGTGCCGATGCCGATCACGACGTCGGCATCGCGTGCGAGTGCATTCGCGGCCGGCGAACCGGTGACGCCGACCGCGCCCTGCTGCAACGGGTGATCCCAGGCCAGCGCGCCTTTGCCGGCCTGCGTCTCGCACACGGGAATGCCGTGGCGTTCGGCGAAGACGCGCACGGCGTCCGTGGCTCGCGCATAAAGCACGCCGCCGCCTGCGACGATCAGCGGCTTCCGCGCTGCGCGCACGAGCGCCGCGGCCGCTGCGACATCGGGTGCGATGGGTGGCGGCCCCGCGAAGCGCACCGGCGCCGGTGCGAAAAAATCCTCCGGATAGTCGTACGCCATCGCCTGCACGTCCTGCGGCAGCGCGAGCGTCACCGGCCCGCACAGCGCGGGATCGGTCAGCGCGCGCACGGCGCGCGGCAGCGCGGTCAGCAATTGCGCTGGATGCGCGATGCGGTCGAAATAGCGCGAGACCGGCCGGAAGCAGTCGTTGGCCGATACGGTGCCGTCCTGAAAATCCTCGACCTGTTGCAGTACTGGATCGGGCGCGCGCGTGACGAAGATGTCGCCGGGCAATAGCAGCACGGGCAGCCGGTTCACGTGCGCGAGCGCCGCAGCCGTCACGAGGTTCGTCGCGCCGGGGCCGATCGACGTCGTGCACGCCATGATCCGCCGCCGCATGTGCGCCTTCGCGTAGGCGATCGCCGCGTGCGCCATCGCCTGCTCGTTGTGGGCGCGATACGTGGGCAGCACGTCGCGGTGCGCGTAGAGCGCCTCGCCGATCCCCGCGACGTTGCCGTGCCCGAAGATCGCGAACACGCCGCCGAACAGCGGCGCGTTCTCGCCGTCGACGCGCAGCGCCGCGAGAAAACGCACGAGCGCTTGCGCCATCGTGAGACGGACGCTCGGAGATGATTTTCCGGACCCGCGGGCGCTCATGTCGACGAAGCTCCGCGGAAAGTCGTCTCCGACCCTATTTCGGTTCGGCACTCGCGCCAGCTTTCCGCAACCGTAGCGCGGGGCCGTGCCTCGCGCCACGCGTCGATCAGCGCCTCGAAGTTGGCGCGAACCGCGCGCTTCAATTCGGCGTCGTCGGCAATTCCGGCGAGCCATGTCGTCGCCGGTTCCTGGAACACGGTGCGGCCGACCGCGAAGCCGCGGCACGTGGTGCTGCCGCGCGCGTCGCGAAAGCCCTTCGCAAGCGTTGCGACAGGCGCGTTCAGTCCGAGCAGCACGACACCGCGGCAATGCGGGTCGCGCTCGGCGATCAGCGCATCGACCGCCATCCATTGCGCCTCGTCCATCGGCTCGAGCTTCCACCATTCCGGAAAGACGTTCAGGTTGTAGAGCCGCTTGAGTGCGCGATACACGGTATCCGGCTCGCGCGGCAACGCTTTCGGCGGGATGATCTCCAGCAGCAATTCGTGGCCGCTCGCCTGCACGGCGTCGTACAGCGCTCGGATCTGCGCCTCCTGCTCGAGCCGATTCTCGATCGCGGCATCGGGATGGTATTGAACGAGGCACTTGACGATGTGCTCGTGCGGCCACGCGACGAGCGCCGTGCCTACCGAGCGGCCGTGCTCGAACACGACCGGATTGGATCCCGGCAGCTCGACCGGGCGGCCGATCCACCACCCACGCCCGGTGGCGGCGTTCAATGCATCCTGGCCATAGCGATCGTCGCAGAGGATGCCGATGCGGCCCTGCAGTCCGCGCCCGGCCTCCACTTCCGCGACCGCGTCGACGAGCAATCGCTTCAGGTGCGGAATACGCGCCTCGTCGGCGTTCGTCTGTTGCGCGAGATCGAAGAACTGATTGCGGTGGTCGAAAGCGAACGCGAAGACTTCGGGCCGCGGCGTGCGCGGCGCGGTGACGCGATGCAGCCGCGTGAGCGTGGCATCCTGGTCGGGGCGTGGAATGCGCTCGGCGTTCGCGAGAAAATAGTCGAGCTCGACACGCGTTGGCATCGCGGGCGCGCAGCCGTGGCGAGACACGACCAGCGCACCGCACGCATTGGCATAACGCGCGCAGGCGTCGTAGTCCTCACCGCGTACCCATCCGGACAGGAATCCGGACGAGAACGCGTCGCCGGCGCCGAGCACGTTCAGCACTTCGACTTCGACGCCGCGCCCGTTGAACGCCTCGTCGAGCGAGCGCGGAATGGCGCCGTCGATCACCGCGCAGCCGAGCTGCCCGCGCTTGACGACGAGCACTGCCCTCGTTTTGCCGCGCACCGCCGCGAGCGATTGCATGATGTCGCCGCTGCCGCCCGCGATGTTGAATTCCTCGATCGTGCCGATGACGAGATCGAAGCGTGGCAGCAGCTTCTGCAGGTGCGCCGTCACCGTGTCCGACGCGATGTAGCGCGTCTCGCCGTCGCCGCGCTTGGTGAGGCCCCACAGCACGGGACGGTAGTCGATGTCGAGCACCGTGCGCACGTCGTGCGCCTGCGCATGATCCAGCGCGCGATTGCTGACGCCGTTGATGTATTCCGTCGAGAAGTGCGTGCCCGTGATCAGCAGCGCACGGCTTTGCGCGATATACGCCTCGTCGATCTCGGCGTCGCCGATCGCCATGTCGGCGCAGTTTTCGCGCAGGAAGATCAGCGGAAACGTGTCCTTGTCCTCGATGCCGAGCACCACCGCGGCCGTGAGCCGCTCGGGATCGACGCCGACGTGGCTCACGTCGCAGCCCTCGCGCGCGATCGTCTCGACGAGAAAGCGACCCATCGCGTCGTCGCCGACGCGTGAGATCAGTCCCGCCGCGAGACCGAGGCGGGCACATCCGAACGCCGTGTTGGCCGACGAGCCGCCCAGGTATTTCGCGAAGCTCGTCACGTCCTCGAGCCGCGCGCCGATCTGCTGCGCGTAGAAATCGACGCCGAAGCGGCCGAGGCAGACGATGTCGAGCCGGCGGCCGGCGGCGAAACGGGTGGCGTTGCGCATGTTTTGGTGCGATGCCCGGACGATTTCGTAAGCCGGGCGATTTTGCACTATAGCGCAGCGCTTTCGGTAGACGAATGTGAATTCGTCACGGCGGTGGCTGCACGAAAACCGCGATGTCGTCAATATTGACGCATCCGAAAGTGTCCACGATCATCCGCGCGCCGCCGGGACACCCACGGCGTTTGAACAACCTAGGAGGATCGATGCGATTCACAGTATCGCCCATCGTCAAGGCGCTCGCGCTCGGAGCCGGCATCCTGGCTGCGACGAGCGTCGCTGCCGTTCGGTTTCAACCGCTCGAGAACAGCGACGCGCTCGTCTCGCCGGCCAGGGTGCCGCTCGGCATCAACACCGCGCAGACGACCGTCGTCGTGCAGCTGTCCGCCGACCCGGTCGCCGTCGCACAAGCCAATGCAGGGCGGAAGCTTTCCAAGCAGGAAAAGGAGCAGATCAAGGCTCAACTGAAGGGCGCGCAAAACGGCCTGCGCGGCAGCATCGAAAATCTCGGCGGCAAAGTGCTCGGCAGTTACCAGTCCGCGTACAACGGCATGAAGGTGCGGATCGCCGGCGACAAGGCCGCACAGCTCGCCGCGTTGCCGGGCGTCGTCGGCGTGCGCTCGCTGCAGCTCATGAAGCCCGATAACGTCCACGGCGTGCCGATGATCGGCGCGCCGGGTGTGTGGCAGAGCCTTGGCCTGCATGGCGAAGGGATCAAGATCGCGGTGATCGACACCGGCATCGACTACACGCACGCGAACTTCGGCGGCCCGGGCACGGTGGCCGCTTACGAATCCGCCCACGCGAACGAGACCTCCGCTGCCGATCCGGCGCTGTTCGGTCCGGCAGCGCCGCGCGTCAAGGGCGGCGTCGACCTGGTCGGCGACAGCTACGACGCAGACCCACAGTCAGACACGTACCAGCCGATTCCGCATCCCGATGCGAATCCGCTCGATTGCAACGGCCACGGCTCGCACGTCGCCGGCAGCGCAGCCGGATCCGGCGTCACCGACGACGGTGCAACGTTCGCCGGCCCATACAACGCATCCACGGTCGCCAGCCACTCGTGGAACGTCGGCCCCGGCGTCGCGCCGAAGGCGGATCTGTATGCGGTCCGCGTGTTCGGCTGCAACGGCTCGACGGATGTCACCGTCGACGCGATCGAATGGGCGGTCGACAACGACATGGACGTCATCAACATGTCGCTCGGCTCGCCGTTCGGTTCGAAGGACGATCCATCGGCCGCCGCGGCCACCAATGCCGCGAAGGCGGGTGTCGTCGTCGTCACGTCGGCCGGCAACAGCGGCGCCAATCAGTACATCACCGGGTCGCCCGGCACCGCGGTCGGCGCCATTGCCACGGCCGCAATCGATCCGACGCCGGACTTCCCCGGCGCGACGATCGCGCTCGCCGACGGCACGACGATGACCGCCATCAACGCCAACGGTCACGACTTTGCCGGGCCGCTGGCGGGCTTGACGGTGAAGGTTCTCACCGACGATCCGGCCACGACCGACGAGGACGAATCGCTGGGGTGCAGCGTCGCCGCATATGGCTCGCTTCCGCCCAACACGCTCGCGGTCGCCAATCGCGGCGTGTGCGCGCGCGTGGCGAAAGCGATCTTCGGCGAGCAGGCCGGCGCCGCCGTGGTCGTCATGGTGAACAACGCGTCGACGCTGCCGCCGTTCGAGGGCAAGATCACGTCGAATCCCGACGACGGCACGCCGTTCGAGGTGACGATTCCGTTCCTCGGCGTGAAAGGCGGCAATCCGATTCCGCCCACTTCCGATGGCGGCAAGTTGCGCGCGCGTGATGGCATGGGCGCTACGGTCACGCCGGTGCTGATCCCGAATCCGAATTTCGCAGGCTTCGGCGACTTCAGCTCGGGCGGCCCGCGCACGGGCGATAGCGCGCTGAAGCCCGACATCGCCGCACCCGGCGTCAGCATCGTTTCGACGCTGAGCGGCGGTGGCAACGCCGGCACGACGATCTCCGGAACGTCGATGGCCTCGCCGCACGTGGCAGGCGTCGCTGCGCTCACGCGGCAGGCGCACCCGTCGTGGAGCGTCGAGGACATCAAGGCGGCGATCGTCAACACCGGCTCGCCGGCAAGCGTCGTCGGGTACCGCACCAGCCGTGCCGGTACCGGCCTCGTGCAGCCCGCGGGATCGACGGCCTCGCAGGTGGTCGCGCTCGCCAACGACGAGAAGTTCACCGCGTCGCTCAACTTCGGCTTCGCCGAGCTCACGAGAGACTACAAGCAGACGAAGACGATCAAGCTGCGCAACAACGGCTCGACGTCGGCGACGTTCCAAGTGGCCGCCGTTCTGCCGTCGGGATCGTCGCATTCGACCGCGCTCGACAAGTCGAGCGTCACCGTGGGACCGGGCGCAAATGCGATCGTCAGCGTCTCGCTCAGCGTGCCGGCAGCAACGGCCGGGGCGGCCAACGGCTCCGGCCTGTCTTTTCATGAGGTGGCCGGCATCGTGCAGTTCACGCCGGCATCCGCTTCGGACAACGGGGGCGTCACGTTGCGCGTTCCGTACTACTTCGTACCGCGGCCGCGATCCGACGTCTCCACGTCGATCGGCAGGCTCGAAGGCACGGATCCGCAAGCGGTCGCCACGGTAACGAACAAGCACGGGGTCATCGACGGCGACGCCGACTTCTACGCATGGGGCCTGTCGTCGAAGAAGGAGAAGGGCGACCTGGCCAATGACGTGCGCGCGGTCGGCGTGCAATCGTTCCCGTTCACGGCGACCGAGCAGCTCGTGGTGTTCGCGGTCAACACGTACTCGCGCTGGTCGAATGCGTCGACGAACGAGTTCGATATCTACGTCGACGTGGATGGTGACGGCACCGACGACTACATCGTCGTGGGCGTCGACCAGGGCGCGATCCAGGCGGGCGTGTTCAATGGCCGGATGGGCTCGTTCGTGTTCAGCACGCGCTCGGCGGGCGCGAGCCTCGCCTTTCTGGCGTCGGCTCCGACCGACAGCTCGACGGCGCTGCTGCCGGTGCGTACGTCGCAACTGTGCCGCGCGGGCGAACCGTGCCTCAACGCGGCGAATCCGCGCATGACGTACCGCATCGTCAGCTTCGACCTCAACACCGAAACCGCCAAGCCTGTCGACGGCGTTGCGAAATTCAACGCCTGGTCGAGCTCGATTTCCACAGGCGGCTTCGCGACTGTTTCGCCAGGCAGCTCGGACGCGAACAACGCGATCGCCATCGACTCGGCCGAATGGGCGCGGACCCCCGCGCTGGGCGTGATGGTCGTGACGCTCGACAACGCGAACGGCGAATCGCAGGCGCAATTGATTCCGATAAAGATCAATCAGTAACCGCGTCGCGCAAGCTTTAAATTTCGAGGGCCGGCCGCGCGCCGGCCCTTTTTTATCGGTATCGGAGGTGCAACCGAAGCCGATCGGTGCATGTCGTCGACCTCACGGAAGTTGCACCTCCGACACCGGGAGTTACACCTCCGACACCGGTGTTAAGCTCGTCCGGTGAAGCAGCACCTCGCGCCGCGCGACCTGGCGCTTATCCTCGCGGTCGTCGCTCTCTGGGGTTTCTCGTTCGTCCCGATCGCGGTGGGCTTGCGCGAGGTGCCGCCGTTCGCGCTCGCGGCCTTGCGGTTCCTGTTCGCGGCGATTCCGCTCGTTTTCTTCGTACGCCGCCCGAGGGTGCCGGCCGGCGTCGTGATCGCCTACGGACTTGCGATCGGCGTCTTCCAGTTCGGCCTGTTGTTCCTCGGCATGAAGCTCGGCATGCCGGCCGGGCTGTCGTCCATCGTGATCCAGGTCCAGGTGTTCTTCACGATCGGGCTCGGCATCGCGTTTCTTGGCGACCGGCTCCGCGGCGAAAACATCGCCGGCGCCGCGATCGCGGCGCTCGGCGTGCTGCTGCTCGTGATCTACAAAGTGCAGGGCGGCCTGTCGACGACGCTGGCCGGACTGCTGGTCGTGCTCGTCGCTGCGTTCGCCTGGGGGATCGGCAACATCGTCGCCAAGCGCGCGGCCGGTGAACACGACGACGACATGTTCGCGCTCGTCGTGTGGTCGAGCCTCGTGCCGCCGCTGCCGCTCGCTTTGGCCGCCTACACGTTCGAAGGCGGAATGGACGCCGTGCGCGCCGTGGCCTCGGCAGGCGCTCTAACGTGGGCCTGCGTGCTGTTCATGGCCTATGCCGCGACGCTGTTCGGCTTCGCGTCGTGGGCGCGGCTGCTCCACCGTTACCCGACAGCGCTGGTGTCGCCCTTCGCGCTGCTGATTCCGGTGTCGGGCGTGGCGAGCGGCGTGCTGTTCCTCGGCGAATCGCTCGCGCCGATGCAGGCGGTCGGCGCCGCGTTCGTGTTCGCGGGTCTCGTCGTGAACGTCTACGGTCCGCGGCTGCGCCTGGCTCGCCGGTCGACCTCCTCTGCTGCTTCGACATCAAGGTCCGGGCGGTCGTCCGATTCCACATCGCCGGCATCGCGTGCCGGCACCGACTCGTGAACCGCCTCGACGTCGTCGCGGTCATGCTCGGTGAGCGTTTCATCGACCGCCTCGGTGGAATCGCGGCCCGCAGCGGCACGCTCGCCGGTGCCGTAGCGGTCGCTGTCGCTGTCGAGGTCGGCATCACCGAGATCGGGGCCTGCCGTCGCGCCTCGTGAATCGACATCCGGATCCGACGTCGTCCCGCGTACGAGCGGCAGGCCATCGTCGCGATTGAGTCCCGGCCCGCCGACGACATCGCTTCCGCTGTCGCTCGAATCGCTCGGACCGAGCGCGCGCGTGCCGTGCCCCTTGCGCGTGGACGCGCTGCTTTCGCCGGTGGTGTTCAACGTGCTGCGTGCCATGGAGATCTCCTCGGTCGATGTCGCCGTGGAGGTTGGACCGCGCAGAGTCAGTGTGATTCCATGCGAACCTGCATCTACGTGTCACACCGCGTGGCGCATCCTCAGCGATACGCGATTGCGACCTTGCTCGTACACGTAACGTGCACATTCGACGTATTGCGCGATCAGCCGCAAGCCCAGTCCGCCAATCGGACGTACGGCGAGTTTCTCGTCCTCGAGCGGCCTACGCGCGTGATCGAGCGCCTCCGACAAGTCGAAGCGCGGCGCCGTGTCCTCGTAGCACAGCTCGACGCCTTCGGCGGTAGCGTGAAGCGAGACGACGATGGGCGCGTCGCATTCGCCGCGATGCCCGTGCGCGATCGTATTGGCAAAAAGCTCCTCGACGACGAGCGTCATCCGCAACGTGTCGTCGCGCCCGGCGTCGTGCGTCGCGCAGAACGCTTCGACGAAACGGCTGATCTCCGGGATTCTCGCGAGCCGCGCAGCAAACGTCCTGCTCGCGCGGCGCGCGGCCCTGGCGTCGTCGATCAGTGAGGTGTCGGATGGCACGTCGTCGCACGTCCCCGCCGGCTTCGTTCAGCGTGCGATTCGCGAACGGCGGCGCCGCACGCGATGCGAAGGAAGGCAGGCGCGGGCAATTGTACTTACAATGGCGCTTCGAAGGCGGTGTCGGCGGTCCCGAGGGGAGGGAACATGTTGCGAATGGCATTGGCATTTTCGATCGCGCTGGCCGGCACGACGGCTGCAATGGCGCAGGCGGCCGACATCGGCCAGGTGAAGGTGGCGAAGGGAGCGGT
This sequence comes from Casimicrobiaceae bacterium, assembly GCA_035278845.1. GTDB lineage: Bacteria > Pseudomonadota > Gammaproteobacteria > Burkholderiales > Casimicrobiaceae > VBCG01. The sequence goes on along the minus strand of DATEIQ010000058.1, from coordinate 4,580 downwards.
CACCATCGAGCGAAGCGGCCAATCGCTTGCGGCCGCGCCGGGCACACGGCTGCAGTCATCCGACGTCCTGCGCACGGGTAGCGACGGGTCGGTGGGCATCACGATGACCGACAACTCGCTGCTCTCGGCCGGCCCGAACAGCGTGCTCGCGCTCGATCGTTACGAGTTCGACTCCACCACCAATGCCGGCCGTTTCGACGCATCGCTGCATCGCGGCACGCTTGCCGTCGTGTCCGGCCGCCTCGCGAAGCAGTCCCCGGAAGCGATGACCGTGCATACGCCCCTGGCCGTTCTCGGCGTTCGCGGCACCGAATTCGTCGTCAGCGCGCGGTGATCCCGACCGTGCGCGCGTTTCAGCGCGGTGCGGTGCTCCTGCTGGCGGCTGTCTCGTGCGGCTGCGCGTTCCAGAGCGAGCGCATCGTGCTGCTGCCCTCGCAGGACGGGCATCCTGCCGCGGTGGTGGTGAAGCAGGGCGATCGCCAGGTCGTGCTCGACAAGCCGTACGCCGCTACGGAACTCGGCGTCGCCGACCCGTGGCCATACCGCGCGAGCGAGGTCGAGATCAATGCCGGCTTCGGCGACGCGCTCGCCGCGCAACCGAGTCGATCGGCGTCGTTCACGCTTTATTTCGTCGAAGGCTCGGACGAACTCACCGAAGCGTCGAAGCGCACGCTCGAGAGCGTGTTCGCCGATCTGCGTGAGCGCGCGGTCCCCGACGTGCTGGTGGTCGGACACACCGATGCAGTCGGCACGCCCGCGTTCAACGACGACCTCGCGCGCAAGCGTGCCGATGCGGTGAAGGCCATGCTGGTCGGACGCGGCGTCCGCGCGGACGACATCGTCGCGATCGGCCGCGGCAAGCGCGAGCTGCTCGTGCCTACCGCTGATGGCATCGCCGAGCCGCGCAACAGGCGTGTCGAGATCGTCGTGCGGTAGGTCGCGTTGCGTCAGGGCCGGTAGCCGGTCTCACGCGGGTGCCGACGACGGTGCGCCCACCCACCGCAGCGCCAATACCGTCATGTCATCGGCCTGCACTGCGTCGCCCGCGAACGCCTTGACGCTCGTGCGGATCGCATCGACCGCCTCGCGTGCCGAGCGCGCGTTCGCAAGCGCGGCCTCGACGCGCCCGGTGCCGTAGAGGGCACCGCGCACGTCGGACGCTTCGGTGATGCCGTCGCTGACGACGCAGATCAGGTCGCCGCGGGCAAGCGTCGCGCTCGCCGCACGATAGCCGTAGTCGTCTACCGCACAAAGCGGCGGCCCGCCACCGTCAGCAAGCCGCTCCACGGCGCCGCCTGCCGTCAGAAGCCATGGATTCTCCTGCCCGGCATTGCAATAGCCAAGCTCGCCTGTTTCGAGATCGAGAATGGCCGCGAACGCAGTGACGAAAAGCGACGCCGGATTGTCGCGGGACACTTCCGCGTTGGCTTCCGTGACGAGCATGCCGACGTCGGTGACGCCTGCCCGCAACGCCGTGCTTTTGCAAAGCGCCTTGCTGACGGCCATGAAAATGCTGGCCGGCAAACCTTTCCCCGAGACGTCGCCCAACAGAAAGAAGAGGCGGCGATCGTCGAGGCGGTAGAAATCGTACAGGTCGCCGCCGACTTCGAGCGCAGGCTCCATCGCCGCGGCCAGCTCGACACGCGCATCCTGCAGCGACTCCGGCCGCGGCAGCGTGTCGAGCTGGATGCGCTGCGCGGCCTGCATTTCGCCCGCGACGCGTGCGCTCTCCTCGCGTTGCCGCTGCAACACTTCCTGCAGCGCCTTGCGATTGCGCGTCGAATCGGCGAGCGACAGCGCGAGCATCGCGCCGACGAGCAGTATCAGCGCGACGGCTGGTGTCGCCGCGTCGAACAGCAGGCGGTGCGAGCGAAACAGCCCGTACGCGACGAGCGGCAGCACGAGCGCGCACGCGAGTGCAATGGGCAGCGCGTAGCGCAGCGAAAGCCGCGGCATCGCCGCGATCAGCAAGCCCCCGAGCAGCAGCAGCACGCCCGCCTCGACGTACGGCGCCCACGCGGGGCGCACGATGAAGGTTCCGTCGCTCATGTTCTCGAGCAGCTGCGCGTGCAGCTCGACGCCCGGGATCTTTTCGCCGACCGGCGTGAATACACTGTCACCGAGCGCCAGCGCCGTGGCGCCGATCAGCACGAACGAGCGCTTGAGCCGGTCGCCCGCGACCTTCTCCTGCAGCACGTCGATCGCGGAAACCGCGCGGTCAGGGTTGCGGCGCGAGAAGTACGGACGCACGCCGCCGTCGGGCTCGGTGGCGAAGAAACGGTCACCGACGGTGACGCCGCGCACTTCCCCGCCGGCCGTGTTGATGCGCACCGCGGACGATCGCGTGGCTACGCGCCACATTTCGAGTGCGAACGCCGGCGCCAGCGTGCCATTGACGCTGGCCACCAGCGGCACGCGGCGGATGACACCTTGCGTATCGTCGACGGTGATCAGGCCCCATCCCGACGCGGCGTCGTTCAGCGTCGCGAGTGTCGATAGCACGCCGGGAAGTTTCATCAGCTGCGAGAGTGCGCGCGCGGCATCGTCCCCCGCGCCTGCGACGTCGCGCACGAGCATCGGCGCCACGCGCATCGGCCGCGGTGATTCGCCGGCAGAAGCCGGCGCGCCCGCCAGCACCGCGACCACGGGCGAGACGCGAAACGCCGTCGCGAGCTCGGCATCGTTCGAAGGCAGCTCCGCGATCTGCTCGAGCAGCGCGAGGCCGACGTTCGCGTGTGCAAGCACGCGTTCCGGCGAAAAAGGATCGGGCTCCGGCATGACGATGTCGACGCCGATGGCCGCCGGACCGTAGGCGTTCATCACGTGCACGAGCTGCGCGATCAGCGTGCGCGGCCATGGCCACGGGCCGAGCGCCGCGATGCTCTTCTCGTCGATCTCGACGATGACGACCGGCGTCGATTCGACGACGCGCGGGCTGCGCCGCTGCATCGCGTCGAAGAACGCATCCTGCAACGGCATCTCGCGAGGCAGGCCGAGCGCAAGCGCGAGCGCCAGCGCGACCAGGATCCCGCTGCCGATCAGCCGCAGGCGGGCGGTCCGGAGCGCAGGCGGCTCCGGGACGATGCCGGTCACAACGTTATTTCCAGGCCGTCGTACGCCGCGGATACGCGCATGGCGTTGCCGGTGCGCGTGATCTCCTCGTAGCGACGGGTCTCCTCCAGCATTTTCGCGAGCGCGGCATCGTCGAGCGCGGGCTCGTGGTGGAACAGGCAAAGATGACGAACCTGCGCGAGCTGGCAGAGCTCGACGCCGACGATATTGCTCGAATGCCCCCAGTCGGCCTTGACCGAGATCGCTTCCGCGAGCGAGTACATCGCGTCGAAGATCACGACGTCCGCCTCGCGGAAGAAGCGCGCGAAGCTCGCGCCCTCCGTCGGATCCTGGAACGTGTGCTCCGAATCGGTGGAGTACACGACCGTGCGTCCGTCGCGCTCGAAGCGATAGCCGTACGAGTCGCCGGTGTGGCGCTGGTGCTTGAGCGTCACGCGCATGCCGGCGACTTCGTGCACCCGATCCGGCTCGAGGTAGACGAATTCGATCGCGGCATTGAACACCGAGAAGTCCACCGGAAATGACGGCGGGTCCATCTGCCGCCGCAGCGCGGCCTCGAGGTCGCGATGCGCGCCGTAGAAAATCAGCCGGTTGCCCGGAATGTAGGCCGGTCCGAAAAACGGCAGGCCCATGATGTGATCCCAGTGCACGTGCGAGACGAACAGGTGATACGTCTGCGGCTTGCCCGGACCATGGCGCGCCAGTGCGGATTGTCCGAACGAACGCAATCCGCTGCCCAGATCGCAGATCACGTATTCGGACGTGCCGGCATCCAGCTCGACGCACGACGTGTGACCGCCGAACGTGCCGCCCACGTCGAACGGAAGCGTTTCGACGTAGCGACGAACTGCCTCGTCGGATTCGAACACGCGTCCGCCCGCGCCGCGAAGCGCGCGGACCAGCTTGTCGCGAACGCCCGCCGCCGTCAACGCAACCGGCAAAGAACCGCGCGTACCCCAGAACCGGATGCCTCGCATCGCCTGCGCCGTCTTCGGATCAGTCGCCGCCGTACGCCGCGAGCGCTTCGGAGGAGACGGCGGCCAGCGCGTCGCGCACCGTCGGAAAGACCTCCAGTACCTTGTCGAAGCGGCTGATCGTGAATATTTCCGCAACGATCGGCTGCAAACCGGCGATCAGGATGCGTCCGTGCCGGGCACGCATCTGGCGCGAGGCGATCATCAGCACGCGCAAGCCCACGCTGCTGATGTATTCGACGCCGGTGAAGTCGAGCAGCAGCGTGGCGACGTCGGTGCGCGCCCATAGCGGCGAAACCGCGCTCTCCAAGGCTGCCGATGTCGACTGGTCGACGCGTCCGGCCGGTACGACGAGTGCGACGTTTCCGAGCTGGCGGGTTTTCACGTCCACGGTCGCGCGTCCTTCGCCTTCGGGGTGGCAGGCGCGCGATTATACGGCCGGGACCGCTCCCTTGCCCCGCGGCCGTGATCGGGGGCCGCTTGACGGCCCGCGGGCTATCGCGTGTACTCGGCGGCGATGACGGCAGCCAACGC
>DATEIQ010000057.1:0-8660 GCA_035278845.1 Casimicrobiaceae bacterium | reverse complement strand
CTACAACATGATCATCCTGCTCGCGGGCCTGCAGAAGATTCCGGGCGACCTGTACGAGGCCGCGCGCATCGACGGTGCGTCAGCATTCTCGCAGTTCCGCTTCGTGACACTGCCGATGCTGACGCCGATCCTGACGATCGTGGGGATTCTGACCGTCGCCGGCTACTTCCAGCTCTTCGCGGAGCCGTACGTGATGACGCAGGGCGGTCCGCTGCAAAGCACGGTCAGCGTGCTGTACTTCATGTACGAGGAAGGCTTCAAGTGGTGGAACCTCGGCAACGCGTCCGCGGTCGCCTTCCTGCTGTTCCTGCTCATTTTCGCGGTGACGCTCGTCGAGATGCGCGTGGCGCGCCGCGCGCCGGGGTGGCAATGACGGACAGCGCGATGGTCATGCGATCGCCGCGAAGCGGTTCGACGACATGAGCGACGGCAAGCTGAAGCCCGCATCAAGGCCAACGCTGATGCCACGGCCGGCGGCGGTCCTCGTCAACGGCCTGCTCGCCGGGCTCGCCGTCGTCGCATTGTTTCCGCTGTTGTGGATGCTGTCCGTCTCGTTCATGCAGCCCGGCGCGTCGAGCGTCTATCCGCCGCAGCTTTTGCCGCACGAGCTCACGCTCGCCAACTATCGCGAGCTGTTCGCGCGCATCGGCGTCGGCCGGTACCTGGCGAACAGCCTGCTGGTCGCGGTTGCGGCAACCGCGCTGTCGCTCTTTTTCAACGTGACGGCAGGCTACGCGTTCGCGAAACTGCGCTTCGCCGGCCGCGACCCCATCTTCCGGCTGATGCTTGGCGCGCTCGTGATTCCCGGACAGGTGGCGATGGTGCCGCTCTTCCTGCTGCTGAAGCAGGTGGGCCTCGTGAACAGCTACGGCGGCGTCATCGTGCCCGCGATGGCGAGCATCTTCGGCATATTCCTCGTGCGCCAGTACGCGCTGTCGATCCCCGACGATCTGCTGGAGGCAGCACGGATCGACGGTGCCACAGAATGGCGCATCTTCGCAATGGTCGTCGTGCCGCTGCTGAAGCCGATCGTCGTCACCCTGGCGGTTTTCACCCTGCTCGGCACGTGGAACGATTTCATGTGGCCGCTGATCGTACTCACCGACAAGGAGCTCTATACGCTGCCGGTTGCGCTCGCCGGGCTCTCGCGAGAGCACGTGCAGGACAACGAGCTGATGATGGCAGGCTCCGTGCTGACGATTCTTCCGGTGCTCGTCGTGTTCCTCGTGCTGCAACGCTATTACATCCAGGGCTTGATGACAGGCGGCGTCAAGGGATGACGGCCGTTCCGTGGCGGATCACGTCGTTCATCGGCGGCGCTCGATGCGCGGGCGCCTTGCTCGCCATTCTGCTGATCATGTCCTTCCATTCCGCTTCGGCGCAAACGTCTGTGCGAAGCCTCGATCGTTTCGATGACGTCGCGGCATGGAAGGCCGGCGCGTCCGATGGCGTGACGGCGAGCGTGCATCACGTCGTCGACGCGAAGCGGCCCGCACTGCGGCTGGATTTTGACCTGAGCGGCACGGCGGGTTACGCGCTCGCCCGGCGCGCGCTGCCGATCGACCTGCCCGACAACTATGCGATCACGTTCTGGCTGCGCGCTGATGCGCCGGTCAACGACCTGCAGGTCAAGCTGACCGATGCAAGCGGCGACAACGTCTGGTGGTATCGCCGCGCCGATTTCACGTATCCGCGCGAATGGCAGCTCGTCACGATCAAGAAGCGCCACGTCGAATTCGCGTGGGGACCGACGAAAGATCGTACGCTGCGCCACGCCGCCGCCATCGAGTTCGTCGTGGCGAGCGGGCGCGAGGGCGGCCGGGGCTCGCTCTACGTCAGCGATCTTGAATTGCACGAGCTGCCCGCGATTGCCGGCGACTTCCCGCCTCCCAGGATTCGCGCGTCGTCCACGTCGCGCGGATCCGACGCGGCGAACGCGCTCGACGGCAAGCCCGCAACTGCGTGGCGAAGCAATCCCACTGGCAGCCGTGAGCAATGGCTGAGCGTCGATTTCGGCCGGCCGCGCGAGTTCGGCGGACTCGTGCTGCGGTTCGCCTCCGGCGAGTATGCGTCCCGCTACGACGTGGAGTTCTCCGACGACGGCAAGAAGTGGCGCACGGTTCGCCGCGTCACCGAAGGCGGGCCCGGCCCTGCACCGTTGATGCTGACGGAATCGGAGACCCGCTACCTTCGCCTTGCGTTCCACGAAGGGCCGAAGCGATCGTACGCGCTCGCCGAGATCGAGGTGGAGGATCTCGCGTTCGGCGCCACCTCCAATGCGTTCTTCGCGGCACTCGCGCGCGATGCGCCGCGGGGCGCGTATCCGCGCGCGTTCCGAGGCGAGCAGGGGGCATGGACGCTGGTGGGCGTCGACGGCGGCAGCGATACGGGCTTGCTCTCGGAAGACGGCGCGCTCGAAATCGGCCGTGGTGGCTTCAGCGTCGAGCCGTTCGTCGTCGAGCGCGGCAAGACAACGACGTGGGCCGACGCGGAGTCGCGCCCGTTCCTGGTCGACGACGACCTGCCGATGCCCGGCGTGGAGTGGACGACGCCGCGCTGGTCGCTGCGCATCACGACGTTCGCCACCGGCAATCCCGACGACGTGCGGCTGACCGGTCGCTACGATCTCGCCAATCGGACGGATCAGCCGCTGCAAGTCACGCTAGCGCTCGCGGTGCGGCCGTTCCAGGTGAATCCACCGGTGCAGTTCCTGAGTACCGTGGGCGGGACGAGCCCGATCCGCGCGCTCGGATGGGATGGCCGAGCGTTGAAAGTGAACGGGACGCGCACCGTCTATCCGCTGTCGGCGCCCGCGCGCGTCGCGCTGCGTCCGTTCGACGCGGGTCCGCTGCTTCCATCGCTGACGGGCACCGACAATCGCGCGTCGCGACGCGAGTTGCAGGATGAGTTCGGCTACGCGTCCGGCACGCTGTTCTACCCGGTCACGCTGGCGCCACACGCAAGCGTGACGCTCGGCTTCGCGGCGCCGCTGACCGAGACGGGCGCAGCGCCCGTGCTCTCGGGCCGCACGCCGTTGCAATGGCTGGCACGCGAGCAGGCTGGCGCCACCGCGACGTGGCGCGGCAAGCTCGACGAGGTGACGCTGCGCGTGCCGCCCGAAGCGCAACCGCTTGCCGATACGTTGCGCACTGCACTCGCGCATATCCTCGTGACACGCGATGGCCCGCGGCTGCGGCCCGGGACGCGCTCGTACGCGCGGTCGTGGATCCGTGACGGCACGATGATCGCGGAAGCGCTGATGCGGGTCGGCCAGGCGAGCGTCGCGGCGGATTACCTGCGCTGGTACGCGCCGCACCAGTTCGCCAACGGCAAGATACCCTGCTGCATCGATGCGCGCGGCGCCGATCCGGTGCCGGAGAACGACAGTCCCGGCGAATTCCTGTTCCTGGCGAGCGAGGTCTACCGATACACGTACGATCGCACACTGTTGACGCAGCTGTGGCCGCGGCTAGAGTCGGCCGCCGATTACCTCGAGAACTTGCGAAAAAGCGAGCGCGTGCACGCGCCGGGCAACGGCGCGCCCAATCCGTATTTCGGGATGCTGCCCGCGTCGATCAGTCATGAAGGCTACTCCGCCAAGCCCGTGCATTCGTACTGGGACGATTTCTGGGCGCTGAAGGGCTACGACAGCATCGTCGAGGTGGCCGACGCACTGGGCCGCACGGACGACGAGCGCCGGTTCGCGGCTGCGCGCGACGAGTTTCGCACCGATCTCACCGCTTCGCTGCGGGCGACGGCGGAGCTTCATCGCATCGACTACCTGCCCGGTTCCGTCGAGCTCGGCGATTTCGACCCCACGTCGTCTTCCATCGCCTTCGCGCCCGGACCCGGCGCGCGCGACCTGCCACAAAAGCTGGTGCAGCCGACGTTCGATCGCTACTGGAAAGAGTTCGTTGCGCGCCGCGACGGCCGCACGCCATGGGATGTTTACACGCCCTACGAACTGCGCAACGTCGCGACGTTCGTGCGCCTTGGATGGCGCGATCGCGCGCACGAGCTGCTCGAATTCTTCATGGCAGGGCGCAATCCGGCCGGCTGGAACCAGTGGCCCGAAGTCGTCGCGCGCGACGTGCGCAAGCCACTGTTCATCGGTGACCTGCCGCACGCCTGGGTCGCGTCCGATTACATCCGGTCGGTGCTGGACCTCTTCGCTTACGAGCGCGCCGACGGTGCGATGATGCTGGCCGTCGGCATTCCCAACGCCTGGCTCGACCGCGCCGGCGTCGCGATTCATGGGCTGCATACGCCCTATGGAACGGTGAGCTATTCGCTCGTCCGCACGGGCGAGCGCATCGCCGAGCTGACGCTGTCAGCGACCGGTCGCGTTCCGCCCGGCGGATTCGTGCTCGCAGGTCCGTGGCCACGGCCGCTCCACGCCAGCATCAATGGCAAGCCGGTCACGATCACGGGCAACGAAGTGCGCATCGACGCGCTCGACGCGAAGGTCGTGCTGCAACTCGCGCGCTAACGCGGATCGACCGCAACCCATTCACGTTCACGATTTTCCGGCCGCGACGACATGGCGCCCTCGCGCAAGCGTGCAATCGACTTTCCCGGGAATTTTCTGTGGGGCTGCGCCACTTCGGCCTATCAGGTCGAAGGCTCGCCGCTCGCGGACGGCGCCGGGCCGAGCATCTGGCACCGGTTCACGCATACGCCCGGGCTCGTGCACGACGGCGACAATGGCGACGTCGCATGCGACCAGTATCGCCGCTACGGCGAAGACGCGTCGCTGATGCGGCGGCTCGGCATCAACGCATACCGCTTCAGCATCGCATGGAGCCGCGTGATGCCGCAAGGCCGCGGCAAGGTCAACGCCAGAGGACTCGCGCACTACGATCGCCTGGTCGACATGCTGCTTTCAGAGGGCATCGCGCCGTGCGTCACGCTCTACCACTGGGACCTGCCGGCGGCGCTCGACGATCGAGGCGGCTGGCTCAATCCCGATATCGCGGAGTGGTTCGGCGACTACGCGTCCGCGGTGTTTCGCAAGCTCGACGACCGCGTGACGATGTGGGCGACGCTGAACGAGCCGTGGGTGGTCACGGACGGCGGGTATCTGCACGGCGCGCTCGCGCCTGGGCATCGCAATCGGTTCGAAGCGCCGATCGCCACGCACAATCTGCTGCGCGCGCACGGCACCGGCGTGCAGGCGTATCGCGCGCTCGGCAAGCACCGCATCGGCATCGTCGTGAATCTCGAGCCGAAATACGCCGCGTCGAAGCGCGCGGAGGATGTCGCGGCGACGGCGCGCGCGCATGCGTACATGAATCGCCAATACCTCGATCCGGTGTTCCTGGGCCGCTATCCGAAACAGCTCCAGGAGATCTTCGGAGAAGCATGGCCGACGTGGCCTGCGAAGGACATTGCGCTGATTCGCCAGCCAATCGACTTCGTCGGTATCAATTACTACACGCGAAGCGTCACGCGGTTCGACGCGACGTCGTGGCCGCTTCGCGCGAGCGCGGTGCGGCAGCCGCGCGCGACGTATTCGGAAACGAATTGGGAAGTGTTCCCGCAGGGATTGACCGATACGCTGATCTGGGTCAAGAAGCGCTTCGGCAATCCGCCGGTGTACGTCACGGAGAACGGTGCCGCCTTTTTCGATCCGCCGGTCGCGGACGGCGACCGCCTCGCCGACCCGTTGCGCGTCGACTACTACCGCAAGCATCTGCGCGCGATTCATGCCGCGCTGGTTGCGGGCGTGGACGTGCGCGGCTATTTCGCGTGGTCGCTGCTCGACAACTTCGAGTGGTCACTCGGCTACTCCAAGCGCTTCGGCATCGTTCACGTCGACTTCGCCACGCAGAAGCGCACGCCGAAGGACAGCGCGCATTTCTATGCGCAGGTGATCGCGAGCCGCGGGCGCATGCTCGAAGAGCCTGCGACTGGCGATGTCGCGACAGCGCGCACGACCAGGAGGGGTCGCAAGGCCAGGGCCTGACGGCGTTTGCTTCTGCAATGGCGTGCTAGGCTTTGCCATCTGGAAGCGCATCTGCAATCGCTGATCGATTTCTTCGCCGTGCACGGCCGGCTGGCGCTGGCCGCCGTGTTCGTTTCGGCATTGGCCGAATCGCTGGCGCTGGTGGGCACCGTGCTTCCCGGAAGCACGGTCGTGTTCGCGGGCGGCATGCTGATTGGCCTGAAGGCGATCGATCCGTGGGCGGTGGGTGTGGCCGCGGTGGCGGGCGCCATCCTCGGCGACGGCATCAGCTATTGGCTGGGCCGTCGCTACCAGCAGCAGATTTGCGCGATGTGGCCGATCCGCGATCACCCGGACCTGATGATGCGCGGCCAGGCGTACTTCGCGGCGCACGGCGGCAAGAGCGTGTTTCTGGGACGGTTCTTCGGCCCGTTGCGGGCCATCGTGCCGATCATCGCCGGCATGTCCAGGATGCCGTGGCCGCACTTCTCGGCGATGAACGTGCTGTCGGCCATCGTTTGGGCGGCCGCGCATCTCGTTCCCGGCGCGCTCTTCGGTGCGTCTCTGCAACTCGCGGGTGCTGTCAGTGCGCGGCTCGTGGCACTGGTCGGGCTGATCGTCGTCGGCCTCTGGCTGATCGCGCAGGTGATCCATCTCGTCGTCCGTGTCGCGTGGCCGTACGTTCGCCTGCTGCAGCAGCGGATCGTCATCCACGCACAAAGGCGTTCGGGCTGGCTCGCGCGCATGGTGCTGCCGCTCGTCGATCCGGCGCGGCGGGAATCGGTGTCGCTGCTCGTCGCAGCCACGCTGCTGATCGGCGGAGCATGGTTGTTCCTCGGCGTGGTCGAGGACGTCGTGACCCGAGACACGCTGGTCAAGGCAGATCAGACGATCTACGAGACGCTGCAGGGAATCCGCATCGGCTGGTTCGACGACATCATGATCGTGCTGACGGAGCTCGGCAGCGCGTACGTCGTGATACCGGTGATCGTCGCCGCCGCACTCTGGCTCGCGATCGTGCGGCGCTGGCAGACGCTCGCTTACTGGATTGCCGCCGTGGTGTTCGCCGAGTTGCTGGTCGTCGCGCTCAAGTACGGCCTCGAACGTGCGCGTCCGGACACGCTTTACGAGCTGGTCGATCCGTATTCGTTTCCGAGCGGGCATGCCGCGATGTCGATTGTCGTGTACGGCTTCCTCGCGTTCCTGCTCGCGCACGGGAAACCGGGATGGCAGAAGATCGCGCTCGCGTTGCCTGCCGCCAGCATCGCCGTGCTCGTCGCGTTCTCGCGCGTTTATCTCGGAGCGCACTGGTTCTCCGACGTCGTCGCCAGCATCGGCCTCGGGCTCGCATGGATCGGACTGCTCTGCATCGCTTACATCAATCACGTCAAGGAACGCCCGCAACGCGCGCTGCCGATGCTGATCGTCGTGTTCGCGACGATGACGTTCTTCGGCGCCGCGTACGGGCATCGCTACCACGAGCGCGATCTCGCGCGCTATGCGAAGCCGGTGATGCTTCGCACGCTCACGCTCGACAGCTGGAAGGCGGGTGAATGGCAGACGCTGCCTGCGGCACGCTCCGAACTGCGCGGGCAGCGCGAAGAGCCGTTCGCGATCCAGTGGGTCGCCACGGCCGGCGACATCGCGCGCGTGCTCGGAGCATCGGGCTGGCACGCTCCACCGGCGTGGAAGTCGAGCGCCGCGCTTCTGTGGTTTGCACCGGCCACGCCGCTCGCCGAATTGCCTGTGCTACCCAAGTTCCATCAAGGCCAGCCGCCCGCGCTGACGCTCGTGCGCGCGATCGATCCGCATCATCGATGGGTCGTCAGACTTTGGCATGCCGCCGAGATCCGTGGACCGGACTCGTCGACGCCGCTGTGGATCGGGTTCGTGACCGCCGAGCGCGCCGGCACGGAGTTCGGACTGATCGCCACCGCGCGTACGACGCCGGACGCCGCCACGCCGCTGCGTGCATTCGAGGAGGCGTTACGCGGGGCGGACGCTATGTCGCGGCAGCAGATGCGCAACGGCACGCCGGTGCTGATGGTGTGGTGAAGACGAGCGCGCGCGCCCGCCGGGCGCGCGCTTGCGTCAGCGGCTCATTGGAGCATCGAGTTGCATCCAAGATAGAGCAGCAGCGGCGGTTGGCCAATCGCCGGATCGACCGCCGTCGTCGCAGTCGTTCCCGCACCGAGGCCGACGTTGTAGGGCCATAGCTTCCACGAGCCGTTCGCGTCGGAGCCAGGCGCCGCCGGACACGAGCCTTCGGCGATCGCGTCGTGGATGGCGTTCCGCACGTTCTGGCACGCCGGGTTGTCGGCATTGATCCCATCCGTGCGGTAGAAATTCGTCTTCCCGCTGATCACCGACGAGCACGACGAGTACGTCGCGCTCAACTGGTATGGAATCCTGGCCGCGTTGGCATACACGACGTCATCTGAGGCGTCCTTGGCAAAATTCGAGCAGGTCGTCGAGTTGAGTACCGGGTCCGTGCACACCACCGTCGTCGGCGGGCACCGGGCCTGGACGACGGCGGCGTCTGGATAGGAAACGCCGCTGCGCGTGACGATCCAGGGGACCGCATGGGCCGAGTACGGCGCAGTGTCGTTCGTGCACGCCCAGTTCAGCGTCACGTCCTGCGCGTTCGCACCGGCGAAGTCGTCCAGCAGCGTTGCGGCCGATATACCGCAGACTCGCGTCCCGTTGCACGTCGGCG
>DATEIQ010000056.1:0-12981 GCA_035278845.1 Casimicrobiaceae bacterium | reverse complement strand
GATCGCTTCGTCGATCGCCGGCCACAGGAAGACGTCGCTGGTTCGCAACAGCGCCGCGATGTCCGCCGGCTCCCGGGCACCGAGCCATGCGATCCGATCGTGCAGCGGCGTGAACGCCGCTTCGACGTCGGCGCGTGCCGGACCGTCGCCCACGATCGCGAGCTCCCAATCGAGGTCCTGCAGCGATTCGAGTGCGCTCGCCAGCACGCGGTACGACGCGAGCTTCGCGCGAGGCCGCATCATCGCGACCGTCGCGAGGCGCACGGGCGCACGATGCTTCGGCGCGGGCGACGTGGCATTGTCCGCAAGACTCCCAACGTCGGCGAACGGCGCGGTGCTGCCCGCGAAACGCGCGACGTCGATGAACGGCGCGAGAAACGCCGCTGCCGCCCCGGCCGGCCTCGCGGCTGCAACGCCGGCGACGTCCGCGGGATTGAGCGACACGACGAGATCGGCGGCGCGAAGAGCCGCGCATGCGCGCGCGTAGCCGGCCGACCACGGGCCGTCGCGTTGCTGGCGCGCCACCGACGCCTCGGCGATCACGTACGGAATGCCGAGCGCACGGCTTGCGAACGGGCCGAGCAGGTCGGGTGCCTTGTGATGCACGTGATACGTGAACCAGGCATCGGGACGGCGGCCGTTCGCAAATCGCACGGCGGCACGCGCGGCGAGTCGATCGCCGAGCGCGTGCAGCCGTCGCTGGCGCGCCTCGTCGCCGCGCGAATCGAAGCTGCGAAAGCGCGATGCGAGCAGGACGTCGTGGCCGGCCGCGGCCAGCGCCTGCATCAGCACGCGCGCGATGTTGCGATCGCCCGACGGAACCGGGTGATCGGGCGGCTTCAGCGGCGCGTAAAACGCGATTTTCATCGCGCGGCGAGTGTTGCGTAGAAGGCGAACATCATTGCGCGCCGAGCTTCATGCGCGAGTGCTCGGCAAGCGTTGCAGCGAAGCGTTCCGCGAGCCTGTCCGCCCCGGCTTGCAGCGAAAAGTCGCGCGTCGTGCGCGCAAAGCCGCCGTCGCCAAGCGCGCGACGCAATCCAGCGTCGCCGATCAGGCGTGCGAGCGCGCGCGCGAGTACCTTCGGCGCGCGCGGCTCGACCAGCAGTCCCGTGACGCCGTCCTCGATCAGCTCCGGTATCCCGGACACCGAAGTCGCAACGCACGCGAGGCGCTGGCTTTGCGCTTCGAGCAGAACGTTCGGAAGGCCGTCGCGATCGCCGTCGGGCGAGACGCGCGACGCGAGCACGAAGATGTCGGAACCACGGTAAGCGTCGAGCACGGCGGCATGCGCCTGCGCGCCTTGCCATTGCACGCGGTCCGCCAGTTTCAGTGATTGCGCGAGAGCCGCAAGCGAAGGCAACAGCGGTCCGCCGCCGATGTGGACGAGCTGCCAGTGCAGCTCGCGCGGCAGTTCGGCCAGCGCATGCAGCAGGTCGTCGAGACCTTTTTTGTCGACGGCGCGGCCGACGCAAAGCAGCCGGACCGGATCGGCGGGGTCGCGGCCGTCGCTCGTTCGGTTCATCGCCGCGGGCGGGGGAAAGCGTGCGGTGTCGATGCCGTGATAGACGAGGTCGACACGGCCGGGTGCGGAAGCAAGGCTGCGCAGATGCTGCGCATTGCACGCGGTGCACGTCGCGGTCCACGCGCATGCTCCGAGTTTCTCGCGCTTCTCCCACTCGGGAATCGTCCAGATGTCCTTCGCATGCGCTGAAACGCTGAACGCTAACCCGCGCATCAGCGCCGCGTAGCGCGCCACCGACGCCGGCGTGTGCAGAAAGTGCGCATGGACGTGCGCGACGTCATCCGGCAGCTCCGCCGCGAGCACCATGGCCTGCCCAAAGCGCCGCACGCGATTCCGCGTCGCATCGCGGCGCAGGTCGCGCAACCAGGCGGCACGCGCAGCGCGGTAGCCGGGCAGCCCGCGAGCATGGCGCCATGCGCGCAGCACGCGACCGATGCCTTCGTGCAGGTATTCCGGCAGATAGGTGACGCTTGCCTCGATGTCGGCGTGCAACGGGTGTGCGACGGGCTCCGTCGGCTCGCGCAGCGAGAACAGGCGCAGCGACAGCCCCCGGCGCTCGAGCGCGAGCAGCTCCTGGGCGATGAACGTTTCCGAGAGCCGCGGATATCCCTTCAGGACGACCGCGATCGAGCCGGCGGCCCGCGAGAGCCGCGGCCGCGCCGCCGGTGGCGCAGGAACGAAGACGTCGGTGGCGGATGCGTCATTCAGAATCGGCAGATGCTACCATCGGCGCGCTTTCGCTACGGCGCTGCCGTTGGCCGGCGTCGTTTCCTATCGCGCGCCCGACCCGTACCGAATGGACCGGTCACTCTTCCGCTACATCCTGCGGCACACCTGGCGCGCGCAGGCCTTCCTGCTCGTGCTGACGTGCATCAGCTTCCCGCTGATCTACATCAACCTCGAGCTGCCGAAGCGGATCGTCAACAATGCGATCCAGGGCAAAAACATCCCCGAGACCTGGTTCGGCATCCCGGTCACGCAGGTGTCGTACCTGATGGCGCTGTCGCTTCTGCTGCTCGCCCTGATCACGATCAACGGCGGGCTCAAGTACTGGATCAACGTGTACTCGGGCGTCGTCGGCGAGCGGACGCTGCGGCGCATGCGCCACGACCTCTACCACCAGGTGATGCGCTTTCCGCTGCCGCAGTTCAAGACGATGTCGGCCGGCGAGATCATCCCGATGATCGTCGCCGAGACCGAGCCCGTCGGCGGTTTCATCGGCGAGGCGATCGTGCTGCCGATCTTCCAGGGCGGCCTGCTCGTCACTTACCTCGTGTTCATCTTCAACCAGGACCTGTGGCTCGGCCTCGCCGCGATCGCGCTCTATCCGCCGCAGGTGTACCTGATTCCGCGCTTGCAGCGGAAGATCAACCTGCTCGCCAAGGAGCGGGTGCAGACGGCGCGCCAGCTATCGGATCGCATCGGCGAATCGGTGGCCGGATTCGCCGAAATTCGCGGCAACGACACGATCGCGCTCGAACGCGCCGACATCAGCCATCGGCTCGGGCGCATCTACGCGATCCGGTATGACATCTACAAGCGCAAGTTCTTCGTCAAGTTCCTGAACAACTTCCTGGCGCAGATCACGCCGTTCTTCTTCTATTCGGTCGGCGGCTACCTGGTGATCAAGGGCGGCCTGTCGCTCGGCGCGCTGGTGGCCGTGCTCGCCGCGTACAAGGACATCCTGAGCCCGTGGAAGGAACTCCTCGCCTGGTACTCGACGAAGGAGGACGTTCGGATCAAGCACGAGCAGATCGTGTCGCAGTTCGATCCGCCGGGCATGTTCGATTCCAAGCTGCTCGACGATCCGCCGCCGGCGATACCGAAGCTCGCGGGCGAGATCGCGGCGTCGGGGCTCACCTACAGCGAAAACGGCGTGTCGAACAAGGTCGAGCGGCTCACCTTCCGCATCGCCGAGGGCGAGCACGTCGCGGTCGTCGGCACCGGCTACAGCGGCAAGGAGGATCTCGCGCAGCTGCTCGCGCGGCTCAACCTGCCGACCGGCGGACGGCTCACGGTCGCCGGCGTCGTCTTCAACGACGTCCACCAGGCGGTGCCGGGCCGGCGCATCGCCTATGCGGCACAGAACGCGCACGTATTTTCGGGCACGCTCGCGCACAACCTCTATTACGGCTTGAAGCACGCGCCGGTGCATCCGTTTCCGTACGACGACGAAGGCGCCAAGCTGCGTGAGCAGCGCGTGCGTGACGCGCTCGCAGCGGGCAACAGCCCGGACGACGTCAGGGCGGACTGGATCGACTACGCCGCGGCCGGTGTCGCCGACGACGGCGAACTCGCGGCACTCGCGATTCGCATCCTCGCGCTCGTCGACATGGAACGCGCCGTCATCGGCTACGGCCTTGCGGGCACCGTCGACCCACATTCCAATTCCAGTTTCGCGGCCAAGGCGGTCGCCGCGCGCGAGAAGGTCCGCGAGCGCGCGAAGCGCGACTGCCTCGAAGCCTGCGTCGAATTCTTCGATCGCGACGCTTACTTCGCGAACATGAGCATCGCCGAGAACATCCTGTTCGGGACGCCGCGCCATCCCGACTTCCAGCCGGCGCGGCTCGCGGACAATCCGGAGATCGTCGCGCTGCTGCGCGACGTCGGCCTGCTCGACTTGCTGCAGGAGGCGGGCGCGAAGGTCGCGGCGCTGATGGTCGAGATCTTCGCTGACGTCGCGCCCGACAGCGAGCTCTTCGAGCAGTACAGCTTCATCAGCGCCGAGGATTTGCCCGAGTTCCAGGCGCTGGTCTCGAAGTACAACCAGGGGCGGATGGCGGCGATTTCCGACCGCGACAAGGCGCGTCTGCTTGCGCTCACGTTCCGGCTCGTCAAGTCGCGTCACCGCCTGGGCATTCTCGACGAGTCGATGCCGCGGCGCATCGTGCAGGCGCGGCACGAGTTCAGCCGCCGCTTCGCCGGTCGTGACGACGTCTGCGAGTTCTTCCAGCCCGACCGCTACAGCGCCGCGCTGACGGTGCAGGACAACCTGTTGTTCGGCCGCGTGGCGCTCGACCAGGCGAACGCGCAGGCGCGCATCAGTGCGCTCGTGCGCGACGTCGCCGCGGAGGAAGGGCTGAACGACGAGCTGGTGCGGCTCGGGCTTTTGTTCGATGTCGGCAGCAATGGCTCGCGACTCTCGTATTCCGAGCGGCAGCGGCTCGTGATCGCGCGCGGACTGATGAAGAACCCGGACATTCTCGTCTTCAACGAGCCCACGTCCGGCCTCGATCCCGCGACCGAGCTGCGCGTGCTGCGCGCGGTGCTCGAATGGGCGAAGCGGCAGACCGTGCTGTGGACGCTGTCGCGGGCGGAGCTCGCGCGCGAGTTCGACCGCGTGCTCGTGTTTGCCGACGGCCAGCTCGTCGAGGAAGGCTCGTTCGACGAACTCGAGCGGGGCGGCAAGGCGCTCGCCGCGCTGGTCGCCTGAAGCATGGCACGCGCCGTGCTCCTGCAGTGCCGTTACCGACACTTGCCCTGGCGCCGGCGCGCGACCGGGTCGACCTCCGATGACGACGAAATCACCGAAGACGATGGCCATCCGGCTCGGCGCCGTGCTGGCGCTCGCTCTGGGCCTGGCGGCGGCGGCGCAGCCGGCCGAAGCGCAGTCGACCGATTTGGTGTTCTCGGTGACGGAGGGCGTCACATACCAAGCGACGCCTAAGGAGATCCGCGACAAGTTCGAGCCGCTCGCCGAGGTGATCGGGAAGGCGCTCAAGCGCACCGTCAAGGTCGTGCTCGTCCCGGCGTACAACGACGCGCGCGCGGGGCTCGCCCGCCAGGAATACGACCTCGCGTTCATCCATCCGGCGCACGTCGCCATGGCGGAGATCAAGAGCGGCCGTTACCGCGCGATCGCATGGACGGGCGGATACACGGAGTACACGGTTTCGCTGCTCGCAAAGCCCGAGCGGCCGTTCAAGGACCTTGGCGATGTCAAGGGCCATACACTGGTGACGCCCGACCCCGATTCGATCACCGCGGTGATGGTTCGCGCGATGCTGCGCGGCGATCGCATCGAGGGGACGGAACTCAAGGTGCGCACGACCCGCTACCAGGATGCCGTTCCCTTTTACATCGAGAACGGTTTCGCCGATTTCGGCGCGACCGCGGCGAATTCCGTGGTGAAGGAATGGACCGACAAGGGCGGCAAGGTGGTGCTCCGCTCGCGCGCCGTGCCTATCAAGCAGTTCATCGCGTCGAACCGGCTGTCGCAGGACGAGCGCGAGAAAATCCGCGAGGCGCTGCTGAGCCTCGCGCAGACGGAGCCGGGTCGGCGCGCACTCGCGGCGAGCGGCTACAAGGGCTTCGTGGCGCCGGACGCGGAAGTCGAGAAGACGACGATCGCCTGGCTCGGGCTCTGATCGGCACTTAACGGTAGGGATCCGCGGCGTCGCGCAATCCGTCGCCGAAGAAGTTGAAGGCGAGGATCACGATGATCACCGGCACGACCGGGAGCATGAGCCACGGATAGAGCGCGACGACGTTGATGTTCTGCGCCTCGTTCAGCAGCACGCCCCAGCTCGTGATCGGCGGCCGCAGCCCGATGCCGAGAAACGAAAGCGCCGTCTCGCCGAGGATCATCCCCGGTATCGACAGCGTGGCCGACGCGATCAGATGGCTCATGAAGCCCGGGAGCAGATGCCGGCCGATGATGCGCGAAGGCTTTGCTCCCATAAGGCGCGCCGCCGTCGTGTAGTCTTCCTCGCGCAACGCGAGCAGCTTCGAGCGCACCGCGCGCGCAAGCCCGGTCCAGTCGAGCAGCGCGAGGATGCCGGTGATCCCGAAGTAGATGAGGATCGGGCTCCACGTGACCGGCAGCACCGCGGAGAGCGCCATCCACAGCGGCAGCTCCGGAAACGAGCGGATGATCTCGATCAGCCGCTGCACGATCGTGTCGACGATGCCGCCGTAGTAGCCGGCGAGGCCGCCGATGACGAGTCCGAGCGCGAAGCTGATCGCGATGCCGAGCAGGCCGATCGTCAGCGAAATGCGCGCGCCGTACAGAATGCGCGACAGCACGTCGCGACCCAGGCGATCGGTGCCGAGCATGAACAGCGTCGCGCCTTCCGCCGGGCACACGACGTGAAACGACATGTCGATCATGCCCCAGAACCGGTACGAGTCGCCCGAGCAGAAGAACCGCAGCTTGTGCGGCACGCCGGGGTCCTCCGGATACTCGCGCCGCAGCGTGTCCATGTCGAGGATCTTCTGGCGGTCGTACACGAACGGCCCGATGAAGCTTCCTTCGTGGAACAGGTGCACCTTCTGCGGCGAGGCGTAAATGAAATCGGTGTGGCGCGTGTGCAGGTTGTACGGCGCGAGGAACTCGGTGACGAGCGTCGAGCCGTACATGACGAGCAGCACGAGTCCCGAGATGACCGCGACGCGATGGCGCTTGAACTTCCACCACATCAGCTTCCACTGCGACGCGAGGTAGAGGCGCTCCTGCTCGGGTGAAAGCTGCGCGGCCGAGCCGGGATCGAACGGCTCGGTCGAGACGAAGTGCTCCTTGTCCCGTGCAGCCGCCGGCGGGAGTTCGAGCGTGCTCACCGGCGTGCGCTCCGCACCGGTCCCGGTGCACGAAAAATCGCGGTCATCGCGCGACCCCGCCCTGCAGCCGGATCCGCGGATCGAGCGCGACGAGCGCCAGGTCGGAGATCAGCACGCCGATCACGATCAGCGTCGCGAGGAACATCAGAAACGAGCCGGCGAGGTACATGTCCTGGCTCTTGAGCGCATTCAGCAGCATCGGACCCGTCGTGGGCAGCGATAGCACGACCGCCGTGATCTCCGCACCCGAGATAATGTGCGGCAGCAGGCTGCCGATGTCGGAAATGAAGAAGTTGAGCGCCATCCGCAAAGGATATTTGCGCAGCACTTTGCGGGGCGGAAGTCCCTTCGCGCGCGCCGTGACAACGTACTGCTTCTGCAACTCGTCGAGCAGGTTGGCGCGCAGGCGCCGGATCATCCCGGCCGTGCCGCTGGTGCCGATCACCACCACCGGGATCCAGCTGTGCTCGAGCACCGATTTCACCTTGTCCCACGTCCACGGCTTGCCGATGAACTCGGGCGCCATCAAGCCCCCGATGCTCGTGCCGAACACGACGTTCGCGACGTACATCATCACGAGCGCCAGCATGAAGTTCGGTATCGCGATGCCGAGGAATCCGAGCAGCGACAGCCCGTAGTCGCCCCAGCTGTACTGGTGCGTGGCCGAGTAGATGCCGATCGGGAAGGCGACCGCCCACGTGAACAGAATCGTGACGAACGACACGATGATCGTCAGGAACATCCGGTCGCCGATCACCTTCATCACCGGCATGTTGAATTCGAACGAATAGCCGAAGTCGCCGCGCAGCATGCCGGTCGCCCAGCGCACGTATTGCTCGGGCAGCGGCTTGTCGAGGCCGTAGTACTCGCGCAGGAATGCGACTTTCTGCTGGTCGACCGATTCGCCCTGCGCCTGCAGCTCGGCGATGTAGCTTTCGAGATAATTGCCCGGCGGCAGCTGGATGATCGTGAACACGATGACGCTGACCGCGATCAGCGTCGGGATCATCAGCAGAACGCGCTTGACGACGTACTGGATCACTTGGCGTCGATCCAGAACGTGTCGGGGTGGTACATGCCGAAGTACGCGCCCGGATCCCAGCTGTAGACGCCCTCCGCCGGGACGTTGCGCAGATTGTCGCGGACGACCACCGGCTGCAGCGCGCGGGTCACGATGCCGATCGTGTAAACCTGCTCGGCGTTGATCGCGAGCATCCGCAGCCAGATGCCCTCACGCTCCTCGGGCGTCTCGGAGTTGCGCCACGCGTCGAACAGGCGCACCAGCTCTTTCGCCTGCGACGATTCGGGCGCCTCGCCACCCTTCCGGTTCTGCTCGTAGTACTGGCCCCACATCGGCCATTGCAGCTGCTCTTGCGCAGTGGGTGCAAGCTCCGCCGGGCTCATGTCCGGCGTCGGGATGCCGTTCGAGAGTCCCGACCACACCGACATCATCGACTTGCCCGAATAGACGCGCTTGCGGAAGACTTCGCGCTGCGAGGGACGGGAGAAGAGCGCGATGCCGAGCTTGCGCCAGCTGTCGCGAATCAGCTCGAGCACGTCGGTTTCCTCGGTCGACTCGCCCGCCGTGTCGATGATGAGCTCCATCGGCCGGCCGTCGGGCAACAGCCGCAGCCCCGACGAGTCGCGCGCGGTCAGGCCGATCTCATCGAGCAGCGCGTTCGCCGCCTTGACGTCGAAAGCCGTCCACGCCGTCCGGAACTCGGGCCGGAAGAGGGGACTGCGCTGCAGTACGGTATTGCTCGATTCCTTCCCGAGACCGAAGTAGACGACCTCGTTGACCTCGTGGCGGTTGATGCCGAGCGACAGCGCGCGGCGGAAGCGCACGTCGCGCATCAGCTTGCGCCACTGCGGATCTTCCGCGTTCAGGTTCGGGTACAGCGCGATCTGCGAGCCGAGCGCTTTCTCCCACAACCGCACGTGATACTGGTTGCGCTTCTCGCCCTGCTTCAGGAACGTGTAGTTGTCGAAGCGCAGGTAGCGCACCTGGATGTCGACGTCGCCGGCACCCGTCTTCGCCGGGACGAGCTTGTCGTCGGTGATGCCGACGATGATGCGGTCGATGTACGGAAGCTGGCGGCCGGCGGAATCGACGCGGTGGAAGTAGGGATTGCGCACGAGCACGAAGCGCGTCGTCGGCAACGGCGTCGTGTTGATCCATGGCTCGAGCGTCGGCAATTCCGGATTGTCGAAGCGGAACTGCTCGTCTTTCTTCTGGTGCAGTCCCGCCCAGTTGCGCGAGCCCGCCTCGGTCGCGCGCGCATTCGCTTTTTCGAGCCCGGCGTACCGCGCATGGAACTGGCGCAGGTAATGCGCGGGCCGATAGATGTACAGCGGGCTGGGCGCCGCGAGCGCGGGCAGGAACATCGGATTCGGCTCCTGCCACGTGTAGCGCACAGTCGTTTCGTTCACGACCTCGAACTTCGGCGCGTGGCCCTCGACGAGCAGCGCCTGCGGCAGCCCGAACGGCGACAGGTCCTTGTTGTTGGCGACGTCCTCCCAGTAATAGCGGAAATCCTCGGCCGTGAACGGCTTGCCGTCCGACCATTTGTGGCCGGGACGCAGGTGCAGCGTGAAAATGCGGCTGTCGACGTTGTCGACGCTTTGCAAAACGTCAGGCGCGAGCTTCAGCGTTTCGTCGTAGCCGACGAGCCGCGAGTAGCCGTACACCGCCATCATCCGGATGTCGCGATCCTTCGCGAGCAGCGTGCGAACTTCGCCGCCGTAACGGCCGAGCGACCAGTCCGCGCGTTTCGGCTCGTACACGAGTGGCACACGCGGCAGGCGCTCCGCGACCGGCGGCACCTTGCCCGCCGCGACGTCCGCCGCAAGGATCGGCGGCTCGTCGCCGCGCGCCGGTCCCGCGACGAGCGCGACTGCGATAAGCATGACGGCCCCGACCGCAAGCAAGCCGCGGCGCCGGGGACCGCATCGATCATCGTGTCCGCCGACAACGGTCGAATCGGAATTCATGCCGTCATCCTTTCCGGTATGGCCGCCGGCTGCATCCGCACGCGGTGGCCATTGCCGACGTCAATAAGCTCGCCCGCATCCGCGCCGTTCCATGCGAAGGGCGCGCGCCACTCCTCGGGCCTGCGTTCCGCACCGTCGAGAACCTTGGCGAGATCGAGCTTGCGGTTCAGATCGGGATACGGAACGGCGGCCAGCAGACCCAGCGTGTACGGATGCATCGGCTCGTGGAACAGCACCTCGCGCGGCGCGATCTCGACGATTCGACCTCGGCACATCACGGCGATTTCGTCGGCGATGTAATCGACGACCGCAAGGTTGTGCGAGATGAACAGGTACGTGAGCCCGAGCTCGGCCTGCAGGTCCTTGAGCAGGTTCAGCACCTGCGCCTGGATCGACACGTCCAGCGCCGACACCGGCTCGTCGCAGAGGATCAGGTCGGGCTTCAGCGCCAGCGCGCGCGCGATGCCGATCCGCTGCCGCTGCCCGCCCGAGAAGCTGTGCGGATACCGGTTCAGAAATCTCGGGTCGAGTCCCACGAGTCGCATCAGCTCCTTTGCCATCTGTGCGCGGTAATCGGCATCGCCGATGCCGTGGATGACGAGCGGCTCGCGCAGGATGTCGAACACCGTCATGCGCGGCGACAGCGAGCTGAACGGATCCTGGAAGATGTACTGCACGCGGCGGCGAAAGCGCATCAGCTCCTCGCCCTCCGCGCGCATGACGTTCAGCGTGCGGCCGCGGTCGTTGTACAGAACCTCGCCGGCATCGCTCGTGAACGCCCGCATGATCAACTTCGACAGCGTCGTCTTGCCGCAGCCGCTTTCGCCGACGAGGCCGAAGCATTGGCCGCGCGTTATCATGAGGCTCACGTCGTCGACGGCGCGAAACGGCACGCCTTCGCGCCGCAGCAGGAAGCCGGTGGACCGGGATACGAACGTCTTGACGACGTTGCGGATGTCGAGGTGCACGTGGCCGGCGTTCGCGGGCCACGGCTCGCGATCCTCGACGAGCGGCCCGGTCTGGTGGTCGACCGTACGAACCGACACCAGGCGCTCGCCGGGCTTCATGTCGAAATGCGGCACCGCGCGCAGCAGCGCGCGCAGGTATGGATGCTGCGGGCGCTCGAACAGCGCTTCGACGGGTCCCTGTTCCATGATGCGGCCGGCGTAGAGCACGACCACGTGTTCGGCCAGGTTGGCGACGACGCCAAGATCGTGCGTGATGATCAGCACCGCCATCGACAGCTCGGCCTGCAGCTCCTTGACGAGCGCGAGGATCTGCGCCTGGATCGTCACGTCGAGCGCGGTGGTCGGCTCGTCGGCTATCAGAAGCGACGGGCGGCAGACGAGCGCCATCGCGATCATCGCGCGCTGGCGCAGGCCACCCGACAACTGGAACGGGTACGTGCGCAACGCGCGCGCCGGATCAGGGAAGCCGACGCGCCGCAGCATGTCCTGCGTGCGCGCCATGCCCTCCTTGTGCGGGACGCGATGGTGCAGGAACAGCGCTTCGCTCACCTGGTCGCCGATCGTGTGCAGCGGCGACAGCGACACCATCGGCTCCTGGAAAATCATCGAGATGTGGCGGCCGCGGATGCGCCGGATCTTGCGGCCGTCGGGCGCAAGCCGCACGAGGTCGACCGGCGGCTTGTTCGAGCCGGGCGGCGTGAAAAGGATCTCGCCGCCGGTGATCGCCGCCGTGCGCGGGAGGATGCGCATGATCGCCTGCGCGGTGACCGACTTGCCGGAGCCCGACTCTCCGACGAGCGCGACGGTTGCGCCCGGATCGATCCGGAACGACACGCGATCGAGCGCCGGGACCTTCATCCCGCGGGTGTCGAACTCGATCGAAAGCTCGCGAACGTCGATCAGGCCGGACATGGCGTCCTCGGAGCGACGCACGCATGAACGTCGCGCCAGGCTTGCGCGCCGTGTTCGACCCGGTCAATCACGATTCCCTCCTCGATAGCGGTGACGCCGGCCGGGTTCTCGTGAGGCGACGCGGGGGGCGCGCCGGCCCGGCTTTCCCGAATTATGCAGGATGCCAAGGATGCATCCCGGAAGTCGAGTCCCAGCCGACCTGCGTGCGGTGGAGCTTCGTGAAGCGCGTGTAGCCGGCGATGTCGGCGATCAGCAGCAGCGTGTCCTGCCGATCGCTCATTCGCCGACGTACACCGGCGCGGGATGCGTGAAGAACGCGTGCAGGATGTGATAGACGGTGAGGTAGTTCTTCTGCTGGAAGCTCGCGTGCGAGATGCCGGCCATCACCGAGAACTGCTTGTCCGGATTGGGCAGCCGGCGGAAGAACTCGATCAGGTCGTCGAAGGCGGCGATGCCGTCGTACTGCCCTCGGAGGATCAGCGTCGGCATCGTGATCCGCGTTGGATCGACGATCGGCAGCTTCGAGCACATGTCGACGTAGGTTCCGTTCGGCATCGAGTCGTCAAGCGCGAGGATCGCGTCGGCGAATGCCTCGACGACACGCGGATCCGCGCAATCGGCATGATCGCGCGCGAAGATCGACTGCACGAACGCGCGGTCGATCGGCCGCCGGTTGTGCGCGCGGAACTCGGGCAGCTTCCTGCGGCGCGCTTCCAGCGTCGGCGCACCTTCGCCGGTCCACACGAATGCGTCGAGCGCGAGCCGCGCCACGCGCTCGGGATGTCGCTGCGCGAACAGCGCGGCACGCAGCGCACCCGACGATATTCCGTATGCCAGTATGCGCTCGACGCCGCGCAGCTCGCGCAGGTACTGCGTCGCGGCGGCGAGGTCCTCCGCGCCGTTCGCGATGTCGCAGGGTATGTCGCGCGATTTGTCCGAGCGGCCGTAGCCTTCCATGTCGACGCTGACGCAGACGAAGCCGCGGCGCGCGAACCAGTCCATCACCGACGAATCGGGACGTCCGGGCACATG
>DATEIQ010000055.1:0-4650 GCA_035278845.1 Casimicrobiaceae bacterium | reverse complement strand
CGTACCACCCGCCGGCGAGCCCGATGACGAGCGTGGCCGCGGACGCGGCGATCGGCGCGAGCAGACGGCGCCACGTCGCGCCGCGCGCGGGTGGCCGCGCCGCGTCGAGCAAACGCTGCGGCACCGGCTCGGCGAGCCATTCATCCAATGCGCCGCGCAACGCGGCATTCTGGCGGCGCACCTCCGCGACCTCCGCGGCGAGCGCCGAATCACGCGCCATCGCCTGCTCGAATGCGAGCCGCCGCACTTCGGGCAGCTGCCCATCGGCGTATGCGTGCAGGTCGTCGTCGGTGGCGGGCGTCATCGGTGTGATTCAGCGGACGATCTTGAGCGGCGCCGGCGCGTCGCTACGCGGCTCGTTGACGGCGCGCCGCAATTTCTCGCGGGCGCGTGACAGGCGCGACATCACGGTTCCGACCGGAATCGACAGCACGGCGGCAATCTCCTCGTAGCGCATTTCCTCCACGGCCGCGAGCACCAGCACTTCGCGCTGTTCGCGCGGCAGCCTCGTCAACTCGCGCAGCACCTCCGCCAGCTCGACGTGGGCCTGCTGCGGCGCGCGCACCGGCAATTGCCACGCGGTGCCGGACTCGCCGTCGCCGTCGAGCGAGACGTTCTGCGCGTCGCGCACATTGGTTGCGCGCTGGTTGACGAATACGTTGTGCATGATGGTGAACAGCCACGCGCGAAGATCGGTGCCGGCAGCCCACAGCCGCCGCTTCTCCCAGCCGCGCGCGAGCGTCTCCTGCACGAGGTCGTCGGCGCGCGTCGCGTCGCCCGTCAGCACGCGCGCGTAACGGCGCAGGCGCGGAATCGCGGCGACGAGATCGGGATGCGGCAGCGGCGGATCGACGCTCATGACGGACGTGCCCGCTATGCGGGCGTTGGCGGCGTCGAGCCCGCGCGCGATCGCCGCCGCCGCCATGTTACGCCGCCTGCGTTCCCGGCTGCGCCGGCTTCACTCCATCGCCGTGTGCCACGCGTTGTTCGCGACGCCGTTGCCCGTCTTGTCGCCGGGCTTCTGGTCCTTGACCCACGTGTACAGCGGCTTGCCCTTGTAGGCCCACTGCTTGCTGCCGTCGTCGCGCGTCACGATCGACCAGTTGCCCGATCCCGAAGCGCCGGCGCCTGCCATCAGAGGCGGCCAGTTCGCGGCGCACGGGCCGTTGCATGCGCTCTTGCCGGCCGAATCCTTGTCGAACGTGTAGAGCGTCATTCCCGCGGCGTTGGTGAGCGTGCCGTCGGCCGCTTTCTTCGCGGGCATGTCGCCCATGCCCATCGAGGCGCACGCAGTCAGCGCGATCGCGGCGACGAGCGACGCGGCGCGCACGGGCAGATGTTTGTCGATCACAGGAAGCTCCCTCGGATTGGATGATGGGTGAAGCATGCGGGCCAACAGCCGGCGCGGCTGGCTTATTCCGTCGTTCAAGACTGCTGCATGACCCGCGTTCGCGGATCAGACGAGGAACAGCGTCGCGAGGCCGAGAAAGATGAAGAATCCGCCGGAGTCGGTCACCGCCGTGATCATCACCGACGAGCCGACGGCGGGATCGCGCCCGAGCCGCATCATCGTCATCGGAATCAGCACGCCCATCAGCGCCGCCAGCATCAGATTGAGCGTCATCGCGACGACCATGACGATCCCGAGCGAGAACTGCCGGTAGAGCAGGATCGCAAAGACGCCCATGACGCCGCCCCAGATCAGCCCATTGATGAGGGCGACCAACAATTCCTTGCGGATGAGCTGGCGCGATTGCTCGCGCGACACCTGCCCGAGCGCCGCGGCGCGCACGATCATCGTGATCGTCTGGTTGCCGGAATTGCCGCCGATGCCGGCGACGATCGGCATCAGCGCCGCGAGCGCGACGAGGCGCTGGATCGATCCCTCGAACACGCCGATGACGCGCGACGCGATGAACGCGGTGACGAGATTGATCGCGAGCCACGCCCAGCGATTCTGGAACGATTTCCACACCGACGCGAAGACGTCCTCCTCCTCGCGCAAGCCCGCCTGCGCGAGCATCTCCTCCTCGCCGCGCTGCTGAACGAAATCGAGCACTTCGTCGACGGTCACGCGGCCGACGAGCCTGCCGTTGGTGTCGACGACAGGCGCGGAGACCAGGTCGTAGCGCTCGAACGCGCTCGCCGCCGTCTTGACGTTCTCGTGCTGCAGCAGCTTGACGACCGGCGGTTCCATCACCGCCGCAACCTCCGCTTCGGGATCGCTGACGATCAGCCGGTTGAGCGGCAGCACGCCGAGCAGCCGCTCGTCACGGTCGACGACGAAGAGCTGGTCGGTCTGCGACGGCAGCGCTTCGAAGCGGCGCAAATAGCGCAGCACGACTTCCAGCGTCACGTCCGAGCGCACCTGCACGTCGTCGAAGTCCATCCACGCGCCGACCATGTCCTCGTCGAACGACATCGCGGCGCGCAGGTGCTCGCGCTCCTCGACCGGAAGGCTCTGGAGGACATCGTCCATCACCTCCTGCGGCAGGTCGTCGGCGATCGCCGCGATTTCGTCCGCGGGCAAAGCCTCCGTCGCCGCGACGAGCTCCTCGGTGTCCATCGTCGAGATCAGCGACTCGCGGACGGCGTCCGACACTTCGACGAGAATCTCGCCGTCGCGATCGGCCTTGACGAGGTCCCACAGATAGAGCCGCTCGTCGAGCGGCAGCGCCTCGAGCACGAAGGCGATGTCGGCCGCGTGCAGACGCGCGAGCACGCGCTCGAGCGCCTCCTTGTTCTGCCGCGCCACCGCACTTTGCGCGAGCTCGTCTCTTTCGGCTTCGGGCGCGTGCTCGAGCTGGTCGTGGATCAGTCCCTCGACGAGCCGGTTCTTGCGCAGCAGCGCCGTCACCTCGGCGAGCGCGTCCTGCACGCGCTCGCGCGGCTCGGGCCGTTCGTTCAGCCGGGCTTCGCTCGCTTCCATGGTGCGCGATGCTACGGCATCACTTCGGGGTCGGAGGAACAAGTCGACTTGTTCCTCCGACCCCGAAGTCAGGGCAGCTCGGCCGCCGGCATCCGTGCGAGGATGATGCGGATCTTGCGGTTCAGGCCCGGCGCGCCCTGGTGGTGCTCGTAGAAGCGCGGGTTCGGCGCCATCGCGGCGAGCCTTGCGCCCTGCTCGGCCGACAGCCGCGCGGCAGAGACGCCGAAATAGTGCTGAGCGGCAGCCTCGGCGCCGAACACGCCGTTCCCCCATTCGATCACGTTCAGGTACAGCTCGAAGATGCGCCGCTTGTCGAGCAGCGCCTCGAGCATCAGCGTGATCACCGCCTCCTGCCCCTTGCGCACCCAGGAGCGCGACGGCGACAGGAACAGGTTCTTCGCAAGCTGCTGCGTGATGGTCGATCCGCCGGCGACGATTCGTCCGCGCTTCTGGTTCTTCTCGAGCGCGAGCTCGATGCCGTCCCAGTCGAAGCCCTCGTGGTCGACGAACTTCGCGTCCTCGGCGGCGATCATCGCGCGCTTCAGCGAGTTGCCGATGCGCTCGTACGGCACGAACCGGTACCGCAATTTCGCCTTCGGATTGCGTTCGGCAAGCTCGTCCATACGCGCGGCCATGAACGCCGTCTCCTGCGGCGCGTAATAGCGCCACCAGACGATCATCGCCGCGTAGTACGCGTGCAGCAGGACGACGGCGAGCGCGGCTGCGCCGGCGACGATCCCGACGATGCGCCACGCCTTTTTCACGAACGCTCCCGCGCGTGCGACGTCAATCGCTGTGCAGTTCGTCGCCTTTCGCGAACGTCCACGTGCGCGTGATGCTCAGGATGTCGGTGTCCCGACGGATGTCGTCGGGGAACGGTGCGTACGGACCCGCCATCTCGACAATCTTCGTCGCGGCTGCATCGAGGATCCGCTGGCCCGATTTCCGGTTGACCTCGACCTTCTCGACGCTGCCATCCGAGCGGATGAACACCGTCAGGATCAGGCTGCCGTACAGCTTGCTGCGCCGCGCCGCCTCCGGATAGTTGAGGTTGCCGACGCGCTCGACCTTGAGGCGCCAATCCTCGACGTAGCGCGCGAAGCGGTATTCCTTCGCCTGGGCGCCGATGTGCTTGCGCCGCGGAATTTTCTGGTACGCGTCCATGTCGCGCGCGATCTGCGCCTCGAGCCGCATCGCCTCGAGCGTGCGCTCCATCATCTGGTTGGCGGTCGGCGACTCGGTGCGTTCGGATTCGTCGAGCGGCTTCGGCTCGGGCAACGGCACGACGACGGCGGACTTGAGATCGGTCATCATCTCGCGCGTCGTGTTCTGCTCGACGAGCGTGCGCTGCGACGCGGCGGCGACGTTTTGCCGCGGCGTGTCGCGCGGCACCGCCGGCAGCGGCGTTTTAGCGCGACGATCCTTCTCCGTATTGCCGCCGCCATCCAGATTTGCCTGCGCGAGGATGTCGGGCTTCACCGGCTTCGATGCGGACTTCGCGTTGACGAGCGCCACCGTCAGCGGCGGCCCGCTGTCGAGCGAGCGGCCGGAACCCACGGTGAAGTGCGTGACCATCGCGATCGCGTGCAGCGCGACGGACACGCCGATCGCAACGCTTATCGCCGACACGCGCCGCGCGGACGCGATCGATTCCGGCGGGATGCGCGCCCGCGGCAATGCACCGGCGACCGAGCGCCGCGCCGTGCGGGGCGCCGCGGCAA
>DATEIQ010000054.1:0-23447 GCA_035278845.1 Casimicrobiaceae bacterium | reverse complement strand
GAACTGGCCGACCAGTGCACCCGAGGCGTCGACGATTTCGTAGAAGCGCACGTCCGGATGCCAGGTGACGGCGGTGGCCGGCCGCAGGCGCACGCCGTAGATCGTCTCGACGACGCGAAACAGTCCCGCGATCACGCGCTCCTCGGGGAAGTATTGCCTGACCTCCTGCTCGGAAAACGAGAACCGCGCGGCCTTGAGCTTTTCGGCTGCGTACGGCAGATCCCATGCCGCGACGTCGGCGAGGCCGAGCGCGGTTTTCGCGAACGCGACGAGGTCGGCGTAGTCGCGCTCGGCGAAGGGGCGCGCCCGCCTTGCGAGATCGCGTAAAAACGCGAGCACGTCGGCCGGCGATTGCGCCATCTTGGGCACGAGCGACAGCTCGGCGAAATTGGCGTAGCCGAGCAGCTGCGCTTCCTCGGCCCGGAGCGCGAGAATCCGCTCGATCACCGCGGTGTTGTCCCATTCCGCCCGGGCACCGAGGTCCGACGCGAGCGTCGCCGCGGCGCGGTGCATCAGCGCGCGCAGTTCCCGGTCGTCGGCGTATTGCATCACGGGCATGTAGCAGGGATAGCGCACCGTCAGCTCGTAGCCTTCGCGACCGCGCGCCGCGGCACCTGCGCGCGCTGCGGCGATCACGTCCGCCGGCAGGCCGGCGAGCTGGCGCTCGTCCGTGACGTAATGCGCAAATGCATTCTCGCTGTCGAGCACGTTGTCGTCGAACGTCGCGGACAACGTGGCGAGCTCCTCCTGCACGGCTTTGAGCCGCGCCTTGTCGGTGTCGCCGAGCTCCGCACCGCCAAGGCGAAAATCGCGCAGCGCGTGCGTGACGACCATCCGCCGCGCATCGTCGAGTGCGGCGAATGCGGGACCTGCGGCGAGCGCGCGGAAGCGCTCGAACAATCCGCGGTCCTGCGCGACGTCTGTGTGGAACGCCGTCACGATCGGCAGCGCGGCGTTGTAGGCGTCGCGGATCGCCGGCGTATTGACGACTGCATTCAGGTGGCTGACTGCACCCCACGCACGGTCGAGATGATCGAACGCCGTCTCGGTGGGCGCGACGACGGATTCCCACGTCGCCGGCGCCGTGTCGCGCGCGACGCGATCCACCGTGCGCCGCGCTTCCGCAAGCAGTTCGTCGATCGCTGGCGCGACGTGTTCGGCGCGGATTTCTCCGAAGCGTGGCAGGCCCGTGAAATCGAGCAGCGGGTTGTCCGTCATGAGCGCAGCTCCGCGTCGAGCTCGGCGAGATCGGCGGGTGTGCCGACATTGGCCCAGTGGCCCTCGTAGCGCTCGCCCGATACGATGCCGCGCGCGATCCATTCGCGGTAGAGAGGCAGCATCTTGAGCTTCACACCGCGCGGAAGCCCTGCGAAGAGTGCCATGTCGTAGATGCCGATGTTGCCGAACGTGAGCCGCGCCGCGCCGTCGAGCTCGACCTTGTCGCCTGCGAGCGCGAAGTCGCCTTCCGGATGGTACGGCGGATTGGGTACGAGCACGAGGTGCGCGCGCGGCGGTTCGAGCGTCGCCGCCATCGCGTCCATGCGCGCTGCGAGCGTGCGGTAGTCGAATCGGGTGTTGATGTCGCCGGAAACAATGAGTGCGGGTCCCGGCGGCAGCAGCGGCGATGCGGTCGCGATGCCGCCGGCGGTTTCCAGCGGTTCGGACTCGCGCGACCAGCGGATGCGCACGCCGAGCCGCGCGCCGTCGCCAAGCGTCGCCATCAGCGCATCGGCGCCGTGGGCGACATTGATGACGAGATCGGTGAAGCCGGCGCAGGCGAGTGCTTCGATCTGCCAGACGATGAGCGGCTTGCCGCCCGCTTCGAGCAGCGGCTTCGGCCTCGCGTCGGACAGCGGGCGCATGCGCTCGCCACGGCCCGCCGCGAGGATCATCGCGCAGCGCGAAACGTCAGTCATGAAAGGATCAGGCCGGTTGCGCCTCAGGCGCAGCGTCTTCGAGCGTGTCGAGGAGCGCTGCGAGCGGATCGAGTTCGCGATAGCGCGCGACCGCGCGCCGCAGGTAACCGCGCACGCGCGGCATGTCCTTGACGTACCCGGACTTGCCGTCGCGGATGCAAAGCCGCGCGAAAATGCCGAGCACCTTGAGCTGCCGCTGCACGCCCATCCATTCGAAATCGCTCCAGAACGCCGCGAAATCGCTGGCAACGGGCAATCCCGCCGCGCGCGCATGTTCCCAGTAGCGGATCGCGAAGTCGAGCTGGATTTCTTCGTCCCATTCGACGTAGGCATCGCGCAGCAGCGATACGAGGTCGTAGGTGATCGGCCCGAATACCGCGTCCTGGAAGTCGAGCACGCCCGGATTGGGCTCGGTGACCATCAGGTTGCGCGAATGGTAGTCGCGATGCACGAACACGCGCGGCTCGGCGAGGTTGCGCGCGACGATCGCGTCGAACATCGCGTCGAGCGACGCGCGCTGCGCCGCCGATAACGTACGCCCGAGATGACGCGCCACGTACCAGTCGGGAAAGAGCGCGAGCTCGCGCCGCAGCAGCGTCTCGTCGTACGGCGGCAACTGATCGGCGCGCGATGCGACCTGCCAGCGTACCAGCGCATGCAGCGCATCGCCGTACAGCGCGCGCGCGGACTGCGCGTCGAGCGCCGCCGCGTACGTCGTCGTGCCGAGATCCGTCAGCAGCAGGAATCCGTGCGCGAGATCGGAGGCGAGCACGCGCGGCGCATGCACGCCTGCTTGTGCGAGCAGGTTCGCCACGTGCACGAACGGACGGCAATCCTCCTGCGGCGCCGGCGCGTCCATCGCGATCAGCGAAGCCGCCTCCGGCGCGCCGGGCCAGCGCTCGCGCAGCGTGGCGCGAAAATAGCGGCGAAAGCTCGCGTCGGCCGATGCGGGCGCGAGCGCGAAATCGGGCAGCCGAACGTCGTCGCGCAGCCAGCAGGCGAGCGCATCGGCGCGCGCGTCGGTCGAGTCGGGAATCGGTGTCAGAGATGTATTCCGGCAACCAGGCAGCCAGATGCATTTCGGGCAGTGGTCGCCGCAAATACATCTCTGACACCGATTTCCGGCGCTAGAATGCGGCGATTCTAGCAAACGCCTCGCAGTTTCCCCGTCTCGTTCGATGAAGCTTCCCGCCGGCCCGGCGGTTGCCTGGGCCGCCCTGTACGGCTTGTCGTGCGCGCAAATGGCCGGCGCGGAGCCCTTGTCGCTCAAGCTTTCGCGCGACATCGACGTGCTCGTGCCGAAGCCGACGACGCCGTCCGCGCTCGTGACGCCTCCCGCTTCCGGCAGCACGCGGGCGCTCGCCGGCGGCGAACCGGAGACGCGCGGCGCGCTGTTCCTGCGCGCGGACCGGCTCGAAGGCTCGGAGACGCGCGTGACGGCGGAAGGCAACGTCGAGCTTCGAACGCACCGGGAAACGGTGCTCGCCGACAAGCTGTCCTATGCGATTCCGGAGCAGACGATCTACGGCGATGGCGATGTGGTGCTGCGGCGCGGATTCGACTGGATCACGGGACCGCAGCTGCAATACAAGCGCGACACCGAAACGGGATTCTTCCGCGGCCCGCGCTTTTTCGTCGCCGAGGCCAACGCGCATGGCGACGCGAAGGAGATCCGCTTCAACGGTCCCGATCACTACGAGGCGGTGGACGCCAGCTACACGACGTGCGTCGCGCCGAATCCCGACTGGTACTTGCGAGGCGAGCAGCTCGAGGTCGACAACCTGCGCAAGGTGGGAACCGCACGCAACGTGTCGGTGCATTTCCTCGACGTGCCGGTGCTCTACGCGCCGTGGCTTACGTTCCCGCTTTCGAACGAGCGCAAGTCCGGGTTCCTGACGCCGACGCTGGGCTCCACCGGCGTGCGCGGCTTCGAGATCAGCACGCCGTACTACCTGAACCTCGCGCCCAACTACGACGCGACGCTGACACCGCGCTACATGACGAAGCGCGGTCTGCAGATCGGCGCGCAGTTCCGTTACCTGCTCGGCGACGACACGCCGCCGCTCGGCGTCGCGGTGGGCGAGATGAACGCGGAATTCCTGCCGCACGACCGCTCGACCGGCGAGAACCGCTATGCGCTCGCATGGAAGCACAACGAGCAGTTCACGCCGTGGCTCGGCGGCTTCGTCAACCTCAACAAAGTCTCCGACGACAAGTATTTCGCCGATTTCGCCGATCGCATCGCCGTCACGTCGCAGAAGACGCTGCCGCGCGAGGCCGGGCTCGTCGCCACGCACGGCCCGTGGTCGTTTCTCGCGCGCGCGCAAAGCTTCCAGACGCTGCAGGACCCCGAAGCGCCGGTCGTGCCGCCGTACAACCGGCTGCCGCAGGTGCTCGCTTCGCTGTCCGATACCGACTGGCTCGGTCTCACGTGGAGCGGCAACGGCGAGTACGCGCGCTTCACGCAGGACCAGCTCGCGCCGACCGGCGAGCGGTTCGTGCTCTATCCGACGGCCGCATTCCATCGCCAGGGGCCCGCGTGGTTCTTCACCGCGCGTGCCGGCGTGCATATGCGTGAGTACATGCTGGATCGCACGACGCCCGCGTTGCCCGAACGGCATCCAAGCTATGCGATTCCGATCACGAGCCTCGACGCGGGACTCGTCTTCGAGCGCGACCTGACGGTACTCGGCACGCCGCTCACGCAAACGCTCGAGCCACGCGCGTTCTACGTGTACATCCCGTACAAGAATCAGACCGAGGCGCCGGTGTTCGACACGGCGCTCGACGATTTCAATTTCTCGCAACTGTTCGCGGAGAACCGGTACATCGGCAACGATCGAATCGGCGACGCGAACCAGCTGACGCTCGCGCTGACGTCGCGCTATCTCGACCGCGAAACCGGCGCCGAGCGCCTGCGGCTCGCGGTGGGCCAGCGCTTCTATTTCCAGGACCAGCGCGTGAGCCTGAACGAGCCGCTGCGCTCGGCATCGACGTCGGACTTTCTCGTCGGCGCCGAGGGGCGCCTGTCGGAGGCGTGGTCGCTCGCAAGCCTGCTGCAGTACAACCTCGACTCGAGCGACGTCGAGCGCTTCAACGTCGGCGTCCGCTACACGCCCGCGCCGGGCCGCGCGCTCAACGCGACGTGGCGCTACACGCGGGCGCTTGCCGACCCGGCAGGCGGGTTCGAGCAGATCAAGCAGATCGACCTGTCCGGGCAATGGCCGGTCTCCGACCGCTGGACGCTGATCGGACGCTGGAACTACTCGATCGCCGACCGCAAGACGCTGGAGGCGGTGGCGGGCATCGAGTACAATGCCGACTGCTGGGTCCTGCGCATCGTCGGCCAGCGCCTGACGACGACGACGCAGCAGGCAACGACGTCGGTATTCGTCCAGCTCGAGCTCAACGGGCTCGCGCGCGTAGGCACCAGCCCGCTCGAACTGTTGCGTCGCAGCGTGCCGGGCTACCTGCCCACCAACGATCCGTCATTGCGCGATCGCGACCGCCGTCTCGATCCGCTTCCAGAATTCTAGGAGTCACAACCGATGGCCTTTCGCCGTCTTTCGCGCCTGATCCTGCCGGCCATGCTGGCAGTCGCCGCCGGCGCCGCATTCGCGCAATCGGCGAAGGTCGTTCCGCTCGACCGCGTGCTCGTCGTCGTCAACGACGAGGCGATCACGCAGTGGGATCTCAACGAGCAGCGCCGCATCGTCATGTCGCAGCTCAAGGCGTCCAACATCACGCCGCCGCCCGCCGACATCCTGGACCGGCAGGTGCTCGAGCGGCTGATCGTCGAGCGCGCGATCCTGCAATACGCGAAGGACACCGGCGTGCGCGTCGACGACACGATGGTCGAGCGCACGATTCTGCGGGTCGCCGAGGAGAACAAGCTCAAGCCCGATGACTTCCGCAAGGTGCTCGAGCGCGAGGGCATTCCCTATTCGAACTATCGCGAGGACATTCGCCGGCAGATCATCCTGCAGCGCGTGCGCGAGCGAGAGGTCGACAGCAAGGTGATGGTGTCCGACGCGGAAGTGGACAACTACCTTGCGACACTCGCGTCTCAGGCGGGCGGCGAGGACGAGTATCTGCTGTCGCACATCTACGTGACCGTGCCGGAGCAGGCGGCGCCCGACGTCGTCGCGACGCGCAGGCAGCGCGCCGTGCAGGCGCTCGAGGAGATCCGCGCGGGAAAGGACTTCGCGCAGGTGGCGGCGGCATTTTCCAATGCTCCGGACGCCTCGTCCGGCGGCAATCTCGGCTGGCGCACCGGCGCGCGGCTGCCGACGGTATTCAGCGATGAGGTGCGGAAAATGAAGCCCGGTGACGTGTCCGGCATCCTGCGCAGCGCCGGCGGATTCCACATCGTGAAGCTCGCCGACAAGCGCAATCGCAACCAGCCGATGGTCGTCGAGCAGACGCATGCGCGGCACATCCTGGTCAAGGTGAACGAGACGACATCCGAATCCGAAGGCAAGGCGCGGATCGAGCGGCTGCGCGATCGCCTGGTCGGCGGCGCGAAATTCGAGGAAGTGGCGCGCGGCAACTCCGAAGACGCGTCGAGCGCTCGCGGCGGTGACCTGGGCTGGATCTCGCCGGGCGACACCGTGCCCGATTTCGAGCGGGCGATGAACGCGCTGTCGGTCGACGAAATTTCGCAGCCGGTGCGCTCGCCGTTCGGATGGCACCTGATCCAGGTGCTCGAGCGGCGCAAGCAGGACATCACGCAGGACAAGCGGCGCGAGCAGGCGCGGCTCGCGATCCGGCAGCGCAAGAGCGACGAGCAGTTCGAGGAGTTCATTCGCCAGCTGCGCGATCGGACGTACGTCGAGGTCAAGTCGGACGAGCGCTGAGACTTCGGGGTCGGAGCAATAAGTCGCGCGATTGCCGGCGGCCAGATCGAGACCCTTTGCCGCGCGACTTATTGCTCTGACCCTGAAGTCTGCAGGATCGCGACGCGAGCGAGCGTGACCGCGGCGCTCGCGGTCAGCGTGATCTGTAGCCGCTCGATTGCTTGCGTGCCGGCGACTGACGGTGCGCGAACGCACCATCCCGCGGGCGTCATCTCCGCTTCGCTTCGCGTGGCCCGCGCAATCGGCCGCCATGTCGTTTCCCCGGATGCGCGTGCATCGATAGCGACCGCCATGACATCGGTGTCGGGCGCAAGGCCCAGCACGAACGCGCCGATCATGTCGGGTGCAACCGTAAGCGGTGGGGAAATCAGTGCGACTCGGCCCCCGGCGCCAATGCGAAGCACGAGCGCGCCCGGCGTCGCGTCCAGCGAGCCTTCCTCCGCCTGCCAGCCGTCGGCATCGGCGTGCACCTGCGAGCCGAACGTCCACAGCCTCGTGCCCGGAGGCAGCGACGAGCGCGCGAGCAGAAAATCGCGCGCGGCGTCCTCGAGCGGCGTGTTGCGCCACGCGGTGTAGCTCACGTAGCCCGGTGCGCCGGCCTCGTTGCCATTCGCGCCGTTCCACGCCATCGGCGAGACGAAGCGCGCGTTCGCGTTCCACAGGTCGCGCAACGCGCGATATCCGTCGGCGTACGACGGATGGCGTTCGGGATGGCGGAGGTCCGCCGTGTTGAACTCGACGATCGCGAATTCGCGATCGATCGCGGCGAGCGTGTCGAACAGCGTGCCGCCGCGCTCCATCGCGATGGCGTTCTTCGCCGCGTCGCCGTAGACGATCGCGCCGAGATGGCCGCTGCGCGGCTTGCTGCCCGCGATCGACACGCCGCCCGAATCGTAGTTCTTGACCGGACTGTCGATTGCCAGGGCGAGCGGCATGCAATCGTCGGCGGGGGCCATCAACCCCTGCGACGACCAGATGCGGTCGGCCGGAATGCCGGCATCGCAGAGCCATTGCGCGAGCTCGTCGTAGTGCAGATGCACGAGATGACGGCGAAACGTCTCCCATTCGCGCACCCACGGATCGTTCCAGAACGGCGGCGCCCGATCGCGCGGAAACCGGCGCGGCGGATCGACGTCGTCGAACGACGCGAAGCGG
Organism: Casimicrobiaceae bacterium; assembly: GCA_035278845.1. Classification (GTDB taxonomy): domain Bacteria; phylum Pseudomonadota; class Gammaproteobacteria; order Burkholderiales; family Casimicrobiaceae; genus VBCG01. The sequence continues at coordinate 15,520 of DATEIQ010000054.1, read as the reverse complement.
CGATCAGCGATCGACTCGACTTCCGCCAGTGTCAGCGCGCGGGCGCGCGCGTGCCGCGTGAGATCGGGAACGTCCGCTTCGCATTCGCCGCGATACGGCCCGGTCCCGGCGAGCCAGTGCCGGAACTGTCGCAGTGTGCCTGGGTTGTAGTCGTACCACTGCGACTCTTCGAAGAACGGATTGATGTAGACGTCCGGATCGAGGTTGACGCCGAGAAAAAGGTCCGGCGTGTCGCGCATGAAGCCCACGAGCACTTCCGCGGCCTGCTGAAGATTGCGCCGCTTGTAGCGCCGCACGTCGCGCGCATGGACGTTGAGCGTCAGCGCACGCGCGAGCTCCGGCGACGCATGCGAGCCCGGCAGGTGCGCGAGATGATCGTCCGGCATCACCTCGTTGCGCTCGTTCCACTGGCAATTGCGCGGATCCGCTTCGAGGCGGTCGATCGCATCCCAATGGGGTGCGCTGCCGGCCGCATCGGCCCAGATCCCGCCGTTCAGCGTAACGAGCACGGGCAGCCGCCGCGTACGCGACCACTCGAGCACGGGCGCGAGCGCGTCGTCGGCGATCGCGCGGCCCTCGATGCGGCGCCCGACATCGAACGCGGCGTCGAAACGATAGTCGCCCTCCGTGCCGGTCGTCGTGCGCATATAGAGAATCGGTACGCGCATGCCGATGCGCGTCGTCGGGGACGCGTACGCCGAATAGCGCGTGTCGAGGTTCTGCGCGCCGCCTTGCGCGATGCCGGAAAGCGCGGGCACCAGAAAGAAGGGACAAGCATCCGGCCGCGCGGCAAACGACCACATCGAATGCACGCGCGGCTCGACGAGCGTGCGCGTCGCGAGCGTGAGCTCGCTGCCATCGCCGGCAATGACGACGATGTCGAGCCGGCGCCGGACGATCCCCGGTGGCGCGGCGCAGCCGCCCGTGTCGGCGACGATCTCGAACCCGCTGAGAGGATTGTCCGGATAGCCGGGACGCACGGCTGCGACGTCGTGGCGCGGCAATCCGATGCGCGCCGCGAACGCGTGGCCATCGAGACGCAACTCGACGGCGCGAATGCGCGACGGCGCGAGCGCCCAGCCGGCGATGCGCACGAGCGGACCGACGATCCCCTCGTCCTCGGGCTCGTCGACCCAGCCGATCGTTTGCGAAGGCGTGGTCATCGCGTGCGCATTATCGCGTGCCGTAGAATCGGCCGGATGGTGCGATGGAAGACGCTCGTTGCAGAGCCGTGGTACGTCGATCGCGTCGCGATCGAGGGCGAGCGCGTCAGTGTCGCGGGCTGGTCGATGCCGGTGGATCTTTCACACGAGCCGGCCGACGGCTGGTTCACGATCAATGGCCATCGCTTCGACGCGATCCGCTATCCGCTGCCACGTGGCGACGTGGGCGAAGTGTTCTGGCAACGCGAAGGCGCCGCGAACTCGGGATTCGAGTGCACGATCGAGCGCATGGCCGATCCGTATCCGGGCGGTGTGCTGGAGATCCGGCGATCACGATCTGACACGCCTGAGGTCGAGCGCGGACGCGACGCCTGGTTCAAGCCGGATCCCGCGTTGCACGCCGACCTTCCCGACGCGGATCGCCGCTTTCGCGTCATCGGCGACCGCGATCCGGTCGGCTTCCTGGTGTCAGGGGCAACGGACTATCACCGGCTCGATCGCGCCCATGTGGCAGTCACGGGCCGGCGTCTTGCCGATTCGGCGCGCGTGCTCGATTGGGGTGTCGGCTGCGGCCGCGTCGCACGCCACTTTCCGGCGGAAAGCGCGTCGTCGCTCACCGGCTGCGACATCGATCGCGACAACGTCGACTGGTGCAGCAATCACCTGCCGGGCCGGTTCGTCGTGTCGGGACTTACGCCACCGCTGCCTTTCCGCGACGGCGCGTTCGACGCCGTCTACGGCATCTCGGTGTTCACGCACTTTCGCGAGCCGATGCAACTCGCATGGCTCGCCGAGCTGGCGCGCGTCAGTGCGCCGGGCGCGATCCTGCTGATGACGACCCACGGACAGACGGCAATCGACTTTTCAAGGCTGCCACCGGTGGAATACCGGCGCGTGCGCGAAGACGTGCGCCGCGCGGGCATTCTCGAAAGCGGCGTCAACACGCAGCTCGACGGCCATGCCGATCATCGCGGCGAGTACGTCAACGTCTACCACAGCCCCGAATACGTCCGGCGGACGTGGAGCCGCCACTTCGACGTGCTGCACGTGCTGCCCGGCTACATCCTGCATCACGATCTCGTGATCCTGCGCAAGCCGTAGCGCAGCCGCGGCCGCCATGCTGCGAGCGGGCCTTTCAGCTTGAGCGCGGGCTTTTCGACGAAGTGCCAGGACAGCGCGGCCAGCGGCAGCGTCACCGACATCGTCGCGGCGAACAGGACCAGCGCGTCCTGAATGCCGAATCGCCAGACCAGCAGCTGCTGGATCGGAAACGCGAGCACGTACGTTCCATAGGAGTAATCGCCCACGCGCCGGTAGGCGGTGATCTGCAGCCGCGGGTGGTACGCAAGCGCGAGCGCGACGTACGTGATGCCCGCGTAATAAGCGAGCGCGAAGAACGGCGTCACGGCCGAAAGCGCGAGCAGCGCGAGCGTCGCGCCCGCGAGCGCGAGCGACACCGGAATGCGCCGGCGGCAGGCGTACAGGCACGCGCCGAGCATGAACGCGAGCACGAGACCGGGCACCGTGACCGTTTCGCCGAATGGCAACACGCCGCGAATCGCCGCCTGGAACGGCACGTACAAACCGATCAGGCAGGCGATGCCCAGCGCCAGCAACACGGGCCGGAACAGGATCGTCGCTGCCGCGAGTACGGCCGCGCCGACGTAGCACCAGGCTTCGAGCGGTATCGTCCACAGCGAGCCGTTGATCGCGAGCGGATAGGGATTGGTCGCGAACACGCCGGGCAGGTACGTGGGCACGCCGAAGAACGGCGTGATCGCCGCGAAGCGCCACGTCTGCGGGTGCGCAAAATAATCGGCGGTCGCGAACGTCGTCGCATACCAGCCGATCGCGAATACACAGATGAGCTTCGTGAACACGAGCCCCGGCACGATCCGCAGCACGCGCGCGATCGCGAACGCGTAGAGCGGCCGCCGGCGCGCGAGGCTTTGCGCGATCAGGAAGCCGCTGATCGCGAAGAACACCGTGACGCCGATCGTCGCGGCGTCGGTGCGCGCGCCGCTCGCGACGACGAGCGGCTCGGCAAGCGCACGACCCGTGAGCGCGTACGAATGCGAGAATACGACCGACGTCGCGGCCGCCATCCGCAGGAGGTCGAGATTGTTGTCGCGACCCACCGCGAGATCGCCGAACGTGCGGACCGCGGAGCCCTTTTCCGACATGTCTAAGAATGGAGAACGTCGTGCGCGAAGCGCCCGCCCGTAACGATACGCTGCCTGCGGTGCCCGACGAGACTCGCCTGCTCGCGGACCAGGTCGCGTATTACCGTGCGCGTGCGACCGAATACGACGCGTGGTGGTTTCGCACCGGTCGCTTCGATCGCGGGCCCGACAACAATGCCGCGTGGCATGCCGACGTCGCCGTCGTCGAGCGGGCGGTCGATACGATGCTCGCGCAGGCGCGTCCGCGAAGCGTGCTCGAGCTCGCGTGCGGCACCGGTCTCTTCACGCGCCGGCTTGCGCCGCACGCCGAATCGGTAACCGCCGTCGATGCTTCGCCCGAGGTCCTGGCGATCAACCAAAGCCGCGTCGCCGCGCCCAACGTCCGCTATGTCGAGGCCGACCTGTTCGCGTGGCATCCGCAAGCGCTCTACGACTGCGTATTCATGAGCTTCTGGCTGTCGCACGTGCCGCGTGCGCGCTTCGCCGCGTTCTGGGCGATGGTGCGCGACGCGCTCGCGCCGGGCGGCTTCGCCTATGTCGTCGATTCCGCGCACGATCCGACATCGACGGCGGCCAACCATCCGACGCCCGACCGCGAAGCCGGCATCGTGACGCGCAAGCTCGACGACGGCCGCGAGTTTCGCATCGTCAAGGTGTTCTACAAGCCCGCGACGCTGGTCGCGCGGTTACGCAGCGTGGGCTTCGACGCGGGCATCGGCCAGACGGCGCGCTATTTCATCTACGGCGAAGCGCGCGCGGCCGGGTAGAGCAGCACGCGTGCGAGCTTCGTCTCGCGTGTTCCGGGCGGGAACGCGAGTGCAAGCCTGAATTGCTCGACGATGGTGCGGCCGTCGCGCCAGGCGGCGGGCCAGCGCAGCGCGACATCGTCGCCGGCGCCCTCTCCGATGGGCGTCCATTCGGCGACGGCGTCGCGGCGCGCGAACACCCGCACGTTCGCGGGCACTGCGCCGTCGAATCGCAGCACCAGCCGGTCGATCGCCCGGGGGCGGATCACCTGGTCGGGCGGGGACGCAATCGTCACCGTGCCGTCGGCGAGACGCAGCGTCGCATACGCTTCGCCGGCGGCAATTTCGCCGCGCTCGGCGCGAAAGCCGTCGAGATCGGCGCGGCGCGGCGTGCCAAATGTCCACAGGCGTGCGCCACGCGGGACGTTCGCATGCGAAACCATGAAGTCGCGCATCGCGTCTTCGGCGGCTGTATTGCGCCACGACGTGTGTGGCACGTAGCCCGGCTGCCCGAGGTAAATGCCGTTGGAGCCATTCCACGCCATCGCCGACACTTCGCGCGCGCCGTAGTTGAACGCGTCGCGAAACGTGCGGTACGCCATCGCATAATCCGGGGGCACGGTCGGTGCGGTCAGGTCGGTGTTGTTGTATTCGACGATCGCCCAGCCGTCGTCCATCCGGCCGATCGTCGCGAACAGCGAGTGGCCGTTCTCCATCTCGAGTTCGTTGCGCGCCGTGCGACCGTAGACGATCGCGCCCAGATGCCCGTTCGTCGGAATCGCGCCTTCGATCGACACCCCGCCCGAGTCGTAGCCGCGGATCGCGGTGTTCACGAACACGGCGAACGGCTGGCGTGCCGGCCCGTCCTGCACGAGGCCCTGCGCGCTGAAGATGCGATCGCGCGGCAGCCCCGCCTCGTGCGCCCACGTCGACAGGTCGTCGTAGTGCACGTCGACGACGTGCTTGCGAAACTCGTCCCACAGGTTCCACCACGGATCCTTCCAGATCGGCTGCTCGTCGCTGGCGAGCGGATCGACGAGTCCGGGCAGGCGCCGCGGCGGCTCGACCTCGCTCCAGGACTTCCACTGCGCGTGTGCGAGCGAATTGACTTCGGCGAGCGTCAGCGGATGGCGACGCCGATGCGACGACAGGTTCGGCAAATCCCGCTTCGGCGCGATCGCGTACGCGCCGCTACCGCTCAGCCATTCGCGGAACTGCCGCAGCATGCCGGGGTTGTAGTCGAAGAGCGCCTTGCCCTGGAAGAACGGGTTCATGTACGTGTCGGCATCGAGCACGACGCCGACGAAGAGGTCGGGATGCTCGCGTGCGAACGCGGCGATGATCTTCGCGGCCGCCTGCAGGTTGCGCCGCTTGTAGCGCCGGACGTCGTGCGCATAGACGTTGTAGGTCAGCGAGCGCGCGAGCAGCGGTGATTCGGTCGACCCGGCCAGGTTCTTCAGATAATCGTCCGGGAAGACCTCGTCGTGCTGCGTCCACTGGCAGTTCGCGCGATTCTCCTCGAGATGATCGGTCAAATCCCATTGCGGCGATTCGCACGTCGCATCGCCCCAGATGCCGCCGTTCAGGATGAACTGCACCGGCAGCGCATGCGCGACGGCGTAGCGCATTACGCTTTGCAGATTGTCCTCGGCGACCGGGCGGTTGCCGCACTTGCGGGCGACGTCGAAGTGGGAGTCGAAGCGCCAATCGCCTTCGCGGCCGAGCGTCGTCCGCATGTACAGAATGGGAACGGCGATGCCGACGCGCAGCGTACGCGACACGTAGTCGCGATACGCGGTGTCGGCCTGTTCGGCGCCGCCGAGGCCGATGCCCGACGTCATCATCAGGAAAGTGAAGCGCTCCTTCGCGAGCGCGGGACGCTCGTCGAGGAGCGCGCTCCACTGCGAAAGCGCGCCAGCGGGGATCGGCAGTGCGCCTCTCGGCGTTGCGGGACGTGCCGGAGGCGCAACAGCGGGTTGGGCGGCCGCCGCGGCGCCAGACGCAGGAGCCGGTGCGGCTGCCGCAGCGGTCGCGGGCGGCGGTGCCGGGACGTGCGGGCGGAGCGCGAACCAGCCAAGCGCCGCGGCGAGCGCGACGCCGGCGGCGAGCGCTGCGAGGCGGGTCGTTCCTGCGTTACGGCTTGTCGTAGTAGACGTAGCCGCTCTGCGGCACGCGGCTCTTGTCCATTTCGCGCCGTGCCTTGACTTCCGCCGGCAGCTTGTCCCACCAGATCGCGCGGCCGACACGCTGCTCGGTTTCGAGCTGCGGCTTCTTGTCGAGCAGGTCGCGAATGAAGCGGGTGTGCTCGGAGACGTAATGGCGCGACGGAAGCAGCGGCATGGGAACGGTGGCGCGATAACGCGGCGACGACGATTTTATCATCGCGCGCGCATCGATCCTTCGATCAGCGGAAACGCGAACAGCCGGCACTCGATCGCGCCGTTCCACAGCGGCGTGCGGCGCGCGGGCTTTAGGCCGATGAGCTTCGCGAGGCGGAGATCGCCGGTCATCAGGTACGCGGTCCAGCCGGCGAAGTGGCGCTTCAGCGCGTCGCCGAGTCGCGGATAGAAGGCGGCCAACGCGTCGGCCTCCTCGAGGCGAACGCCGTAAGGCGGATTCGCGATCAGCACGCCGCTTGCGGCCGGCGCAGCGCGCGTCAGCACGTCGGCCGGCTCGATGTGAAGGAACGCGTCGACTTTGGCATTGCGTGCGTTCGCCTGCGCCTTCGCGACCGCGCCCGCCGCCTTGTCGCTCGCGACGATCGAAGCCGAAGCCGGAGCGGCGCGGATGCGATCGCGCGCCGCCTGCTTGATCCGCTGCCACGCCGGGCCGTCGTACCACGCGAGCTTCTGGAACGCGAACATGCGCGCGAGTCCCGGCGCGCGATCGGCCGCGACCATCGCAGCCTCGACGGCGATCGTACCGCTGCCGCACATCGGGTCGAGCAGCGGCTGTTCCGGTGTCCATTGCGCGAGCGCGAGCAGGCCGGCGGCGAGGTTCTCGCGCAGCGGCGCATCGTCGGTGTCGCGGCGATAACCGCGCTTGAACAGCGGCTCGCCCGACGTGTCGAGGTAGACGGTCGCTTCTCGCTCGGTGAGGTGCACGTGCACGCGCACGTCGGGCGCGCGCTTGTCGACCGACGGGCGAATTCCGGTCGCCGCACGTTGCCGGTCGCACACGGCATCCTTCGTGCGCAGCGTCGCGAATTCGAGGCTCGTCAGCGGTGACCGCGTCGCCGCCACATCGACGCGCAGCGTTCGCTTCGCGTCGAAATGCCGCGGCCAGTCGATCGCCTGCACGACGTCGTAGAGATCGCGCTCGTTGCGATAGCTTCCGCCGCCGACGCGCCACAGGACGCGGCTCGCGAGCCGCGATTCGAGGTTCGCGTGCAGCGCGAGCGTCAGGTCGCCGGCAAAGCCAACGCCACCGTCCGCAGGTGCGATGTCCTGTGCGCCGAGGCGCGCGATCTCGGCGGCGAGCGGCGCCTCGAGCCCGCGCGGGCAGGGCGCGAAATAGCGTTCACTCACGCGTCAGAACGGCTTGGCGACGACGAGCCACACGATGACGAGCAACAGCGGCAGCGCCGGGATTTCGTTCAGCCAGCGGTAGAACACGTGGCCGTGCCGATTGCGGTCGTGTGCGAAATCGCGCAGCAGGAAACCGAGATAGACGTGGAAAGCGATCAGCACGGCGACGAATGTCACCTTGGCGTGCAGCCATGCGCCGGTGACGCCATAGCCCAGCCACAGCCATAGGCCGAACGCGACGGTCAGCACGGCGGCCGGCGTCATGATGCCGCGGTACAGCTTGCGCTCCATCGTCTTGAAGCGCTCGATGCCGATGCGGTCGTCTGCCGGTGCCTGCGCGTGGTAGACGAAAAGCCGCGGCAGATAGAACAGGCCGGCGAACCACGTGACCATGAACACGATGTGCAGCGTCTTGACGATCGCGTAGCTCATGGGGATCATCGGGCGCGGCTGATAGAATCGCCGGGGAAGCACGCATGGCGACCCTTCTCTCGCGCAGCCCGACGCGTGCCTCTGCCGACGCGCATGATGTCCTGCGGGCGACCGACGCGGGCCATCACATCCCTGCCCTGACCGGCGTACGCGCTTTCGCGGCGCTGTGGGTCCTTGCCTATCACGTCTGGCTGACCGAGCGCGCGCCGGTGCTCGCGCTTCCGACATGGCTCGGCACGCTCGACCTGACGCCGGTCGTGTCAGGCGGCTGGTTCGGTGTCGACATGTTCTTCGTCCTGTCGGGCTACGTCCTGACGCAGCAGGCGATCTCGGCAGGCGTCGGGCGCTCGGTCCAATCGGTCGATCTGCGTCGCTATGGCGCGTTCATCACGCGCCGGATCCTGCGCGTGTTCCCGGCCTACTACGCATGTCTCACCGCGCTCCTTCTCTTCCCGACGTTTCGCCCGGATCCCGCCATGCAGGCGCCGACGATGGCGGATCTGGCACTGCATCTCGGGATGGTGCACAACGCCTTCCTCGAATATGTCTCGACGATCAACGGCGTCTTCTGGTCGCTTCCGTTCGAGTGGCAGTTCTATCTCGTGATGCCGTTCCTCGCGATCGGCGTGCTGCGGGGTCGCGCAGGCACTTGGCTGGCGCTCGCGATCACGGTATCGGTGCTCACACGAGTCTACGTCATCCGCACTGGCGACACGTGGCCGCTCGCACAGTTGCCGGTAAGAATCGACGAGTTCGTCGCCGGGATGGCGGCCGCGTCGTATGCGCAAAGCCGCGCCGCGGCACGTCATCGCAGCGCGCTCTTCTGGATCGGATTCGGGCTGCTGTTCGCGACGGCCGTGTACTTTGGCGCGACGCGCACGTCATGGTGGACGCCCGACGCGCTGCCTACGTTCCGCTCGTGGTGCGCCGCGGGTGGTACTGCGCTGATGCTCGTCGGGTTGTCGCGAGGTGTGCGCGCCGGCAGCGCGCTGCTCGGTCATCCTGCAATCGTGTGGCTCGGAGAGATCAGCTATTCGATCTATCTGTGGCACGTGCCCGTGCTCGTGTATTGCTACGAGCGCGCACCCTGGCGCGAAGATCTGCGTGCCGTTCCGCTCGCGCTGCCCATGGTTGCCGTCGTGTCGGCCATCGGAGTCAGCGCGGCCTCCTTCTACCTCGTCGAGCGTCCATTCCATTCGGGGATGTTGAGTGCGCGGCACATGCGTAGCCGCGTCGGCTGGTCGCTCACGATTCTGCTGGTTTGGGCAGCGACGCTGCTGGGGCTGAACGCTCGCTGAATTCAGGACCTTGAAAAGCCTCAACTCGGCGACGAAAGTTTCAGGCCGACGATGCCGGCCACGATCAGCGCCAGGCTCACGATGCGCCCGGCGCTCACCGGCTCGCCGAGCAGCACGATGCCCAGGATCGCCGTGCCGACGGCACCGACGCCCACCCACACGGCGTACGACGTGCCGACCGGCAGCGACTTCATCGCGAGCCCGAGCAGCCCGAGGCTCACGATCATCGCGGCGACCGTCCACACGCTCGGCCACAGCTTTGTAAAACCTTCGGTGTACTTGAGGCCGATCGCCCAGCCAACTTCGAACAATCCGGCGAGCACGAGAATGATCCAGGGCATCAGTAGTCCTGCGGATGGCTACGTGCCCGGCACCGTGCAAAGCCACGGAAGCGCCGCGTGCAGCCACGGCACGCTGTTCGCGAGCCACGGCCCGGCCAGCGTCAACGCGGCACCCGCGACCAGGATGCCGCCCGCCACGCGCCGACCCGAATCGCGCGCGACGAACCGCGACCATGAACCGGCGCGGCTTGCGCCGAACGCCGTGGCGAGCATCGCGGGCATCGTGCCGATGCCGAACGCGACCATCGTGAAGGCCGCACCGAGCGCGTCGAACTGCATCGCCGCGATCACGAGCACCGTGTACACGAACCCGCACGGCATGAAGCCCCACACCATGCCGAACGCGAGGGCTCGCGGCGCGCTCGTGACGGGAAGAAGCCTGCGACCGAGCGGCGCAAGCCTTTGCCAGAGCCGCGCGCCGAGGCCGAAGCTCGCGTCGCGCAAACTACCGAACGCGACGAGCGCGCCGAGCAACAGCGCGAGCGCGCTCAACGCGCGCAGTCCGAAACGGACGGCATCTTCGTCGAGCAACCCGACCACGCCGCCGAGCGCGCCGCCGACGGCAAGGCCCACGAACGTGTACGAGGCAATGCGGCCGACCTGATAGGCGACGAGCAGCGTCGGCCGCGGCCGTCCGCGCTCGCCTCGCGCGGTCGCGACACCCAGCGCGGCCGAGATGCCGCCGCACATGACGAGGCAGTGGCCGCTTGCTGCAAGGCCGAGCAGCAAGGCGGCGGTCAGCGTGAGCGTCGCGGTCATTGCGGCGGTTCCCGCGAAGACTCGTCGGGTGCGTCGGCGAGCGGCATCAATCCCGGTGTTTCGAGATCGTCGAACTGGCCGTGATCGACGGCCCAGAAGAATGCGACGATGGCGCCGATCGCGAGCAGGATCGACAGCGGGATGAGGAACACGAGTGCGCTCATCCGCTAGCACCCGCGCTCACGCCATGGCCGGGCACGAGCGTCGCCGCCGGTGCACCGTCGCGCGGCTTGCGGCGGCCGATGCGCAACGCGTTCAGCACGACGACGAGCGAGCTGACCGACATGCCGATCGCCGCGAGCCACGGCGGCACGAAGCCGAGCGCGCCGAGCGGCACGACAGCCAGGTTGTAGCCCATTGCCCATCGTTGGTTCTGGCGCAGCACCGCAAGCGTGCGCCGCGCGATGTCGCACGCCTGCGCAATCGCGGCGAGCCGTCCGCTCGAAAGGACGATGTCGCTCGACGCCTGCGCGATCTCGGTGCCCGACGCGAGCGCTATCGCGACGTCCGCGCCGGCGAGCACCGGCGCGTCGTTGATGCCGTCGCCGACGGCGATGACGCGCGAGCCCCCGGCGCGCAGCGCCGCAAGCCGCGCGAGCTTGTCGGCGGGGCGTGCACCGGCGATGAACCTGTCAATGGAAAGGCGCGCCGCGACGGCGGCGACCTTCGCGCGCGTGTCGCCGCTCGCGATCTCGATCGCCAGGCCTTGCGCGGCAAGTGCCGCGACCGCGGCCGGCGCGTCGGGCCGCACGCGCTCGGTGAAGTGGAACGCCGCGATGGCGCCCGCGTCGTCGGCGAGCACGACGGCGCCGTCGAGTTTCGGTGAGTCCGCGTCACTCTCGAGCGCGAACGACGGCGAGCCCAGGCGCAGCCTGCAGCCGTCGATCTCGCCCTCCACACCAGCGCCGCTATGGCTTCGCCACGCCGCGACCGGCGCAACCCTCGCGTCGCCCGCCGCTGCGGCGATCGCTTCCGCGGCGGGATGCCGGCTGCCGCGCGCGAGCGATGCGGCGAGTGCGAGCGCGGCATCGCGATCGACGTTGCGCATCGGCTCGACGCGGTCGAACGCGATGTCGGTCAGCGTCCCGGTCTTGTCGAAGATGACGTGCGTGGCGGCGGCGAGGTGCTCGATCGCGTCGGGACGCACGACGAGTACGCCACGCTGCGCGAGCAGGCCGAGCGCGCGCGTCAGCGCCGCCGGTACCGCCAGCGCGAACGCGCACGGGCACGACACGACCAGCACCGCGAGCGTCGCCTCGAACGCGCGCACCGGATCGACGAAGCTCCAGCCCACGGCGGTGATCGCCGCAAGCGCGAGCACGCGGCCTACGAACAGTGCGGCGGCGCGTTCGCCGGCGCGGGCGAGGCGGGGCCGCGCAGCCTGTGCGCTCGTCGCGAGTGCGACGATGCCGGCAACCACCGTGTCGGGGCCGACGCGCTCGACGCGCAATGCGGCCGGTCCGTCGACGACGACGCTGCCGGCAACGAGCGCATCGCCCCGTGTCTTGACGAGCGGTACCGATTCGCCCGTGAGCGCCGATTCGTCGACGCGGCAGCGCGCGGTTTCGAGCATGCCGTCCGCGGGAATCCGTGCGCCTGCCGCGACGTGCACGCGATCGCCGGCAACCAGCTCGAGCACCGCGACACGTTCGTGCGTGCCGTCCGCGCGCACGCGATCCGCGAACGCCGGTGTGCTGCGCGCGAGCGCGTCGGTCAGGTCACCCGCGCGATGCCGCGCGCGCATTTCCGCGTAGCGGCCGACGAGCAGGAAGAACACGAACATGCTGACCGAGTCGAAATAGACGTCGGCGCCGCCACGCAGCGCGATGACGAGGCTCGCCGCATAGACGAGCGCGATCGCGAGCGCGACTGGAACGTCCACGGAAAGTCGCCGCGCCGCGAGGGCGCGAATCGCCCCCGCGAAAAACGGGCGGGCGGAATACAGCACGACCGGCGTGGCGGTGAGAAATGCGAGCCAGCGGAACAGGTCGCGCGTCGCAGCGTCCTGCGCGTCGACCGCGCCGAAATAGAGCGCGCTCGCGAAGGTCATCGCCTGCATTGCTCCGATGCCTGCCACCGCGAGGCGCTTGAGCGCCGCCCGGTTTTCGCGGCGGCGCGCATCGGTCAGCGCGGTGGCTGTCAGCGGCTCGGCGGAATAGCCCATCCGCGCGAGGGCGTCGACGATCTGAGCGAGCGAGCACCGTGCGTCGTCGAACACGAAGCGCGCGCGCTGCGCGAGCGCGTTCACGTCGACGCTCGCGACGCCGTCGAGCGATCCGACGCCGCGTTCGATCAGCCACACGCACGCGCTGCAACGGATGCCTTCGACGAGCACGACCGCCTCGCGCCGATCGCCGCCCAGGTCGCGCACGACCTGCCGCGCGATTTCGGGGCGCGCGAGGGCCGCGCCGGATCCGCCCGTGCTCGCGATCGGCCGCTGCGCCGGCGCACTGCGGAGGCGGTAATAATCCGCGAGGCCGAGCGTGTCGATCCATTCGGCGGCCGCACGGCAGCCGATGCAGCAGACGTCATGCGCGACGCCTCCGACGACGGCCTGCGGCGCGTTCGCAAGCGGCAGCGGCTCGCCGCAATGCCAGCAGCCCTGCGCGCCCACGCTCATCGCGATGGCTCGATTGCCGGATCAGCACCCGGCGCCGGGTGGGCAACGGGTACGCGGAGGATCTCGACACCCGCTGTCGGCAGCGGCGCATCGGCATGGCGTGCAGCGAGCATCAACATCACGATGCAGCCCGCGAGCGATACGAGCAGGATCGCCGCGCCTAGCCACAGCACCGGCTGGCGCCACCACGCATCGCCCGCAGCGATCGACGCGCGCTCAGCGCACTGCGGTAATCCGATGCGATTGCGCATAGACGTACGCGGCGACGGCGCGCACCTGGTCGTCCGACAGCCGGTCGCGCCACGGCGGCATGAAGCCGTTGCGGCCGTTGCGAATCGTCTCCTCGATGCGCGCGTAATCGCCGCCGTAGAGCCACGTATTGTCGGCCAGATTGGGCGCGCCGAGCGCCGGATTGCCGCGACCGTCGGCGCCGTGACAGGCCGCGCAGGCCGCGAAATGGCGCTTCCCGAGCGCCGCGCGCGTCTCGTCGTGGATCGCCCCGGACAGGCTTTTCACGTAATGCGCAAGGTCGACGATCGCGGCGTCACCGAGCGCCGCGCCCATCGCCGGCATCGCGCCGCGCCGCCCGTCTTCGATGCTCGCGAGGATTGCCTTCGCGTCGCCACCATGGAGCGTGTCGGCGTCGGTCAGGTTCGGCGCGCCGAGACGCGCGTTGCCGCGCGCGTCGCTGCCGTGACACGCGGCGCAGTTGTCGGCGAACAGCACCGCACCCGTGTGCAGCACCGCGGGGTTGGCGGCGAGATCCTCGATCGACGACGCTCGCAGCGTGCGAATCCTTTCGGCCTGCTTCGCGGCGTTCTTCTCGGCCGCTTGCGCATGCTCGCCCTGGGAGGTCCAGCCGAGCAGGCCCTTGAAGCTGCCGAAGCCGGGAAAAAGAGCGAGGTAGCCAATGCCGATCACGAACATGCTGCCCGACATCACGTACCACCAGCGCGGCAGCCTGCGCACGCCTTCGCGCAGCACGCCGTGCGCCCAGACGTGGCCGGTCGTGCCGTCGGGCTCGGTGGGGATCGGCACGCGGGTGCCCCACAGGAACAGGAACAGCGTGATGCCCAGGTTCACGACGATGAGCAGGATGATCCACGCCGACCAGAAGGTGCTCATCGCCTCTTTCCTTCCTCGGCGTTGCCGTGATCGTTCTCTACCTTGTCACGACCATTCGCCGCATCCTGCATCGGCAGCCGCGACAAAGCGTCGAACGTGGCGCGGTGACGCTTGCGCCACGCCCAGATCCAGATCCCGACGAACGTCGCGAACAGGATCAGCGTGATCACGCCGGCCAGCAATCCCCATTCCGGATTCATCGCGAGGCTCCTGTCGCAGCCGTGCGCTTTTGCTGCGGCGGTACGCCGAGTCCCTGCAGATAGGCGACGATCGCATCCATCGCGGTCTTGCCGGCGAGTGCCTTCGGCGCGGCCGCGAGATCGGCGTCCGTATAAGGGTCGCCAAGCCGGCGCAGCGTGCGCATGCGCGCGACGATGTCGTCGGCGTCGATGCGCTCGCGCGCAAGCCACGGGTACGCCGGCATGTTCGACTCCGGCACGACGGCGCGCGGATCTGCGAGGTGCAACCGTTGCCAATCGTCCGAGTACTTGGCGCCGATGCGCGCGAGATCCGGGCCCGTGCGCTTCGATCCCCACTGGAACGGCCGGTCGTACACCGATTCGCTCGCCACCGAGTAATTGCCGTAGCGCTGCGTCTCGAACTGCAGCGTGCGGATCATCTGCGAATGGCACAGATAGCAGCCTTCGCGCACGTAGATGTCCTTGCCGGCGAGCCGCAGCGCGTCGTACGGCATCACGTCGGCGGGCGCGCGCACCTTCTGCGCCTCCATGAAGAGCGGCGTGATCTCGGCGAGACCGCCGAGCGACACCATGATCGCGATCAGGATGCCGAGCTTCCCGGCATGCTTCTCGATTGCCTCGAAATGCTGATATCGAAGTCCCATGGCCGCCTCTTCAACCGTAGGCCGGCATCGCCGGCAGCGGCGGCGGCACCTGGTGTGCAATGGGCTCGGGGATCGGCACCGGGATCGGCCGGACCAGGTGCGCACGCGCATCCGCGGCCGTGTGCCACAGGTTCCACGCCATCACGACCATGCCGGACAGCACGAACACGCCGCCCAGGAAGCGCAGCTCATAGAGCGGCTTGACCGCGATCAGGCTGTCGAGGAACGGATACATGAGCGCACCGTCGGGCCCGGTCGCACGCCACATCAAACCTTCGGTGACGCCCGCCACCCACATCGCCATCACGTACACCAGCACGCCGATCGTGTGCAGCCAGAAATGCAGCTCCATCGCGCCGTGCGAATGCATCGCCGGGCGGCCGAGCGCACGCGGCGCCATCGCGTAGAGCGAGCCGATCGTGATCATCGCCACCCAGCCGATCGAGCCTGCGTGCACGTGGGCGATCGTCCAGTCGGTGTAG
>DATEIQ010000053.1:0-38534 GCA_035278845.1 Casimicrobiaceae bacterium | reverse complement strand
TACCGGATCAAGCTGCTCGGCATCACGCGCCGCGCGAAGGCCGGCATCGAGCTGCGCGTCCATCCCACGCTCATCCCCGCCAAGCGCCTGATCGCCAACGTCGAAGGCGCGATGAACGCGGTGCTCGTCAAGGCCGATGCGGTCGGCGCAACGCTGTACTACGGTCCCGGCGCGGGCGCGGAACCCACGGCCAGTGCGGTGATCGCCGATCTCGTCGACGTCACGCGCATGCACACCGCCGACCCCGAGCACCGCGTGCCGCATCTCGCGTTCCAGCCCGACCAGCTCACCGACGTGCCGATCCTGCCGATCGGCGACGTCGAGACCAGCTACTACCTGCGCATGCGCGTGCTGGACCGGCCCGGCGTGCTCGCCGACATCACGCGCATCCTCGCCGATCGCGAGATCTCGATCGACGCGATGATCCAGAAGGAGCCGACCGAAGGCGAGGACCAGACCGACATCATCCTGCTCACGCACAAGTCGATCGAGCATCGCGTGACCGACGCAATCGAGCGCATCGAGTCGCTGCCGACGGTGCGCGGCAAGGTCGTGCGCATCCGGCTCGAGGACCTTGGCTGATGTCCGCGCGAGCGAGGCGCCGGACGCGAGAGCGGTGATGAACTACGTCAGCACGCGCGGCGCATGGCGCGATGCGCCGCAACCGTTTCGCGCCATCCTGCTCGAGGGCCTGGCGCCGGATGGCGGCCTGGCCGTGCCGGCGCAATATCCGCGGCTCGACGCCACGGCGCTCGCCAGCCTGCGCCACCTCTCCTATCCGGACCTCGCGTTCGCGATTCTTTCGAAATTCATCACCGACATTCCGTCAGACGATCTGCGCGACATCGTCCGGCGGACGTACACGGCGGAGGTTTTCGGCAGCGACGAGATCACGCCCTTGTCGACGCTCGAGCCGGATTGTCATTTGCTTCACTTGTCGAACGGGCCGACGCTCGCGTTCAAGGACGTCGCGCTGCAGCTGCTCGGCAACCTGTTCGAGTACGTCCTTCGCGAAGGCGGCGGGGCGCTGAACATCCTCGGCGCGACGTCCGGCGACACCGGCAGCGCGGCCGAATACGCGATGCGCGGCAAGCGACGCATCGCGGTGTTCATGCTTTCGCCGCGCGGCCGGATGAGCGCGTTCCAGCAGGCGCAGATGTACGCGCTCGACGACGCGAACATCCACAACCTAGCCATCGAAGGCACGTTCGACGAGTGCCAGGACATCGTCAAGGCGATCGCGGGGGACCTGGACTTCAAGCGCACGCACGCGCTCGGGGCCGTGAATTCGATCAACTGGGCACGAATTGCCGCGCAGGTGGTCTACTACTTCAAGGGCTACTTCGCTGCGACGACAAGCGATTCGCAGCGCGTGGCGTTTGCCGTGCCATCCGGCAATTTCGGCAACGTGCTCGCCGGCCACGTCGCGCGGATGATGGGACTGCCGATCGCGCGGCTGATCGTCGCAACGAACGAAAACGACGTGCTCGACGAGTTCTTCCGCACCGGGCGCTATCGGCCGCGCGCCGCGGCCGAAACGCATGCGACGTCGTCGCCGTCGATGGATATCTCGCGGGCGTCGAATTTCGAGCGCTTCATGTTCGACATGGCCGGCCGCGATGCGGCGGCGCTGCGCGATCTCTGGGCGCGGCTCGAGCGCGATCGGGCGTTCGACATCGCCGGTACGCCGCTCGCCGATCAGGTCGCACAATCGGGGTTCGTGTCGGGCCATAGCACGCACGCCGATCGCGTCGCGACGATCCGTGACGTTCACCGCAGCTTCGGCGTGCTGGTCGACCCGCACACGGCCGACGGAATCAAGGTCGGGCGCGAGCATCGTGATGCCGACGTGCCGCTCGTGTGCCTCGAAACCGCGTTGCCCGCGAAATTCGCCGCGACGATTCGCGAGGCGGTCGGATTCGAGCCGCCGCGGCCACCGGCGTACGCGGACATCGAGGCCAAGCAGCAGCACTGCACCGTGCTGCCGGCAGATGCCGCGCGGGTAAAGAGCTTCATCTCGGCGCGCGCGGGCGCGCCTGGCTGAACCGGGTCGCGCGGCCCTGTGCGTTCCACCATCCACGCGCTGGGCCGCAACCTCGCGGCGGGCCTGCGCCTTGCGCTGTTCATGCCGGTCGAGCGCGCGTCTTTTCGCATCTCGGCGACACAACTGATCCTGGTTGTCCTCCTGTCCGCGGCCATCGACGTAGATGCCGACTGGGTGCGCGCAGGTGGTGATGCGCGCTTTTCGATACTCGGATTGCACGGCGAAATTTTCGCGCTCGGTCTGCTCGTGCTGACGAGCGCGCTGATCGCGATCCTGCGCCGCGACGCCGAGATCTATCTCGCGCTTCCGATCGTAGTTCTGGCATCGTTTCCGCTGATCCAGATCGCGCACGTACTTCCGGACTTGCCGCAGGCGCATCAGGCGGTAACCGCGCAGACCAAGACGTTCTTCGAATACGCGATCGTGGCGTGGATGCTGGTGGTCGCGGTGCGGGCTGTTTACGTGTGCGTCGATCCGGTACGTCCGGGCCGCCGGCTGTGGGCCGCTGCAGGCGGATTGCTGCTGATCGCGCCGTTCTGGTTTGCGCCGCTGCTCGGCCCGCTCGAGCCGTGGTGGCGCGAGTTCGATGCGACACCTGCCAGCGCCGATGCCGTCAGTCCGGCGTCGGAAGCGGTGCTCGCGGCGCAGGAATTCATGATGGATCGCGCACTCGACGGGCTCGATGACGAACGCCCCGGAACGGTCGACCTCTACTTCGTCGGCTTCGCCCCCGATTCGCGCCGTCCCGGTTTCGCGGCCGACGCCGACATCGCGCAGCGCACGATGGACGAGCGATGGAATACCGGCGGCCGCTCGGTCGTGCTCGTGAACAGCCCGCTGACGGTGGCCGAGCGGCCGTTCGCCAGCATCACGCATTTGCGCAAAGTGCTGCTCGAAATCGGCGACATCATCGATCCCGACGAAGACGTCGTGATGCTGTATCTGACGGGCTCGTCCACGCCGGGGCATGCACTCGCCGCCATGAACCCCCCGCTCGAACTCGCCGCGTTGTCTCCGCAGGGTCTGCGCCAGCTTCTGGACGCGGCCGGCATTCGCTGGAGCATCATCGTCGTGTCGACGTGCGAGGCCGGCGCATGGGTCGATGCGTTGCAGGACGACGAGACCGCCGTCATCGCGTCATCGAGCGCTGACGTCAATGGCAGCGATTGCGCGGGCGGAATCCGGCCCTCGGCGTTCGGCGATGTATTCTTCGGCAGCGCGATGCGCCAGAGCGACGACCTCGAGCACGCCGTCGAGATGGCGCGCAAGCAGCTCGCGGAACGCAAGGCGCCGCGACCGGTCATGTCGATCGGCGCATCGATCGCGGATCGGCTGAAAAGCCTGCGCAGCAAGGGATCGGGAAAGGTCGTGGCCACTCGCTGAGGGTAATCACACAAGGGATGACTGCGATGTCGAACGTGCCGACGGAGAGACTGCAATGCCAAACGTGCTGACGGTCGTGGCGAGGTTGCGCGCCGCTCCGGGAAAGGGCGACGCGCTTGCCGCGCTGCTCGTCGAGCAAGTTGCCACGGTGCGCAGCACCGAGCCAGGTTGCGTTGCCTACACGGCCCACAGGTCGACACGCGATCCCGAACTTTTCCTGTTCTACGAGATGTATCAGGACGATGCGGCATTCGACGTGCATCGCCGCTCGCCGCATCTCGCCAGGTATCGCGAGCGGCGGGAGGCTGAGGAGTTGGTTGCGGGACCGGCCGAGGTGGAGACGTTCCGGCCGATCAAATGACCTGCGGTTCGCCTTCTGAGACGGGAGTCGCCGGGTTTAGGAGCTTTGACGCATCACAACCGGGATTGATACAATAGCGGTCCTCTATCGCGGGGTGGAGCAGTCTGGCAGCTCGTCGGGCTCATAACCCGAAGGTCGCAGGTTCAAATCCTGCCCCCGCAACCAAATACTCAAAGGGCTTGCAGCGATGCAGGCCCTTTCCTTTTCCGCGCCCGGTTCTACTGTCTTCGGCCTATTCGATGGCACGCACGACGCCCGTCGTCGCGCGATGCCATAGAGTTCCACGCAACAACGTCGCCTCGGATTCGGATAGCTGCGACGGTCCGCGGGCTGCGAAAAGCATCGTCGCCTCGGGAGGTTTGGAGGCGACGAGCGGTGCTCCTCATCCGACTTGGGTCGCGTATTCTGCGTCGTCACTGCGAGGGAACTGCGACGAGCGGCTTTTAGAGTGCTGCTATCAGTGGCAAAAGGCCTGCCATGCCTGATGCGGCGTCCAACTCGAGTTCGCCTGATTTGACGACCTCCACCATCGACCCGCCGGCCGATACGCCCGTACCCGCGGAGCCTCGTTACGGTGTACGCGAGCGCGACGAAATCCGATGGGAATCCCCGTTCGAGTTCACGGGCGACGGAGCCGAATACTTCCGCATCTGGATCGTAAACCTGCTGCTTACGTTGGTGACCTTCGGCGTCTATTCGGCGTGGGCAAAAGTGCGCAAGACACGCTACTTCTGGCAGAACACGCGCCTCGCCGGTCACGTATTCGACTTTCATGGACGTCCTGCCGCAATCCTGCGGGGGCGGATCCTGGCACTCGTGCTGCTGTTGGCCTATACGTGGTCGTTCGAGTTCTCCCTCATAGCCGGCACTGTGACGATTTCCGTGCTATGCGTACTGGCGCCGTGGCTGTTCTTCAAGGCGCAGCAATTCAGGTTCTACAACACCAGCCATCGCGGTTTGCGGTTCGGTTTCCCCGCGAAGCTCGGCGACGCCTATCGGATGGCGCTGCCGCTATTGCTGCTCTGGGGTGGGTTCATTGTTTCCGCATCGACATTCACGGCGCTCGATGACAAGCGATTCGCCGCCGCGCTGATGATTTTTCCCGTACTGATCGTCGTGCTGTTGCCCTCGCTGCACCATCGGCTGAAAGCGTTCCAGCACCGAAACGCGACCTGGGGTAATCAAAGATTCTCGTTCGTATCGGCTACGGCCGGGTTCTACAAGACTTACCTCAAAGCCCTCGCCGTGGCAGCTGTGTCGATGCTGGCAATGATTGCGACTGGCGTCGGGCTGGCGTTGGTGCTATCGCATTGGCATGCGAATCCTGCAACGGTCGGTGTCGTTTTCGGCCTGCTCGGTAGCGCAATCTATATTTTCCTGTGGCCGTACATGTCCGTGCGCCTTCAGCAGGTGGTATGGCGCCATACGCTCGTCGAGGGCGTCCGATTCGACACGGCGATTCGCGTGTGGCCCCTCGTCCGGCTGGTCGCGAGAACGGTCGCGCTCACGATCGCCACGGCCGGGCTGTACTGGCCGTTTGCAGCCGTGGCGCTGGCGCGCTATCGAATCACGAGCATGCGGATGTCGCCGTCGGCGCCGCTCGCGTCCGTCGTGGCCGTCGAAGACACGCGGACGCGCACCGCTCTCGGTGATGCGGCGACCGACACGTTCGGTTTCGACATCGGCCTGTAATCGTGTTGGCGATCGGGACGTTTCCGGCTTACCGCTTCGACGGAGCGGTCTCGGCGGCCGCGCAGGTCGAGGTACGCGTCGAAGGCACGATGCTGATTCTGGAAGCTGGAACGCTGGCCGAGCAGCGCTGGCCGCTTCGAGATATTCGCGCCGCAGAGCGGTTCGAGCGTGCGCCGCGGATGGTCGAGCTTCCCGACGGCGCGACGCTCGAGGTGCCCGATCCGTACGGACAGTTCGACGCCGCGTTGCGTGCGCAAGGTCTTCTGCCCGGCGCGGTCCAGCGGATGCAACGACACCGATTCGTGGCGGTGCTCGCGCTCGCCCTTTGCGCAGCGTTCGGTTACTACGCTTACGTCGACGGCATTCCCGCGCTGGCCCGCGTGGTCGCCCTGCGCATTCCAATGGATGTCGAGCGGCGTCTCGGTGAGCGCTTTCTCGCCGATGCGGACAGGTCGCTGTTCCGCTCGACGCGGCTTGACGAGAGGCGCCGCATGCAACTCGACGAGCGTTTTGCAGCGGCGGCGCGTATCGCGGCGCCCCATGTTTCATATCGGGTCGTGTGGCGGCGAATGGGCGACTCCAACCGTGCCAATGCCCTGACACTGCCAGGGGGCACGATCGTGATGCTGGACGGGCTCGAAGAAAAGGCCGCCGATGACGAAGCACTCGTCGGCGTATTCGGCCACGAGCTCGGCCACGTAGCGGGACGGCACACGATGCGCCGCCTCGTCCAGATCATCGGGGTGGGTGCGCTTGCGCATATCGTGTGGGGAGACATTTCGTCGTTGCTGCTGAACGGTGCGGTTCTGCTGTCCTCGCTCGATTATTCGCGCGACATGGAGCGCGAAGCCGACGGCTTCGCACTCGACGTACTGAGATCCAATCATCTTTCAGCCGAACCGCTGATCGAATTCCTTACCACCATGGAAGCCGAGGACGCCACCAGGAAAGGGAATTCCGTGCCGGGGTGGCTGACGACGCATCCGATGACCAAGGAGCGCGTGGAGCGCCTGCGAGCCTCGATAGGGCGGTGAGGTCGACGGTTGCGATAGGGTGGCGTCTTCCCCCGCTTGTCCGACGGCGCACGCGCCGACAAAAGGCATTGGGTAACGCTCCAGGTCGATTTTCGCGAGGTGACGTCGGCGGACGCAAAGCGCTTCACGGCTTCATCAAGAAGACGCGGCGGACGCCAAAACGACGATATCAAGGCTCTACTGCGTTGCCGTAATCCCTCCATCAACATAAAGGATCTGACCGGTCACGAAGGCGGATGCTGGCGCGAGGAAAAACAGCACCGGCCCGACGACGTCTTCGACTTCGGCGATCCGTCCGAGGGGAATGCGCTCGAGCAGGCGTCGATGGACTTCGGGGTCATCCCAATCGGCGGCCATGCGGGTTCGAACCACCGTAGGCGCGACGCCATTCACGTTGATCCCGTGGCGCGCCAGTTCGACCGCATGCTGGCGCACGAGCAAGGCGAGCCCGCCTTTGCTGCTGCAATACGACGAATAGCCGCGATCCCGCATTCCGAGCATCGCGCGCACGGAAAGCAGGTGCACGTGGCGCCCACCGGTTTGCGTCGCAATCTGCACGCGCGCAACCGCTTGTCCAAGGAACATCGCCGCTTTGAGATTGACGTCGAGCACGCGATCGAACGCCTCTTCGGTCACGTCGACCATGGCCTCGATCTGCTGCGTGCCAACGCAATTCACGAGGAAGTCGATACGCCCGTGACGCGACGCAACCTCCGAAACGGCTGCCCGGATCGAGGCGACATGGCGCGCGTCGAACGCGACAGAGCTTGCGGCGACTTGCCCGTTGAAGGCACGCGCCGCGGCAGCCGCCTTCTCCGCATTCCTACCCGCGACGATTGTCGTTGCGCCCTGTGCTGCGAGTGCCCTCGCGCACGCTTCGCCAATTCCGCCATAGCCGCCGGCCACCAGCGCGACAGAGCCCCGCAGAGACGGTTCGACTTCAGACATCCAACACGCTCTTCTTGCCGAACAAACCCCGGCTGCGAACCGTGACCACCGCGATGAACAGCAGGTACATCGACAGCAGCGACCATTCGGACGCGTACGCGCCGCTCATGCCGACCACGACGCCCACCAGGAGTGCCGCCGTGACCGCACCCCAGAAACTGCCGACGCCACCCAGGACGATGATGAGAAAGGCCGGCACGACGGCGTCGACGCCGACGTGTGGACGAATGCCCCATATCGGCGACATCACCACGCCGGCGATGGCTGCCAACGCTACGCCTAGCGCGAAGACGAAAAGCCGCAGGCGGGCAAGATTGATTCCGAGCGCCCGCACCATTTCGCTGTCGTGGGCCCCCGCCTTGATAATCGAGCCATAGGGCGTCTTCTGGAGGAACAACCAGAGAAGGGCAATGGCGCCGGCGGCGAACGCGCACGCGAACACCCGATATTTTCCGTAGATCAGGTCGCCCAGCATGAACGCACCCGAGACGGCCTCCGGCAGCGGAAGCTGCTTCTCCGTCGAGCCAAAGACGGCGCGGATTCCCTCTTCGATCACCAGCGCAGCCCCGAACGTCAGCAGCAGCCCGTACAACGCGTCGCGCCCATAGGTTCGTCGCAACGCCAGCTCGAGGAGCATGCCGAATCCACCCACGATCGCCGGCGCGACCACGAGCGCGATTGCGTAGCGCCACCCGATCGACAACGAGCGGTAATCTGAAAGCAGCGCCGACGCTCCGTCGCCGGGAGAAATCACCACGAGGGCGATATACATGCCGAGCGCGAAGAACGATCCATGCGCGAGGTTGATCGTCTCCATCACGCTGACGATCAGCATAAAGCCGAGCGCGATCAGCGCGAACAGCAGGCCCAGCGCAAGGCCATTGACGACGTGAGGGAGGAGGCTCAACGCTCTTTCACATCTCGTACGTCGGCGTTGCCTCGTAGGGTTCGAGCTTGCACGCCTTCGGCGCATCCGCATCCATCACATCCTTGGGCTCGGACTGCGTCAGGATCTTGAAGATGTCGTCCTTCACCTTCGGCTGGTCGTTGTACGTCGCCATGTAAATGGTCTGCTGGCATTGATGGGTGGCGGCATCGATCCATGCGTCGTAGGCCTGCATGCGATCGCGCGCCGTCATCTTGCGTCCTTCGAGCTTTTTGATGATCGAGATGTTGGCGGTGGTGCCAGCTTCCTCGACACAGCGCAGGAGTTCGCGCGTCGCGACGTAGCCGTTGTAGTAGACGTTGCCCGGCACCTGGATCGCCATGCCCGGGTATACCTTCTGATAGTTGGCAACGAACTCCTTTACGCCAGGCAGGTCCAGCATCCAGTACCAATTCGTGCCGAAGACACCGAAAATCTGTT
The DNA here is from genome assembly GCA_035278845.1 of Casimicrobiaceae bacterium. GTDB lineage: Bacteria > Pseudomonadota > Gammaproteobacteria > Burkholderiales > Casimicrobiaceae > VBCG01. The sequence continues at coordinate 29,706 of DATEIQ010000053.1, read as the reverse complement.
CCGGTCCAAGGCCGTAGACGTCGGGCCAATCCTGCTGGTTGTTGATCCAGGCCATGCGCTTCTGCAGTCCGAGCTGTACCACCTGCTGGCGCAGCGCCTTGATGTCGTCGCCGCCGACCGCTGTCGCGACGACTTCGGGCTTGATCTGCTGCAACTTGATCAGATAGGACGAGAAATCGCGCGTGTTCTGCGGAATCATGAGCTCGTCGACGATCTTGCCACCGTTGGTCTCCACCAGCGCGCGCGTCGCCTTGGACGTGTTATGACCCCAGACGTAGTCGTTGGTGAGCAGCACCCAGTTCTTGCCGCTGGTTCTGATCGCGTTCTTGACGATCGCCTCTGCGAAGTTGGTGCCGTTGCCGTCCCATACGAACTTGACGCGGTGGCAGTCCTTGCCCGCCTCTGTAGGGGAGCTGGAGTTGGTATTGAAATAGATGCAACCGTACTTCTGTGCAACCTGCGAGATGGCATTCGCGACGCCGGAATGCAGTCCGCCGATGAGAAACGCTGCTTCGTTGCGAGTGATCATTCGCTCGGCCACACGCGAGCCGGTCGCTGGCGTGGTCTCGGTATCGATGTGCAGGGCTTCGATCCGGCGGCCCAACACCCCGCCCTTGTCGTTGACTTCCTTGATGGCCATCATCGCGCCCAGTCGCTCCTCGACGCCCGATGCGGCGTATTGTCCGGACGCGTCCATGGTGAGGCCTATGACGAGCGGCTTTTTCTGCGCGGCCTGCGCCCACGCGCGATTGACCTTCCACGGCCCGTAGAAGGCCGCGCCGCCAACGGCGGTAGCAACGGCGGCCACCAGCGAGCGCCGTACGTTGCTCGGAGGATCGAGAGCGTCATTCCGGCGCGTCGGCCCGCGCAGATCGACATCGACCTGAACAACTGACTTTCCATCGGTTTCCGTTGTCTGCTTCATAGCGGCTCTCCTCCTTTGGATCTCCGGGGCATTCGCGCGTCGGTCAAAACTATTGATAATTTCATTGATCAGTCTGATAATGAATCATCGTTCCATTGAACCGCTCCGTCAAGCCCTACCTCGGCGCCTTTGCGCTCGCGCAGCGCCCGACCGCATCAGCGGGTGGCCGCCTGGCTCGATCGTGGTGACCAGTAAGCGCATGCTCTTGCAAGAAACCCTCGCTGCGCCAACAGACGGCGTGGCCTCGCCATCGGTGCCCCGGCTTCCCTGGCCACTTCTGGCCACGATCCTCATCCTGGCGACGACCCCGCTGTGGATGTCGCGCGTCGGCCTGTACCAATACCTGGCCCTCGAGATCGCGATCTTCATGATCTACGCGATGGGCTATAACCTGCTCCTCGGCAACAGCGGTCTGCCTTCGTTCGGCCATGGTGCATTCTTCGGTATTGGCGCGTACGCATTCGGTTTGCTGCAAATCGAGGTGTGGTCGAACTTCTGGTTCGACCTCGCAGGCGCGATCGCAATCGGAACAGTCGCGGGTGCCCTGGTTGCCACGTTCATATCGCATCGCCGCGGCATCTACTACGCGCTGCTGACGATCGCCTTCGGCCAGGTGTTCTGGTTCGTCGCGTTCAAGTGGCATGCGGTGACGGGCGGCGAGGACGGGCTCCTCAACATCAAACGGACGTCTGTTCCGCTCGTCTTCATGTCGTTCGACACCAAGTCGAACGACGCGCTCTTCTATGTTGTCCTCGCTGCGCTGATTGTCGTGCTCGTGATCTGCTGGCGTTGGGTGCACTCGCCGCTGGGTCGCGCGCTTCGCTGCATAAAGCAGAACGAAATGCGGGCGCGATTTCTCGGCTATCGCGTCTGGCTCTACAAGTGGCTGGCGTTCGTCGTCTCCGCCGCGATTGCCGCGCTCGCGGGGGCGCTGTTCGGCATGGCGCAACAATCGGCCTACCCGAACGTAATGAGCCTGCACCAGTCCGGACTTGTCGTCATGATGGTGCTGATCGGTGGCGGGCTGGTGAGCTTCTGGGGACCTCTGCTGGGCGCGGCATTTTTCATCCTCGCGCGCGACCTGCTCGGCGCCTACACCGAGACATGGCTCTTCTGGTACGGTCTGCTGTTCATGGGCGTCGTGCTGTGGAAGCCGGAAGGTCTCGCCGGCCTGCTGCAGGATTTCGGCGCTCGCTGGCGCAAGGCGCACTGAGATGGCGCTGTTCGAAGCCATCGGCCTGCACAAGCGGTTCGGCGACCGCGTGGTGCTCGAGCGAATCGATCTTGCATTCGAAGCAGGATCGCTCACCGGAATCATGGGTCCGAACGGTGCCGGAAAGACGACGTGCTTCAACTGTCTGACCGGCATGTACGCACCGGATCGTGGCGACATTCGTCTCGAGGGGCGCGCGATCGCAGGCCTTGGCGCTACCGATGTCACCCGGCTGGGCGTGGCCAGGTCGTTTCAGAACATCAGCCTCTTCGACGACGATACGGCGCTCGACAACGTAATCGTCGCGCTGCCCGCGATGCGCAAGCGATCGTTCGACGCCTGGCGCGATCGCACTCGTGATTCCGGGGCGCAAGACCAGGCGGCCGCCATTCTCCTACGCGTCGGCTTGCAGGGACGCGAGCTTGTCCGCGCGCGCGATCTCGCGTACGGCGAGCGCAGAGCGCTGGAGATCGGCCTGGCGCTTGCGACGGCACCGAAAATTCTGTTCCTCGACGAGCCGACGTCGGGGTTGGGTGCAAGCGGAACGGTGCGGCTCACCGAGCTCGTGGCAGAGCTGAAGCGGACGTTGACGATGGTGATCATCGAGCACGATATGCGCTTCCTGTTCCGCCTCGCCGACTTCATCAATGTCATCCACTGGGGACAGGTCATCGCGCGTGGAACCCCGCAGGCGCTGCGCGCGAATCCGTGGGTGCAGCGTTCCGCGCTCGGGGTCCTCGAACAGTGTTGAACGTTCGCGCCATCGATACGTTTTACGGCGAATCGCAGGTGCTGTTCGGAGTGTCGCTGCGCGTTGCCGCGGGCGAGATCGTGGCGCTGCTCGGTCCGAGCGGCGCTGGAAAGACCACCACGCTGCGCTCGATCCTTGGCCTGACGCCCGCGCGAAGCGGCACGGTGGAATGGCAGGGCCGCAACGTGACGCACTGGGCCACGCATCGTATCGCCCGGCTCGGCATCAAGTGGGTGCCGGACGACCGGCGCATATTTCCAACACTGAGTGCAGCGCGCAACCTGTCCATTGCCCGCAGGCCCTCGCCGTTTCCCGCATACTCGACGGCCGGGTGCTGCGAAATCTTCCCGGCACTGCGCAATCTGCTTGCGCGAGAGTGCGAAAACATGTCCGGCGGCGAGCTGCAAATGGTGTCCATCTCGCGGGCACTGGCGGGCGGGCCCGGCCTCGTTCTCTTCGATGAGCCGAGCCAGGGGCTCGCGCCGAAGGTCGTGCAGGATGTCATGCGCACCATACGCTCGCTGCAGGCAAAAGGGGTTGGCGCGCTCGTGGTCGATCAAAACGTGCGTACCGTGCTCGATGTTGCCGATCGCGTTTACGTCATGCATGCAGGTCGCATCGTGCACGAGGGCGAGGCCTCCGCCTTGCGTGCGGATGGTTCCGCGCGGCGCGCGCTCGGGTTGGCGGACGCCCGGTGAGTACCCCCGCGCTGCGCGTCGAACGCCTGGTCAAGCGCTACTACAGGACGCACATATCGCGAGAGGCTGCGTTCACGATCACGGCGGACTTCAGCGTGCGGGAGCCGCAGACGGTTGGCGTGCTGGGACCGAACGGTTCGGGCAAGACAACGCTGTTCGAGCTCATCACCGGTAGCAATGCTCCCAGCGAGGGGCGGGTGCTCGTGGACGGCAGCGACATCCATCGCGTTCGCTACTCCGAGCGCGACCGCCTCGCCATCCACTACCATCAGTCCTATCAGGTCCGGGCTTTCCGCAAAACCCGCATGGCCTGGATGCTGCAGCGGGCGAAGCGGATGCGGCCCCTCGTTCACTTGTTCGACGAGCCGCAGTTTTCGATCCAGGACGGCTACATTGGCTTCATGCTCGAATTCTTCCGCCGCCTGCGCGATGACGGAAACGTCGTCTTCGTGTGCGTTCACCCCAACGAGCCTTTCCATCTCGAAGTGCTCGCCGAATCGTGCGAGCGCTTTCTGTTCGTGAACCAGGGGACCGTGCACGAGTTTTCCAGTCTCGACGCCATGGTCGCCGATCCGAAGGCGAGTGCGTACCTGGGCGGACTGGCAACCGCGGCGGGTTTCCCGGAAACGCCTCGCTAAGCTGACAAGGTGCTTATGCCACGTTCGACCGTCCACGCCGTGGGCGACAAACACGCCGCAAAGAACTCAGAAGGCCTGGGAGTCGCCGATATCGTTCAGCGGCTCGAGGAGGAAATCGCGCTTGGCCTTCTGAGACCTCGCGAGCGACTGGTCGAGGACGATCTGCTCGCGCGCTTCAATGTCAAAAGGCATGTAATCCGCCAGGTGCTCGTCGAACTCGAGCTGATGGGGATGGTGACCCGGCGACCCAATCGCGGCGCCGCGGTTCGCGACTTTACGACGATCGAGATCGAGCAGATCTATTTCGTTCGCGATCTCCTCGAGCGGGCCGCAGTAGAAGTGATGCCGCTTCCGGTGCCGGTTGACGTGCTAAGAAAACTGGAGGACCTCCATGCGCGGCACTGCGCGGCAGTCACGGCCGGTCGACTGCGACAAGTGTTCCGGCTGAATCTCGAGTTTCATCAGACATTTTTCGATGCTTGCGGCAACAGGCCATTAACCGAGGCCATATCGCAATTCGCATTCAGGGCGCACGCCATCCAGTCCTATGCCATCGCCGACCCGAAACTCCTTGCGCGCGTATGCAAGGAGCACGCGCAGCTGATAAAGCTCACACGCGGAACGGACCGTCAGGCGCTGAGCGAGCTGGTTGCCAAGCACAAGCAGCCCGCGAAGATGGCGTATATCGAGGTGTCGCGCAGGATCGAGGGACACATCGAGAACCCGCCGCAAATGACACGCGCCACATCTGTCGCCGCAGCTCGTGCGAACGGCGCGTCCGGGCTGCCTCCGAGCCGCACCAGGAAGCAATAGACCGCGAGTAGACGCGGCCTGTGTCGCGCCCCCCGGATCGGGTGCGTCCCTTCGGTCAACTACCGGATTCTCGAACCGCGATGTTCGCACGACAATCGCGGTCTGTGCGGATGAAGACGGTAACGGTCCTGCGTTTCGACAAGATGTCTTGATTTGCGGGCCGCGCGCCCCATTGTTTGAAGGTTGTGAATCTCGTCATCGCGCGACCTGAAGGGCTCTATTGCCCTCCGGGCGACTTCTACCTCGATCCGTGGCGGCCCGTCGATCGTGCGGTGATCACGCACGGGCATGCCGACCATGCCCGCTTAGGCAGCCGGCATTACCTCGCCGCGCGCCCGAGCGAAGGCATCCTGAAAAAGCGCCTCGGCGCCGACATCGACCTCGACACGCTTCCGTACGGCGAGCGGATCGATCATCGCGGCGTTCGTTTGTCGTTTCATCCCGCGGGCCACGTGCTCGGCTCGTCGCAGGTGCGGCTCGAGTATCGGGGCGACGTATGGGTGGCCTCGGGCGATTACAAACTCGAAGACGACGGCACCTGCGCGCCGTTCGAGCCGGTGCGCTGCGATACATTCGTTACTGAATCGACGTTCGGCCTGCCGATCTATCGCTGGCAGCCGCAAGCCGAGATCTTCGCCGCGATCAACGCCTGGTGGCACGTCAACGCCGCCGCCGAGCGCGTGAGCGTGCTCTACTGCTACGTGTTCGGCAAGGCGCAACGGATATTGTCCGGCCTCGACCCGTCGATCGGCCCGATTCTCGCGCACGGGGCGGTGCTGCCACTTACCGACGTGTATCGTGCGGCGGGCGTCCACCTGCCCGACGTTCACTACGCGGGCACGTTTACCGACAAGGCGCGGTTGCGGCAGGCGATCGTGCTCGCACCGCCGTCGGCGCAAAGCACGACATGGCTGCGGCGGTTCGGCGAATTCTCCGACGCTTTCGCAAGCGGCTGGATGCAGTTGCGGGGGACGCGCCGTCGGCGCGGCGTCGACCGCGGCTTCGCGCTGTCCGACCACGCGGACTGGCCGGGCCTGCAATCGGCGATCGCCGCAACGGGCGCCGGCCGCGTGTTCGTCACGCACGGGTATTCGAGCGTCATGGTGCGCTGGCTGCGCGAGCAAGAGCTCGACGCGCACGAGTTCGCGACGGCGTACGGGGACGAGGACGACAGTGCAGACATCGTCCGAGCTGAACGCGACGCTGGCCGCGAAGAGGCCGAAGCCGTCGACGCAGGGCCGGATGTCGGCGGCGACGTTTCGCCCGCAGATCGCGCATGAAAAAATTTGCCGATCTCTACATGCGGCTCGACGCGACGACGGGCAGCAACGCCAAGCTCGAAGCGATGCAGGGCTATTTTCGCGATGCCGGCCCTGCCGACGCGGCCTGGGCCGTGTATTTCCTCGCCGGCGGCCGTCCGCGTCAGCTCGTTGCGTCCAGGACGCTGCGCCGGCTCGCGATCGAGGCGAGCGGCTATCCGGAATGGCTGCTGGAGGAAAGCTACCAGGCAGTTGGAGATCTCGCGGAAACGATCGCGTTGTTGCTTCCTTCGTCGGAAGGCACGGAGGACATCGGCCTCGCGATTTGGGTGGAGGAGCGCTTGCTCCCGTTGCGCGGCGTCGATCCCGATGTGGCGATCGAGCGCTTGAAGCCCTGGCTCTCCGCGCTCGATCGCCCGAGCCAGCTCGTGTGCATCAAGCTGATCACCGGGAGCTTTCGGGTCGGTGTGTCGAAATTGTTGGTGACGCGCGCGCTGTCCGCGCTTTCCGGCGTCGACGCCAAGCGGATTTCGCAGAGGCTCGTCGGCTACACCGATCTGTCAGCGCGTCCCGCTGCGGACACTTATCTGCGCCTTATTGCGGCCGGCGATGGGAATGGCTGCAGCGGCTCCGAATCACTCGATCCCGGCCATCCCTATCCGTTCTTTCTCGCGCATCCGCTGCAGATGCCGGTCGGGGAGTTCGACGCGCGGATTGGCGCGCCCTCCGACTTTCAGATCGAATGGAAGTACGACGGCATCCGCGCTCAGATCGTGAAGCGCGACCGGCAGCTCTGGGTGTGGTCGCGCGGCGAGGAGCTCGTCACCGACCGATTTCCGGAGCTCGCCTCGCTCGCCGCATGGCTGCCCGACGGCACGGTGATCGACGGCGAGATCGTCGTCTGGAAAGACGAGCGCGTGCAGCCGTTCGCGCTGCTCCAGCAGCGTATCGGAAGAAAGACGCTCAACGCGCCGCTGCTTGCGAAGGCGCCTGTCGCGATGATTGTCTTCGATCTGCTCGAAGCCGAAGGCGTTGACCAGCGGGAGCTGACCCAGAGCGCGCGGCGTACGAATCTCGAGCGCATCGTCGACGCATGCGCGCAGCCGCAACTGCTGATTTCGCCTCTCATCGCGGGCCGGACATGGAGCGACTTCAAGGCACAGCAGGCGACCGCGCGCTCGCTGGGCGTCGAAGGCCTGATGCTCAAGGCTCTCGATTCGCGTTACGGCGTCGGGCGCACGAAAGAAAGCGGAATCTGGTGGAAGTGGAAGATCGATCCGTACACGGTCGATGCGGTGCTGATCTATGCACAGCGCGGCCATGGCCGGCGCGCGAGCCTCTACAGTGACTTCACCTTCGCCGTATGGGATGGGCCGCAGGGCGCCGAAGGCCGCACGCTCGTGCCATTCGCCAAGGCGTATTCGGGTCTCACCGATGATGAGATGCGCCGGGTCGATGCGATCGTCCGCCGTTCGACCGTCGAAAAGTTCGGCCCGGTCCGCAGTGTGACGCCGACGCTCGTCTTCGAGCTGGGGTTCGAAGGTATCCAGAAGAGCAGCCGTCATCGGAGCGGCATCGCCGTGCGCTTTCCGCGCATGCTGCGCTGGCGCGAGGACAAAACGATCGAAGAGGCCGACACGATCGAGACGTTGCGCGCCTGGGTCTACGACACGGAGCCCCAGCCGTTTTGCCATGAGCGATAGCGCTTGCGCCGACCAGGACGCGGCAAATTCGGCTGCTGGTGTCCTCGCCGGCAGCTCCTCGCTCGGGGAGCATTGGTTCGCGGCACAAGGCTGGCGTTCCTTCGACTTCCAGCGCACAGTGTGGGGCGCGATCGCGCGGGGCGAGTCGGGCCTCCTGCATGCGACGACAGGTGCGGGCAAGACCTATGCGGTGTGGCTGGGCGCGCTGAATGCGTTTGCAAAAGCCTCAGCGGCTGCCGCCGCCACCCCACACCAGCCTGCGCGCAAGCGCACCGCAGCGGCGCTGACCGTTCTCTGGATCACGCCGATGCGCGCGCTCGCCGCCGACACCGAGCGGGCGCTCAACGCGCCGCTGAAAGCTCTCGCTCCCAACTGGACCGTCGGCGTGCGAAGCGGCGATACGAGCGCGTCGACGCGAGCTCGGCAGTCGCGTCGTCTGCCGACCGCGCTGATAACAACGCCGGAAAGCCTTTCGCTGCTGCTCTCGCGAGCCGACGCCCGCGATCGGTTCGCGCAGCTGAAAATGATCGTCGTCGACGAGTGGCACGAGCTGATCGGCAACAAGCGCGGCGTGCAGACGCAGCTCGCACTCGCGCGGCTACGGCAATGGCAGCCGGAGGTGATGACGTGGGGATTGTCGGCGACGCTCGGAAATATCGGGTATGCAATGGATGTATTGGTTCCAACGGATGGCTCGACGCAAGCGGGTGACGCGTTTCGCTTCGCTCGGCCCGTCGTGCGAAGGCTGGTCCGCGGCGCCGAGCCCAAGCTGTTGAAGTTGGATACGCTGCTGCCGCCCGGCATCGAGCGCTTCCCGTGGGCCGGCCATCTCGGATTGCGCATGCTGCCGCAGGTGGTCGACGAGATCGACAAGAGCGAGAACGTGCTCGTCTTCACCAACACGCGCTCGCAATCGGAGCTTTGGTACCAGGCGCTCCTCGAAGCGCGTCCCGACTGGGCCGGACGCATCGCGATCCATCACGGCTCGATCGATCGCAAGGTGCGCGCGTGGGTCGAGCTGGCGCTGAAGAACGGAAAGTTGAAAGCCGTGGTGTGCACGTCGAGCCTCGATCTAGGCGTCGATTTCCTGCCCGTCGAGCGCGTGCTGCAGATCGGATCGCCGAAAGGCGTTGCGCGGATGATGCAGCGCGCAGGTCGCTCGGGCCACGCGCCGGGACGCGCGTCGCGGCTCACGATCGTCCCGACTCACAGCATCGAAGTGCTCGAGTCAGTCGCCGCGCGCGATGCTACGGTTGCCGGGAAAGTCGAGGCGAGGCTGTCGCCGGACAAGCCGCTCGATGTGCTCGTCCAGCATCTGGTCACGGTCGCTCTGGGCGGTGGATTCACGCCCGACGCGCTGCGCGACGAAGTGAAGACTACGTTCGCGTATCGCGATATCACCGACGACGAATGGGATTGGGCGCTGGCATTCGTGCGTCAAGGCGGGAAGTCGCTGAAGGCCTACCCTGAATATCGACGCGCGGTGCCTGACGACAACGGGGTCTGGCGTGTCCCGGACAAGGGGCTCGCGTTTCGGCATCGAACGAGCATCGGCACGATTGTCAGCGATGCGAGCATGACCGTGAAATTCTGGAGCCGCGCACGCAGCGGCAAGGCGCTGGGCTCGGTCGAGGAGAGCTTCATCGCGCGGCTGAAGGGCGGCGACCACTTCCTCTTTGGCGGGCGACTGCTCGAGCTGGTCAAAGTCCATGAGCTCACGGCATACGTGAAGAGCGCGACGCGGAAGAAGCCTGCGGTGCCTCGCTGGAATGGCGGCCGGATGCCACTCTCGAGCGAGCTCTCTCATGCGCTGGTCGCGCGGCTGGATGCCGCGGCGCGGGGCGAGTTCGAAGGTCCCGAGATGGCGCTGCTCGAACCGCTGCTCGCGGTCCAGAACCGCTGGTCGGCGCTGCCTACGCTCGACACGCTGCTCGCCGAAGCGATGCGCTCGCGCGAAGGCTGGCATCTGTTTCTGTACCCGTTCGCCGGGCGCAACGTGCATCTAGGGCTCGGTAGCCTGCTCGCGCATCGCCTCGGCCGCGTGCAGCCGAACACATTCTCGATCGCGGTCAACGATTACGGGTTGGAGCTGCTGTCGGCGGCGGCGATCGACTGGTCGTCCGCATTGCGGCGCGAGACGTTCACGACCGAGCACCTGCTCGACGACGTGATCGGCAGTCTCAATGCCACCGAAATGTCACGGCGTCGATTTCGCGAGATCGCGCGGATCTCGGGACTGGTTTTCGCCGGAGCCCCGGGAGCGGCCAAGAGCGCGCGGCAGCTGCAGGCATCGTCGCGCCTTTTCTACGACGTATTCCTGGATCACGATCCCGGGAACCTGCTGCTCACGCAGGCACAACAGGAAGTGCTGCGGCAGGAGCTCGACGTCGAGCGCCTGCGCGAGACACTGATTGCGATGCAGTCAAAGCCGCTGATGGTGATGCCGATCAAGCGCCCGACGCCGTTCGCATTTCCGCTGCTCGTCGAACGCTTTCGGGAGAGCTCGAGCTCGGAAAAGTTGTCGGACCGGATCGCAAGAATGGTGTCCGATCTCGAGCAGGCGGCGGGTCCCGGCGGCTACCAGCCTGTCGAGAGCGTGAGTGAGCGCAATGGGTTCGAAGTGCGGTGGCTGGCGCCCGGGGTCGCCGACGCACGCAGCGGGTCGCGCCCCAGACGAACACGCATTCGGCTGCCACGCGCGCGCCACGGCTTTTGACAAGCAGCATGCGGTCGCTGCTACGATGGTCGCAATGAGTCAGCGCCACATCGACGTCGTGCTTGCCGGCACGCAAGTGCGCCTCCTTGCCGACAAGGCGCTGTACTGGCCCAGCGAACAGGTACTCTTCGTAGCCGACGCCCACTTCGGCAAGGCGGCGGCGTTCCGCGCGCTGGGCCAACCGGTGCCGCGCGGCACCACGGCCGCCAACGTCGAGCGGCTGGATGCACTGCTCGCCGCGCATCCCGCGTCGCACCTCGTGTTCCTCGGCGACTTCCTGCATGCGCGAAAATCGCTGACATCGCCGCTCCGTGCCGCGCTGCTCGAATGGCGCGCGCGGCATCCGGCGATCCGCTGCACCCTCATTCGGGGCAACCACGACAAGCGCGCGGGCGATCCGCCAGGGGAGCTTCAAATCGATGTAGTGGAAGAGCCGTTCGCGCTCGGCCCGTTCGCGCTTTGCCACGCGCCCCGCGACGACTCGCCGGGGTTCGTGATCGCGGGGCACATCCATCCGGTTTGCAGGTTGCAGGGAGCCGCACGCCAAAGCCTGCGGCTGCCGTGCTTCGTTGTCTCGGACCGCTGCGCGGTGCTGCCGTCCTTCGGCGCATTTACTGGCGGTTACGAAATCGGGATCGAGCCGGGCAGCCGTGTGTTCGTCACGGATTCCGATTCGATCTGGGCGGTTCGTGGTCGCGGATCGGCGGCGGCAGCGGATTCGTGAAGCATCGCCGCGAAGCTTAGGCAGATATTCGGCGACTTTTGCGACCGGGTCTACCGAACGCATCGGCAAGACGGTTGCACGGTTCACCCGTGCGCCAAAAGGTGTGTCGTTCGACACCCTGCCGAGGTGTAGGAAGGGTCGGGCAGAGCTTCGCCGCGCGCACAGGGCTCACACCCGAGCGCGTTGCGACATTCGTTCGTAGCGCCGGGCCCGGACGGACCCAGAGCGTTCATGCACCGGCGTTGTGGGCAACGGCGTTCAATGCGGCGCGCAAACGCGAGAAGCGTGCCATCAGCGCGAAATAGCGGTATTCGTCGCCGCCCGGGCGCGACGACACGCAGCGCGTTGCGCTCGTCGTCGTTCCAACGGCGCGTGTCCTGCAGGCCGAGCGCCACCATCACGCCGCGTAACGCAGCGGCTTCCGCATGATCGCGTCGTCCGCCGAAGCGAGCGCCGATCCGAATGCGCTGCGTCGCGCCGGCAGCGCCGAGTACAGCGCGATAGTGACGCCGCGCCCGAGAGCGTAATAGCGCGTTCGCGCAACGTCAGCGTGCGTAATGGGATCGGTCTCACGGCCGAGCATCGCCAGAATGGACCGCGCCGCATCGCACCCGCGTCAATTCGCGCGCGGCGAGCGACCGCATCGGTGGCGTCGCTGGATACGCCAGAATGAAAAGCAGCACATCGTGATAGGCGAGCAGCACCTCCGGCTCACCAAGAGCGGCACCGGAGGCCGCGTGAAGCAAGGCAAGCTTGCGAGCGTCCTCCGCTTTGCCAAAGCGATTGGCTATGGCGCGTAAAGCATCGACAGTCGCCGCCAGGAGTGGACGTGGCGCCGAGATCGCCGTCTCGCCTCCCCCCATTCCCATCAACGCTTCCGATAACTGCGCATTTTCAAAATTTGATCCTGAGCAATTGACCCTGCACGGACGGTTGTGCGGTGGTTGCATAGCCCACCCGTGGTATTATCTTCAACCGCGGCGCTTGTTCCAGTCCCCTTGCCGCAGTCGATTGCGACCTCCGTAGTTCCTTCCGCTTGGCTGTGACTGGCCGCTCCTCGAGTGCGTATAGCTGGGCACTCATACGAAAGCTGTCATGTCATTCGATACTCTCGGCCTGTCCGGAGCGCTGTTGCGCGCGGTCGCCGATCAGGGCTATTCAACGCCCACCCCCATCCAGATGCAGGCCATTCCTGCCGTGCTCGCGGGCGGCGACCTGCTGGCTGGCGCGCAGACCGGCACCGGCAAGACGGCCGGGTTCGTTCTGCCGATGCTGCAACGCCTTTCAAGCAACGCAATTCCGCGCGGAAGAGGCGTTCGGCGTCCGGTACGCGCACTGATCCTCACACCCACCCGCGAGCTTGCGGCGCAGGTGGATGCCTCGGTCAAGTCGTATGGCAAGCACCTTCAGCTCACGTCCTTCGCGCTGTTCGGCGGCGTCGGATTCGGTCCGCAGGTTGCGCAGCTGCGCCGCGGTGTCGATGTCCTCGTCGCCACGCCGGGCCGTCTCCTCGACCATCACGGCCAGCGCAACGTCGATTTCTCGTCGGTCGACATCTTCGTGCTCGACGAGGCCGACCGCATGCTCGACATGGGTTTCATTCCCGACATCAAGCGTGTACTCGCCTTGTTGCCGCGCAAGCGCCAGAACCTGCTGTTCTCCGCGACATTCTCGGACGACATCAAGGAGTTGGCCGAGAAGCTGCTGGAGCGCCCGCGCACGATCCAGGTGACGCCCCGCAACTCCACCGTCGACAGCATCGCGCAGCGCGTACATCCGGTGAACCGCCACGAGAAGGCGCAACTCCTGGCTTACCTCATCGGACAGAACCGCTGGCAACAGGTGCTGGTTTTCACGAGGACCAAGCACGGCGCCGACAAGCTCGTACGCTCCCTCGAGGCCGATGGCTTGCGCGCGGTGGCGCTGCATGGCAACAAGACCCAGGGGGCGCGCACCAAGGCGCTTGTCGATTTCAAGCGAGGCGCCGTCCAGGTCATGGTGGCGACCGATATCGCAGCGCGCGGCATCGACATCGACCAGCTTCCGCACGTGGTGAATTACGACATGCCCAATGTGCCCCAGGACTACGTGCATCGCATCGGTCGCACGGGTCGCGCGGGCGCGTCGGGTGAGGCGATTTCGCTCGTGTGTGTCGATGAGCACGCCTTCCTGCGCGATATCGAGCGGCTCATCAAGCGACCGATCGTGCGCGAGGTGGTACGGGGCTTCGAGCCCGATCCGAATGCGGTCGCGCAGCCGGTATTCGCGAAGCGTAACGGCGGGCGAACACCGGCGCAAAAGCCCAGGCGAGCGCCCATGGTGTCGCTCGGGCAACATCGTCGTTCCAGCAAGCATTCGGCGTCGATGCCATCCCGGGTTCGCTCGCGCGCCGCCGGGCGCTGACACCGCATCGCATGGAAGTACTCGTGCCCCCGTCAATGTGATAGGTCGATCCCGGGAAGAGGCGTGACGGCCATCCCAATCCGACCGGCGGTGCAGCAGCGATGAAACGCACTCACGACGTGGTCGTCATCGGCGCCGGGGCTGCGGGCATGATGTGCGCATCGCAGGCCGGACAGCGTGGTCGTCGCGTGCTGCTGATCGAGCACTACGACGTGGTAGGCGAGAAAATCCGCATCTCCGGCGGAGGCCGCTGCAACTTCACGAACGTCCACGCGAATCCCGCGAACTACCTGTCGCAGAACCCTGACTTCTGCCGCTCGGCGCTGGCGCGCTACACACCCGCGCACTTCGTGCGCCTGGTCGAGCGTTACGGCATTTCGTATCACGAAAAGAAGCTCGGGCAGCTCTTCTGCAACCGCTCGGCGCACGACATCATCGCGATGCTCGAGGCGGAGTGCGCGGACGGCGGCGTGGAGTGGCGAATGCCGTGCGCAGTTGAGGCGGTCAGTCGAGACGATGGAGGCTTTCGTGTGGCCACCGCGCACGGCGAGCTGACGTGCTCGTCACTCGTCGTCGCGAGCGGTGGTCTCACGGTGCCGAAGGTCGGTGCCACGCCATTCGGTTACCGCCTCGCCGAGCAGTTCGGATTGGACGTCGTGCCGCCTGCGCCGGCGCTGGTTCCGCTCGCGATGCCGCCCGAGTTTCTCGCGCAGTTCGGTCCCCTGTCCGGAGTTTCGGTCGAGGTGGAGGCGACGCACGGCGCAGGCCGATTTCACGAAAACCTGTTGTTCACGCACCGCGGTCTGTCCGGGCCCGCGGTACTCCAGGTCTCATCCTACTGGGATGGGCGATCCCCGATTGCAATCGACCTGCTTCCCGATGCGAACGCCGCTTCGTGGCTGGGCTCGTATGTCGGCTCGTCGGCGCGGGTCGACAACGTGCTTGCGGAGCGGTTGCCGGCACGGCTCGCACGCGAGTGGTGCCTGGCGCATGATGTAGCGGTTCCGATTCGTTCGCTCTCCGAAGAGCGTTTGCGCGCGCTGGGCGCGCAACTCAATGAATGGCGGGTGCAACCTTCAGGCACACTTGGTTTCAACAAGGCTGAAGTCACGCTAGGTGGTGTCGATACGCGTCGGCTCTCGTCCAAGACCATGGCTGCACTCGACGTGCCCGGTCTGTATTTCGTGGGCGAGGTCGTTGACGTCACCGGTTGGCTCGGCGGGTACAATTTCCAGTGGGCATGGGCTTCGGGTCACGCAGCCGGCCAAGTCGCGTAGGCAGGCACGACGCGCTCCCGTGAGGTCATCGAAACGAGAGCGTCGGACCACATGAAGATCATTTTCGCAGTCCACCCCGGCCGCCGTCCCACAAGCAGCGGGCGACGGCCCGTCTCCCCCGTCCTGAGCTGATCGACCACCATGTCAGCACGCGACGCCCCGCTCTCCGCGCTGCCCGGCGTGCACCGCGCAGACCTCGATGACAGCGATCCGGAAGAAACGCGCGAATGGCTCGACGCGCTCGAAGCCGTGGTGCGCACCGGAGGGCATGAGCGCGGGCTGTTCCTGCTGAAGCGCCTTGAAACGCAGGCGCAGCAAATGGGCATCGTTGCCCACGTGCCGCCGTACTCCGCGTACCAGAACACGATCCCGCTCGAGCGGCAGCGGCCGTTTGCCGGCGACCTCGCGATCGAGGAGCGGCTGACGGCGATCATGCGGTGGAACGCGCTCGCGATGGTGGTGCGCGCCAACAAGGCCTACGGTGAGCTCGGCGGTCACATCGCGAGCTACGCTTCGGCCGCCGAAATCTTCGAGGTCGGCTTCAACCATTTCTTTCGGGCAGCGGGCAGCGATCGCAGCGGCGATCTCGTGTTCTTCCAGCCGCACTCCGCGCCCGGCGTGTACGCCCGCGCGTTCCTCGAAGGCAGGCTCACCGAGGCGCAACTCGCGAACTACCGGCAGGAAGTTCGCGGCAACGGTCTGTCATCGTATCCACATCCTTGGTTGATGCCGGACTTCTGGCAGTTTCCGACGGGCTCGATGGGACTCGGGCCGATCAGCGCGATCTACCAGGCGCGGTTCATGCGCTATCTCGAAAGCCGCGGCGTTGCCGTGACCCGCGGACGCCGCGTATGGGGCGTATTCGGCGACGGCGAGATGGACGAGCCGGAATCGGTCGGCGCACTCACGCTCGCCGCGCGCGAGCGGCTCGACAACCTGACGTTCGTCATCAACTGCAACCTGCAGCGCCTCGACGGCCCGGTGCGCGGCAACGGCCAGATCATCCAGGAGCTGGAGGCGCTGTTCAGGGGCGCCGGCTGGAACGTGATCAAGGTGCTCTGGGGCTCCGACTGGGACCCGCTGTTCGCGATGGACACGCATCACGCGCTGCTTCGCCGCTTTGCGGCGACCGTCGACGGCCAGTATCAGACGCTGGGCGCGAACGACGGCGCATATAACCAGGCACATTTCTTCGACCTCGATCCGGAGCTGCGTGCGCTCGTCGCGCATCTGTCACTCGCCGAGATCGACGCGCTGAAGCGCGGCGGCCACGATTTCCGCAAGCTGTACTCGGCGTTCGCGGCGGCGGTCGCGCACGAGGGCGAACCGACGGTGATTCTCGCGAAGACGAAGAAGGGCTACGGCATGGGGACCGCCGGTCAATCGCGGATGACCGCCCACCAGCAGAAGAAGCTCGACTCCGATGCATTGCGCGATTTCCGCGATCGCTTGGCGCTGCCGCTGTCCGATGCCGACGTCGATGCGATGCGCTTCTACCGGCCGCCGGAGGATTCGCGCGAAATGCAATATCTGCGCGAGCGCCGTGCAGAGCTCGGCGGATTCCTGCCGGTGCGGCGAAGGAATGCGCCTGAAGTCGCGATTCCCGAGCTCGCCAATTACGCCGCGTTCGCGCTGCGTGCCGCCGGCCACGAAATGTCCACGACGACCGCATTCGTGCGACTGCTCGGCAACCTGCTGAAGGACAAGTCGCTCGGCCCGCGGATCGTGCCGATCGTCGCCGACGAGGCGCGCACCTTCGGCATGGCGAATCTGTTTCGCCAGGTCGGCATCTATTCGCCTATCGGCCAGCTCTACGAGCCCGAGGATGCGTCGTCGATGCTCTACTACCGCGAAACGACGGACGGCCAGCTCCTCGAGGAAGGCATCACCGAAGCCGGCGCTCTCGCGTCGTGGACCGCCGCGGCCACCGCGTACAGCGCGCACGGCATCGCGATGCTGCCGTTCTTCATCTACTACTCGATGTTCGGGTTCCAGCGCGTCGGAGACCTGATCTGGGCGGCGGCCGATCAGCGCGCGCGCGGATTTCTGATCGGCGCAACGGCGGGCCGCACGACGCTTGCGGGCGAGGGCCTGCAACATCAGGACGGGTCGAGCCATGTCGCGGCGGCGACGGTTCCCAATTGCCGCGCGTACGATCCCGCGTTCGCCTGCGAGCTCGCGGTGATCGTCGATCACGGCGCGCGAACGATGATGGAGCGCGGCGAGGACGTCTTCTACTATGTCACCGTCGGGAATGAAAACTACGCGCAGCCGTCGATGCCCGACGGCGTCGCGCAGGACATCGTCAAGGGCATGTATCGCTTCTCGGCTCACGCGGTCGATGCTGCGTGCGGTCACGTTCGGCTGCTGGGTTCCGGGGCGATCCTGCGCGAAGTGATCGCGGCCGCGCAAATGCTCGCCGACGACTGGCGCGTGGCCAGCGAAGTGTTCAGCGTGACGAGTTTCGCCGAGCTGGCGCGCGACGCACGCGAGATAGAGCGCGACAACCGCCTGCATCCGTCGCGCCAGCCGCGCCAAAGCCATCTCGACGCGTGCCTTGCGGGAGACGCACCCGTCCTCGCAGCGTCCGACTACGTGCGCGCGTACCCGCAGCTCATCGCGTCGTATTTGCGCGCGCCGATGACGGTGCTTGGAACCGACGGCTTCGGGCGCAGCGACACGCGCGCCGAGCTGCGCGCATTCTTCGAGGTTTCCCGGCGCGACATTGCGATCGCGGCGCTCGACGCGCTGGCCAGCAAGGGCGCGATCGAACGAAGCGTCGTCGGGGAAGCCATTGCGCGCTACGGCGTCGACCCGCAGTGCGCGCCGTCGTGGACGCGCTAGCGGATCGTCCCACAGCGAATTCGAGTCAGCCGGGTTGCTCCACAGCGAGCTTCGACTCGCGCGCCACCCTGCGGCGGATGTCGAGGTACTCGCGGCCTTCGTGCAGTTGGGCCGCGTATCGCGCGCTTGACGCGTACCAGATCGCGAGCCGCTTTTCGAACTGCCGGGCGGGTGGGGCGGACAGCGAGTCGAGATAGGCGGTGATCGCCAGGTAATAGCGCATCGCATTGCGCTCCTGCGCCCCGCGGAAATCGCCAACATGAATGGGACTGCCGTCGGCGTTGTGGCCGACGACGGTGAAGCCCACCTTGCCCCGGCCGAGCGTCTCGAGATAGACACGCATCGCCATGCGGGCCGCCGCGCCGTAACGATTGGAATACATGAGATGCAGGATCGTGTGCCGCTCGTCGAGCGGCGTCGCTTCCAGCCGGATCCGATAGTCGGTGGTTCCGAGCGGACCTGTCGGTGCGCTGAGGCGGACGTCGAGATAGTCCGATCTGTTTGCCGCGATATGGAAAGCGAAATTCGCGGGCTGCTCCGCCTTGCCGATCAGAACGCCGACGCTTGCGTCCCCGCCTGGCAAAGCCGCCTCGCGGTGGTGGCAGCCCATCACGTTCGGATGCAGGATGAGGATGTCGCACCAGCTACCGGTGTTGCCGAGCGCCGCCCGCACGTCAGCGAAAGGGTTGTCGATCAATGCATGAACGTGTCCGGTAAACAAATCGCCCGCTTCGTTCGATTCGAGCGTCATCGGTTGACCGAACGGGCTCTGCGCCAACGTATCGCTCAGCCGGTCGTAGTTGGCGCGCATCGCATCAGCCGGGTTGGCGTTCGAATCGAACGCGAGTGCCGGGCTTGCGCACATGACGGACAACACCAGGCAAGCAAGAGCACGCCGCATCGGCTGATTATCGATGTTGGCATTCGTCGATCGTGTGAGCGCACCGCCGAATCGGTTGTCGGCGGGTTCCGACCTTAGGTGGGGCAGTCCGCCGACAGCCGGATCGTGCCCGAGCAGCCGACACTTGAGCGAACGCGCGAGGCGCGCGGATGCCATTGTCGACATGCGAGGAACCACCACCGCCGACGTCGTCACGATCGGACGCCGAAAGCACGCCCGTGGGGCGGCGGCGCCCGCACGGCCGCGCAGCGCGGACAAAGTGCGGCTGCTGGAGAACGGCGACGAGTTCTTTCCGCGCGTCCTGGAGGTTATCGCCGCTGCGCGGCACGAAATTCTGCTCGAGACCTTCATTCTGTTCGAGGATGAAGTCGGTAGTGCGCTGCAGGCCGCCTTGATCGCCGCGGCGGAACGGGGCGTCGAAGTCGACTTGACGGTGGACGGCTACGGTTCGCACGGGCTGTCCCGTGACTTCGTCGACGCGCTCACGGCGGCCGGCGTGCGCCTGCGTGTGTTCGACCCCTCGCCGCAAATTCTCGGCATGCGCTCGCGGATGTTCCGGCGCATGCATCGGAAGCTGCTGGTCGTCGACGGCGCGCATGCCTTCGTCGGCGGCATCAATTTCGCGGTCGATCACCTGACCGACCATTCTCCGCGCGCGAAGCGCGATTACGCAGTCGAGCTCGGAGGACCCGCCGTCGCCGAGATTCGCGCGTACATGCAGGCGACAATTGCCGATCCGGGATTCAGTCCTGGACGTCGCGCCGGCCGGATAAACGCCGACCGGGCGCAAGACGGCCGCATACGGCTCGTGATTCGCGACAACCGCAGGCATCGCGACGATATCGAGATCGAGTATCGGCGAGCGATTCGCGCCGCCCGTCGCGAGATCATCATCGCGAACGCCTATTTCTTTCCCGGCTACCGCCTGCTGCGGGCGCTGCATGCTGCCGCGCGCCGCGGAGTTCGCGTCTTGCTGCTGTTGCAGGGCCAGCCGGACAAGCCGTACACGACCTTTGCTGCTCGTATGCTTTACCGCTACCTCACGTCGGCCGGCGTGCGCATCTACGAGTATTGCGAGCGCCCCTTTCACGGCAAGGTGGCCGTCGTCGACCACGACTGGGCGACGGTAGGCTCGAGCAACCTCGACCCGTTGAGTCTCTCGCTGAACCTCGAGGCGAACGTCGTCGTGCGCGACGCGCGCTTCACGGCGCAGTTGCGCGAGCGCCTGCTGGCATTGATCCAGCGCGAGTGTCGGGCGATCGAAGCGGCGGAGCTGCCGCCGCCCACGCCTCGGCGTGCCTTCGCCGGCTTCATCGTGTTTCACTTGCTGCGCCGCTTTCCCGCGTGGGCGGGCTTGCTGCCGGCTCACACGCCCACCGTTGCCTTGATGGAACGCGAGGACGAATCGACGGCTACGCCGCCCTCGCACGGATGGCGTTGGAAATGGTTCACCCGCGGCCTGCTCGCACTGTTCCTGGTCGTCGTCGCGTTCCTGCTTTATCGGCAGACGCAGACGATTGATTGGAGAACCGTTGCCACGACGATCGCCGCGTACGACCGGCGCGCGCTCCTGCTGGCAATCGGGCTTGCTGCCACGAGCTATCTCGTCTATTGCGGCTACGATGTCCTCGCGCGCCGGTACGCCGGCCATGCGCTTGCGACGCGGCTCGTCGTCGCCATCGCGTTCGTCAGCTATGCCTTCAACCTGAATTTCGGCACGCTGATCGGTGGCGCCGGATTTCGCCTGCGGCTCTACGCGCGATACGGACTTCCCGCGGCGGCGATAGCGCGCGTTCTCGCCTTCAGCATCGCTACGAATTGGCTTGGCTACGTCGCATTGGCGGGAGGCGTCCTGGCGGCGCAGGTGGTCCCGATTCCCGCGACCTGGAAGCTGGGCGCTGACGGTTTGCAAATAGTGGGTTTCGTACTGCTGGGCGCGGCCGCAGGCTATCTGGCGGCTTGCGCGGCATTCAAGGAACGCACGTGGACGGTGCGCGGTCACGAAATCCGGCTGCCGTCGCTGCGGCTCGCGCTCGCGCAAATCGTCGTCTCGGCGGCGAACTGGCTGACGATTGCAGCACTTCTGTTCGTGCTGCTTGGCGAACGGGTGGCGTATCCGATGGTGCTCGGCGTGTTGCTCGTGAGCGCGATTGCCGGCGTGCTCGCGCATATTCCCGCCGGTGTTGGCGTTATCGAACTGGTTTTTCTCACGCTGCTCGGCGGCACGCTTCCCCAGCACGCCATCATCGCCGGGCTGGTCGTGTACCGCGGCGTGTATTACCTCGCGCCGCTGCTGGCTGCGGTCCTCGCGTACGCCGGCCTCGAAGTCCGCTCGCGCGACCCGCCGCGATCGAGAGTCGTGAACACCGGCTGATCGGCGTACGATGGCGACCGTAGGGCTGGCGTGGGGAGCGCCTGCATGCCGCCGGTCTTCAGCATCGTCACGACGTGCAAGGGTCGCCTGCAGCACCTGCAGCGCTCGCTGCCGACGTTCCTTGCGCAGCCGGATGCCGAGGTCATCGTCGTCGATTACGACTGCCCCGAGCACAGCGGGGACTGGGTCGAGGCGAACTACCCGGCCGCCAAGGTCGAGCGGGTCAGCGCGGCGCCGCGCTTCAACCTGAGCCGCGCACGCAACATCGGCGCGAATGCAGCAACCGCGCCGTGGCTCGTCTTCTGCGATGCCGACAACCTGCTCCTCGACGGCTTCGCGTCGGCGATTGATGCCTTGCGTGGTCCGAACGTGTTCATCCGCCCGTACCGGGATTCCGCGGATGGTCCCATGGCCTTGCCATTCCCGCTGGCCTGTGAGTGCGGCGTCTGTCGAGCGGTGGGCGGCTTCGACGATGCGCTCGAAGGCTGGGGAACCGAAGATTGGGAATTCGTCGACCGCCTGCTGCAGCGCGGCGCCGTGCAGCGCGTGTTTCCCGTCAGGCTCGTCGGCATCATCGACCACGACGATTCGGCGCGCACGCGCTTCTACGAGGAGACGATGCAGGTGAGCCGGCTCATTGGCCACTACTACGCGCGGATCAAGGCGCGTTACCACGAATCGCGGGGGCGATGCTTCACGGACGACCAGCGTTATGCGGTCTATCAAACGACGAAACAGGCGGTGCAGGCTGCCTTGTCCGATCCCGCGCTCGATGCGCTGCTCGACGTGACCGTACCGGACGCCGCCCCCCCGTGGACTGCGCGCATACGCACGGGCGAGGCGCGTGCGCTTTACGAACGCGTCATGGCTCGGATGGCACAGCAGGAGGCCCGGTAGCGTCTATTCCGTCGCCTTCATCACGACGATCGTGACGTCGTCGTCGCATCGTTTTCCTCCGGCGAACGTTTCTAGCGCGGACAAGGCGGAAGCGACGATCGTCTCGGGATCGTCCTCACGACCCGCGACGACGACTTGCTCGAGTCGCTCCAGGCCGAACAGCTCTCCGGATTCGCTTTCGCACTCGGTGAGACCGTCGGTGTAGAAAGCGACGATGTCGTCCCGCCCGAGCTTGACGGTCGTCTCGGCGAATCGGGCGCTCCTTTCCACGCCAAGCAGTACGCCGTCAGCGTCGAGCGCGCGACAGCGGTGCTCTCCACGGCGCAGCAGCAGCGCCGGCGGATGGCCTGCGCTGGCATAGTGCAAATCTCGCGTCGTTGCGTCGAACGTCGCACAGCATCCCGACATGAAATGATTGGCGTGATTCAAGTCGGCGAACAGCAGCCCGTTCAGCTTGGCAAGGATGGGAGCCGCGCTTTGCGCAACGAGCCTTTCCGTCATGAAGATCGTGCGGGCCGAGGCCATCAGCATTGCGGCCCCGACACCGTGTCCGGATACGTCGCCGATGAAACTGTCGACACCGTTGCGCTGGCGCGGAAAGTAGCCGAAATAGTCGCCTCCGACAGCAGCTGCGGGAATGCAGCGGCCGGCCAGCTTGACGCCCGCGACGTCGAGCGGATCCTCGGGCAGCAGCGTGCGCTGGATCTCGCGCGCGATCTCGATCTGCGCGCGCCCGACGGCGACTTCGATCTCCGCCTTGTGCGTTCGCTCGTTCGCCAGTCGCAGGTCGCGCTCGCGCGTCTGGAGCGTTTCGGCCATTGCATTGAACGCCCGCGCCAGCCCGCCGAGCTCGCTGTCCGGGCCCAGCACGGGAACCCGCGCGTGGAGATCCCCCGCTGCCAGCTCGCGCGTTCCCCCGGCCAAGGCGTCGACCTGCCGAAGAATGATCCACCGCGCGCCGAACCACGCGGCGCCAAGCGCCAGCACCGTGACGATCGCGAGCCCGGCAACATTGCGCGCCAGCCGGCGGTCGACGTCGGCAAAGGCGACCGCCTCCGGCACCCCGATCAACGTGTGCAGGTCGTGCCCTTCGATCAGCGGCGCATGCGCCCACAGTCGCCGAACGCCTTGCTCGTCGTTCAGCGTGAAGACGCTGCCTTTTGGCCGGGCGGCCAGTTCCTCGAGAACTGCGCGCTCCGGTAGCGCCTTGCCGATCGTGTCTTTCGCCTCGGGAATGCGCGCGAGCACCGTTCCGGTGCTGTCGACGACGACGAGCACGGCGCCGTCCGGAAATTCGATGTTCGCAAGCGCCGTCGTCAGCCAGTTGAGACTCTGGGCCGCGAAAACGACGCCTTCGACATCGTTTTCAGGTGTGAGCAGCGGGTACGCATAGGTGATCGACGGCTGCTGCGTGACGCGGCCGATGACGTAGTCGCCGACGGCGAAGGTGCGCATGGTCGACGACTTGCGAAAATAGGCGCGGTCGGCGACGTTGATTCGCGCAGTCAAGGGTACCGCGCTGCAGCGCAGGTCTCCGTTGGCCTCCACGACGCCGAAATTGGAATACAACGGCATCGCTTTCAGTATCTCGCCGAGGAACGCGTTGCAGCTTCCGGAATTCGCCGGACGCAATTGCGGGAATCGCGCAAACGCTGTCAGCAGCTCGCGAGCGGATTCGATGTGTGCCGCCTGATTGCTGGTCGCGATGCGGATCAGCCGCATCGCATCCCGGTTGACGTTTTGGATCGCTGCGCTGCGCTCCTCCGCCTGCGTATACCAAAGCAGGCCAAGCCACGGGATCAGCACCAACGCCAGCAGCGCGAGCAGCCGCGCCCGGAGGCTTTTGAATCGTGTGTCCACGGTCTTCGACTTCGCGAATGCGCACTACGCCGGCTGCTTGACCGCCCTGGCGCCCACCCGGCCCCGCACAGTGTCTCACCGTTTGGAAACGGCGAGGAACGTGGCATACCCCATCGCCGTGGTACGCTTTTCCTCCAATCGCGCGTGTCGGTATGGAGGGGGAGCCATGCAAAGACGCCGTCTGATCCTTGCTTTCGGCGCCGCCGGGGCGGCATCGTGGATGCGTGGCATGAATGCGCAGCCGCTGTCCGGAAGCACCGCGTCGTCTGCAAGCATGCCTGTCGTAGGCTTTTTGAACAGTGCCTCGGCCGCGACCTATCGCTTCAACGCCGATGCCTTTCGCGAAGGATTGGCGCGCGCCGGCTTTGTCGACGGGCGCAACGTTCGCATCGAGGAACGCTGGGCGAACGACGACTACCAGGCGCTTCCGGCGCTCGCTTCGGAGCTGGTCGCGAAGGGGGTCGTCGCCATCGCGGCAACGGGCGATGTCGTGTCCGCCCGCGCAGCCAAAGCCGCCAGCCCGAGCGTCCCGGTCGTGTTCACGATCGGCGGCGATCCCGTTCGCTTCGGGCTCGTCGACAGCTTCAACCGCCCGGGCGGTCACGTTACGGGGATCACGTTCGTCTCGAACGTGCTCGGCGCCAAGCGCGTCCAGCTCCTGCGCGATCTCGCGCCCAGGGTGAACCGCATCGCGCTCCTCATGAATCCGGACAATCCCAACGCCGCGGCGGAGCGCGCCGACTCGCAGGCCGGCGCCGCCAAGCTCGGCTGCGAGACCATCGCGCTCGACGCCCGCAATGCGGCCGAGATCGACAAGGCGTTCGCCGAACTGCTGCGCGCGAAAGCCGAGGCGGTGATCGCCGCGACCGATCCCGTCATGCTGGCGCGTCGCGACCAGATCGTCACGCTTGCCGACCGCAGCGCGCTGCCCGCCGTCTCGTTTACGCGGCCCTTTGCGGCCGCGGGCGGCTTGATGACCTACGGTCCGAACATCGGCTGGATGTACCGGGAGGCCGGCGGGTACATCGGACAGATTCTGAAGGGCGCGAAAGTGGCGGAAATGCCCGTCATGCAGTCGACGCAGTTCGAGCTCGTCGTCAATCTCAAGACGGCGAAAAGGCTGGGCCTTGCCGTTCCTGCCACGTTCCTCGCATCCGTCGACGAAGTGATCCAATAGACGCGCCAAACGCCGATCGGCCCGCGATCGGCAGCCCGCCCTAGCGCGCCGGTAGCAGCGAGCCGGCTTCGTCCTTCGCGGCGCGTGCAGTTCCCATCTGACTCAAGGCGTTGCGTATCGGCTCGATCGAAATCTCGATGACGCCGCCGTATGGCCGGTTCAGTTCGAGAATCAGAAACACTGCGCCCGCGACGCAGACGGCGCCCATGAAGAGCGCCGTGACCACCGTCGCGTTCCGCCGCGCGAACAGGCCGAAGCCCACGAACAGCATCGTCAGCCAGAAGCTCAGCACGATCAGGAAGGGCCAGGACAGCGAGCCTCGCGCCTGCTCGGTCAGCAGCAGGCGCGTGTCACCCATGTTGCCCAGCAGGCGCAGCGCCTGCGCCTGCATGAAGCGCTGCGTGTCGGTTTTCGGCGTCAGGCCCGCGATCCTGTCGAACAGCTCGGCAGACTGCTGCTGTGCCTGCAGCGGCTTGTCGATCGCCACGCCTTTGCCGCTGGCCGTCGTCGCATAGTCGACTTCGGACATGACGATCTGCCGCAACAGCCGGCGGGGAATCGCCGCCTCCGGCCCCAGCTGCTCGAGCGTGCGGTCGAGTTGAAAAAGGTGAACGGCGATTTGCCGCACCTCGGCTTCCTGCGCGTCGTACGCGCGGTGTGCGGACGATATGAGCAGGCCGAGCACCAGTCCCGCCACCGTCGCGATCAGGCCCAGCACGAGCCTGATCACGTCACGGGAGTCGTCTTCCAGGTGATGGCTCGGCAACCGGGTGCGAAGCGCGAGCCCCGACAGCGCGCCGACGAACGTGAATGCGAGGACCGATGCAGCGATCGTTGTCGAGCTCACATGACCTCCGCGCGATGGACGCCGGCTGACGGGAGACGGGTGGTTCGCTACATCTGCTTGAACAGGTGGTTGAAGCTGCGGCTCACTTCCAGTTTCTCATCGGTGCCGCGCAGATGCAGGACCTGATTGCCGCGCAAGTTTCGGCTGACCTGCTCGATCGCGTCGACGCGAACGACGGTCGCGCGATGGATCTGCCAGAACTCTTCCGGATCGAGCTCCTCGATCAGCTCCTTGATCGGCTTGCGGATCAGCGCCTCGAAGCGCGGCGTCTGCACGCGCGTGTACTTGTCCTCGGCGTGGAAGAACAGCACGTCGCTCGTCGGAATCATCCGCAGATTCGGGCCGACGCTCGCCTGCACCCAGCGCAAATACTCGCGCGGCTTCACGCCGGGACCGAGCCGTTCGGAAAGCTGCGCGAGCAGGTCGTCCATCGGATCCGGGGCTCTGGCAATGCGCGCGCGCAAGCGCTCGCACGTGACCGACACGCGCTCGGGCTCGGCCGGCTTCAGCAGGTAATCGACGGCGCCCTGGTCGAACGCGCTGATCGCGTATTGGTCGTAGGCGGTGACGAACACGATATGCACGCTTCCTGCGAGTGCGCGCGCGGCCTCGATGCCGTCCATCTCGGGCATCCGAATGTCGAGGAACACGATGTCGGGTTGCTGGCTCTGGACGAGCGCAACCGCCTCGCGGCCGTTCGACGCCTCGCCGGCGATCACGAGCTCGGGCCAGGCTTCCTTCAACTGCGCGATGATCTGGTCGCGCATCAATCGCTCGTCGTCGGCGACAACGGCCGTCGGCGCGGGCGAGCGGGGCACGATCACGCGCCAGCCACTTCGTAAGGCACGCGAATCGTCGCCCGCGTGCCACCGCCCGGGGGAACCGCGATGATCAGCTCCGCCCGGTCGTGGTACAGCGCAAGCAGCCGCTCGCGCACGTTCGTGAGGCCGACGCCGCCGTCGCCCTTCGGCATGAATCCGATGCCGGTGTCGATCACGTGCACGAAC
Organism: Casimicrobiaceae bacterium; assembly: GCA_035278845.1. Classification (GTDB taxonomy): domain Bacteria; phylum Pseudomonadota; class Gammaproteobacteria; order Burkholderiales; family Casimicrobiaceae; genus VBCG01. The sequence goes on along the minus strand of DATEIQ010000053.1, from coordinate 2,679 downwards.
AAATCGCCGTCGACCACTTCGGCAACGATCTCGATGCGGCCGCCCTCGGCCTTAGGCTCCAGTCCATGCTTGATCGCGTTCTCGACGAGCGTCTGCAACATCATCGACGGAAAGACGGCGGACTTCAATCCTTCCGGAATGCGGACGACGGACTCCATGCGTGCTTCCATGCGCACGGCCATGATCTCGAGATACGCGCTGCACAGATCGACCTGCTGGCCGAGCGTCGGGCGCGCGCCTTCGCGGATCTGCGGCATCGCCGAGCGGAGATAGCGGATCAGCGTCCGTTGCATCTTGGAAGCACGCGGCGGGTCGGTGCTGATGAGCTGATCGATGCTCGCGAGCGTGTTGAAAAGAAAATGCGGCTCGATCTGCGCTTGCAGCGCCTGCATCCGCGCCTCGACGACCGTGCGTTCAAGCTGCTCCCGCTCGGCGCGCTTGACCGCCTCGTCGGCGGAAATTTCGGCCCGCCGCTTGCCGCCGGCCACCGTCTTGATGATGAACGACGCGAGCGCGCCGAGCACCACCGGGATCGGGTGCTGAAGAATGCCGCCGAGAATCAAGGCGAGCAGGCATACGAGCAGCAGCTTTTTCCACGACACCACCGCCAGCCAGTCGAAAAAGCCCCACCACATCGCGGCGACGCCGTTGCGGATTTCCCGCAGCGCCTGGCCGCTCGCGGACGGCGGTGCGGACGCGGTTGTGCCACCCCCGACGGATTGCGGGACAGGTGAGTTGCGCGGAGGGGTTGCGGTCATGGATCGCCGAGCGCTTCGTGATGGCTGCCGGACGCGAGATTACGGCAGGCGGCCCGCCGCTTCCAGCGCCGATTGGACACGATGCGTCGGAGAAGGGATGAAACGCAGTGGAGCCGCGCAGTCTGCCGAGCTCACCCAACGGCGGACTTTTCCGACGGGGCGCCTCCGCAGGTTCGCCGGCGCGTGGACAATGGGAAAATCGTCCGGTGACGCCCATGTTTCCCGAATTGCAGGCGGTCTTCGACCGCGAGCGGAAGGACGCCCGTGCCGCGAGGCCGGCCGACGCGACGTCCGCGCGCGCGAGCACCGTGCGCATGTACGGCCGGCTCGCCGAGCTGCAGGCCGGGGTCATCGCCCGCCAGCAAATCAAGGTCGCGTGCGCGCGCGGATGCAGCTACTGCTGCCACCTGCGCGTCGAGATACGACCGCACGAAGCGTTCGTGCTCGCGCGGCATTTGCAGGAGAAGTTCGACGCGGCGCGACGCGAGCGGGCGCTCGCCCGCATTGCCGGGAATCTCGAGCGCATAGCGCCGCTTGCGCCCGAGCAGCACGTGCGCGCCGGCATCCCGTGCGCGCTGCTCGAGGACGGCGCCTGTTCCGTGTACGAGGCACGGCCGGCGGCCTGCCGCAAGTACTATTCGGTGTCCGTCGACACCTGTCGCGACGCATTCGGCGATACCTCCGCGCCGCTGACTGGCGAGCTCGAAGACGAGGACCTGCGCCTCGCCGGCAACGCCGTCGCGCTGGGCTACGCGAAGGGACTCGAGGACGCCGGTTACGACATCGAGCTGCGCGAGCTGCACTACGCGCTGCGCAAGGCGCTCACCGAACCGAAGGCCGAAGCGCGGTACCGCCGCGGCAAGCGGCCCTTCGTGTAGCGGCGGTCCGCCGCGCGCACTTCGGCGCCGCGGCGTCGCATAAGCGGCGCGCAGCGCGGGTTGCTACTCGCCGACCGTGACGCCCGAGCCGCCCATTTCCTTCGGCAGATCCTTCATTTTCGGCAGTCCGTCGCGCAGCCGCAGCCGCGTTTCCTGGTAGTTGACGTGGACGCCGGCGCGGTACGGGAAGTCGGGAATGGCTGCTGCGTAGACGTCGATGAGATTCCAGTGCGGATGTGCGGTGAACACGTGGCCGCCGCATTGGCGACACCACTTGCGGTCGCTCTTGGGCGTCTTGCTGTAGTGCCCGATCTCGGCCTCGCCCTGCGTAACGCGCACCTGCTCGGGTTTCCACAGCGTGAACGCATTCACCGGAGCGGCCGCCCAGCTGCGGCACGATTCGCAATGGCAATAGCCCATTGCCGCCGGCTCGCCGCTGACGGTGAAACGGACCGTCCCGCAGAAGCAGCTCCCTGTCCATGTCCTGCTCGTCGAATCGCGCTCGGCGGCTTGTCGTTCTGCCAGCTTCGTCGTCATGCTGAAACTCCCTTCGGTGTGAGTTGAAATTTCGCGCGCTTGCTCGCGCGCTTTGCCCGGCGTCGTTAGTTACGGCTGGCCGTGCAGCCAGCGCGTGCGCAGCCGCGTCCATTCGGCGCCGCCGGTCGCTTCCGCGATAACAGAGTCGATTTCGCTGCGGGTGAAGCCGATGTCGCGCAGCGTCCGATCATCGAGATCGTGCAAACCCTTGCGCATCACCCGCGCCTCGCGGTGGCGCCGGTACGCGGCGAGTGTATTGCGCACGGCGGCGACGACGGTCGTAAGGACTACGGCGACCAATGCACCGACGTACGCGGACCGGTGGGTGCGTGCCTGCAGCTGCAGCCGATAGGAAAGCGGATTGCGCGGCGTAGCGTCTCCGCCGAAGCCGTTCGCGCCCTCGGCATGGCGTACCCACGCGGCGATGTCGTGTGCCGCATCGACCTGGCTGCGGCCCGCGGCGGAGCTCGCCGGTCCCGCGGCCGCCGGCGTCTTGCCGCACGCCG
>DATEIQ010000052.1:0-7906 GCA_035278845.1 Casimicrobiaceae bacterium | reverse complement strand
ACCTGTACGTCGCGGTCGGCATCTCGGGCGCCATCCAGCATTTGGCAGGCATGAAGGACAGCAAGGTGATCGTCGCCATCAACAAGGATCCCGAGGCACCGATCTTCCAGATTGCCGATTACGGACTCGTCGGCGATCTTTTCGAGATCATCCCGGCATTGACCGCCGAGCTCTCGTCCTGACCGTTTGCCTGCATTTCACCGGCGGATGATCGCCAAGCGAGCACCGCTCGCGCGAACCCGTTTGTAGACATCGATGAGCACATACCACGCACCACTTGCCGACATGCAGTTCGTGCTGAACGAGCTCGCGGACCTCGCCCAGGTCGCATCGTTGCCGGGCTTCGAGGACGCGACGCCCGACACGGTGACCGCCATTCTCGAGGAGGCAAGCAAGTTCGCGACCGAGGTGCTCGACCCGCTGAATGCAACGGGCGATCGCGAAGGATCGAAGCTTCTTCCCGACGGCAACGTGCAGACACCGGCCGGCTTCAAGGAGGCTTACAGGCAATACGCCGAGAACGGCTGGAACGGTCTCACGAAGCCCGCCGAGTACGGCGGCCAGAATCTGCCGCAGCTCGTCGCGACACCGGTCGAGGAGATGTGGCATGCCGCCAACATGGCATTCGACCTGTGTCCGCTGCTGACGCAGGGCGCCATCGACGCCATCGAGCTCTGCGCAACGCCCGAGCAGAAGGCTAAGTTCCTGCCGCCGATGGTTTCGGGTGCGTGGACCGGCACGATGAACCTCACGGAGCCGCAGGCAGGCTCTGACTTAGCGGCGGTACGTACGCGCGCGGTGCCTCAGGGCGATGGCTCCTACAACCTGTACGGCCAGAAGATATTCATCACGTTCGGCGAGCACGACTACACCGACAACATCGTGCACCTCGTGCTGGCGCGCACGCCCGATGCGCCGGAAGGCGTAAAAGGCATCTCGCTCTTCCTGGTGCCGAAGTTTCTGATCAACGATGACGGCTCGCTCGGCGCGCGCAACGATGTCCGCGCTGTTTCGCTCGAGCACAAGCTCGGCATTCACGCGAGCCCCACGGCGGTCCTCGCGTACGGCGATCACGGCGGCGCCACCGGTTACCTGATCGGCCAGGAGAACCGCGGCCTCGAGTACATGTTCATCATGATGAACCAGGCGCGGTTCTCGGTGGGTATGGAAGGCGTCGGATTGTCCGAGCGCGCGTATCAGCGCGCCGTCGCTTATTCACGCGAGCGCGTACAGGGCAAGGCGCCCGGCTCGGAAACGTCGGCCAAAGCGGGACCGATCATCGACCATCCCGACATCCGCCGCATGCTGATGACGATGCGCGCGTACACGGAAGCGATGCGCGCCGTCGGCTACGTAACGGCCGCGGCCATCGACAACGCGCGTCACGCGCCGGAAGCGGCCGACCGCGCGCAGCACCAGGCGTTCGTCGACCTGATGATTCCGATTGTCAAGGGCTGGTGCACGGAGACGGCGCAGGAGGTGACTTACCTCGGGGTGCAGGTGCACGGCGGCATGGGCTTCATCGAGGAGACGGGCGCCGCGCAGCACTACCGCGACGCGCGGATCATCACGATCTACGAAGGTACCACCGGCATCCAGGCCAACGATCTGATCGGCCGCAAGACGGCACGTGACGGCGGCAAAACGGCGCGCCTGGTGGCGGCGCAAATCGACAAGGTGGCCGCCAAGCTCGCGTCCAATCCCGATCCGTCGCTCAACGCCATCGGCCTGCGGCTCGCGGCGGCGACGGCCGCGCTGCAGAGCGCCATCGACTGGATCGTGCAAACGTTCGGCAGCAATCCGCGTGCAGCGCACGCGAGCTCGGTGCCTTATCTGAAGCTGTGGGGGCTGTGCGCCGGCGGCTGGCAAATGGGCCGCGCGGCAATCTCGGCAACCGAGAAGCTCGAGAGCGGCGACGGCGACGCGGCATTCCTGCGGGCAAAGGTTGCCACGGCGCGGTTCTACGCCGAGTGCCTGCTGCCGCAAGCCGAGGCGTACTCGCAGTCGGTCGTCGGCGGCAGCGCGTCGGTGCTCGCGATCCCGGCTGAACAGTTCTGAGGCTTGGCCACGTCCTAAGCCGAGCGCCTTCACCGCCCACCCTTTCGCGGAACTCGCCACCGCGAACAGCATCTACGGGCAGGGCGCATCGGCTGCGCCGCTTCCCCGAAACCGGACGCATGGCAAACCTCGCTCGCTTCTTGGCCGCGACGCTCTTCGCGGTGTTGCTCGTCGGTGGCCATGCCGCGCACGCGCAATCGCTCGACGACGTATTCGGGTTCATTCCGCCGATCGGACCCGGCCGCTATCCCGTCGGGTGCAGCAACGTCGAGCAGGATTTCTCGCGCGCAAGCGGCGACCCGGTCGCCTATTGGGAAGGCCGCGGCACCGCCGGCACGGGCTATGTCATCGATCTGCTGGTCGATCCCGCGCACGCGCTCGTGACGAACGTCACGCTGCCCGACGACCGCGACCTGTACGGCAACTTCCGCAATCGCACGCTTGCGTTCGCGAGCCTCGTCTGCTACCCGACCACCGCGGGGAATCCGTACTCCGACTACGCGCTGCCCAACGGCCGGGTCGTTCCGCGGATGCAGCGCGGCGCGCAGCCGCCGATTCTTGCCGACGATCGCGCGCGATTCCCCGTGCTGCTGTTCTCGCACGGCTTCGGCGGCAGTCCGCTGTCGAGCGACTACATCGAGGCGCTGAAGCTGTTCGCGAGCCATGGCTACGTCGTCGTGGCGCCGTTCCACGCGGATTCGCGCATCGTCGACGTGCGTATCGATTCGCTCGACGATCTGCTCCGCGCGATCCTCGACTTCGGCAACTACACGGCGATGCAGGCGATCCGTCCGCGAACGCTCAGCATCGCACTCGATGCGCTGCTCGCCGATCCCAACTTCGCCGCGCGCATCGATCCCGCCCGCATCGGTGGCTTTGGCGCGAGCCTTGGCGGGGAGTCGCTGCTGCTGATGCGTGGCGCGCAGTTGACGATGTCCGTGGGACTGTCATCGAAGAGCGTGATCGACGATCCGCGCCTCAAGGCTGCAGTCGGCTATGTACCGTATTTCGGCCAGCCGTTCTTCCCCGCGTTCGGCCGCGATCAGCAAGGGCTCGACGGCGTGTCGCTTCCGTATCTTGCGATCGCCGGATCGGAGGACACGACGGCGCCGTCAGCCGCTACCGCCGCCGGCATGCTGCGCTTGCCGGGTGTCGTCCAGCTCGTGCTGCTCGCAGGCGTTGGGCATGGGTTCGACGTGCGATCGACCGGCGACATCTTCACGTGGGCGCTCGAATTCCTGAACGGCTACGTCGATCTCGACCCCGTTTCGCGTGCAACGAGCGCGCGGATGGTGCGCGTGAATGGCGGCGGCGCCGATGCGCTGCTCCTCGACAAGGCCGAGCCGCTGCCGGCGGGGCCGGGCGAAGACGTGATCGTCGAATATTACGCACCGCCGCTCGACCACTACTTCATGACGGGCGATGCCAACGAAATCGCCGTTCTCGATGCGGGCGTGCAGTTTCCAGGGTGGCAACGCACCGGCTACACGTTCAAGGCCTACGCGCCGGCCACGCCCGCGGGCATTCCCGCCTGCCGGTTCTTCGGCCGGCCGGGCGTAGGGCCGAGTACGCACTTTTTCACGGTTTTCGCCAATGAATGCGAAAGCCTGATGAACAACAACGCGTGGATCTTCGAGGGGCTCGTGTTTCGTGTCGAGCGGCCCGACGCGATTGGCGCATGCCCTGCTGACCGTGTACCGGTCGTACGTGTGTACAACAATGGCAAGGGAGGGACGGCCAATCATCGTTACCTGACGAGCCACAGCGAAGCCAGCCTGATGGTTTTGCAGGGCTGGATCATCGAGGGGCCCGTGTTCTGCTCGCTGCCGTGAGGCGGGCGGCTCGGCGGTGCTTGAACCGGCAGCGCGTGCCGTGGCATCCTTGCGTCCGGGCAGCACGGCGAAGCCGATCCCCGGCGCCGGCAGCGGCGGAGAGTCGTCATGTCGATCTACAGTACGAATCGAGGCGGTTGGCGCGAGCTGAACGACGTCGTTCAATCAGTGCCGCGTGCGCAGCCTGCGAGCGCACCGCAGCCGAAGGCCGACGCCACCGACTGGACGAGCGTGCGCAAGGCGCGTCCAGCGGAATACCTGCTGCCTCTCACCGAAAAGTGGTTCGACGCGTTCCCACTCGACAAGGCGCCCTGCGCGTTAGCGAGCCAGTACCCGCGCGTCGCCAACATGATCGCGGTGCAGTGGCGCGACCATCGCGGTGCGCCGGAACTGTTCGACGACCTGCTGACCGACAAGCGCGGCGGCCGCGCCGGCTTTCCGCCGGCCGTGCGGCGCGATCTGCTGATGTTGCAGGAGTACTGGTACCGCGGTCAGTTGCGGTTCTGATACTGCTCACGCGCCCCGAGGGGCGCCCAGGTCTGCCTCGATCGTTTCTTCACCACCCGGCCATCGCGTTTAGTCGCTCGAAGAGCGCGGGCCCGCTCGCGATCACCGCGCCGCCTGCGCGCAAGCCTTGCGACCCGGGATAGGGCAGCGTCCGGCCGCCGGCTTCGTCCACTAGCAGCACGCCCGCGCTCGCGTCCCACGGGTGCATGTGCGGCTCGAGATAGGCGTCGAAGCGGCCCGCGGCGACATGCGCGAGCATCAGCGCGCCCGCGCCATGATCCTTCACTTCCGCGCCAGCCGTTATGAGCGCTGCGCGCAGCCGCAGGTGCGCATCGACATCGTGGCGCTGCACGTAGCCCTGCATGACGAGCGCGCGATCGAGCCGCGCGCACGACGACACGTGCATCGGGCGGCCGTCGAGCGTCGCGCCGCCGCCTCGGGTTGCGAAAAAGAGCTCGTCGTGCGGCGGATCGTAAACGGCGCCGATCTGCCGCACGCCGCGTTCGATGAACACGATCGATACGCACCAGTAGCGCACGCCGTGTACGAAGTTGAGCGTGCCATCGATCGGATCGATCACCCACGCGTTATCCGCGAGCGCGCCGCCGGTTTCCTCACCCAGCATGGCGTCGTCCGGAAACGCGGCAGCGAGTCGGGCGCGGCAATGACTTTCGACAGCGCGGTCGGCGATGCTCACCCAATCCTGCTGCTCGCCTTTCGACTCGGCCGTGTATGCGAGCTCGCGATGGAAGTAGCGCAGGCCAAGCGCACCCGCTTCGCGCGCGAGCGAAGCGGCAAAGGCCGCGCGGGCTTCGAGATCAGCCGCGTTCATTCGATTGCCCTTCCGGGCGGAATCAGCACGACGCCGTGCCGGGCCAGCTCGATCGACACGCCGTCACCGACGGCATGCGGGTGATCCACTGCGGTCGAGATCGCGAACAGCTCGCCGATCCCGGTGTCGACCGTGTACTCCATGATGCCTCCGAGGTAGGCGGCCTTGCGCACCGTGCCGGCGAGCGGCGTCGTGCCGGGCGGCCGAAGCGTGATCGATTCGGGGCGAATCGACAGCTCGACGTCGCCTTCCGGAAGTCCACGATGCGGCAGCGAAAGCGATGCCTCACCGAGCGTGACGCTGGCATGCGAGCCATTGCGGCTCGTGAGCACGCCGCGCACGCGGTTCGCGTCGCCCATGAACCCGGCGACGAACGGATCGCAGGGTTCCTCGTAGAGCTCGCGCGGCGAACCTTCCTGCGCGATCGTCGCGCGATTCATCACGATGATGCGGTCGGACACCGCCATCGCCTCCGCCTGGTCGTGCGTGACGTACACGACGGTGAGCGACAGCCGCTGCTGCAGCTCGCGGATTTCCTCGCGCATCTGCCGCCGCAGCCGTGCGTCGAGATTCGACAGCGGCTCGTCGAACAGCAGCACCGACGGCTCCAGCACGAGCGCGCGCGCAACGGCCACTCGCTGTTGCTGGCCGCCGGAAAGCTCGGAAGGCAGCCGTGTGTCGTAGCCGTCCAGTCCCACGCTCTGCAACGCGGAGCGAGCGCGCTCGTCGGCCTGCGCGCGCGGCTGCCTCGACACGACGAGTCCGTAGCGTACGTTTTCCAGCACGCTCATGTGCGGGAACAACGCGTAGCTCTGGAACACCATCGAGACGTCGCGTTCGGACGCCGGTACGTGCGTGACGTCGCGATCGCCGATCGTGACCACGCCGCTCGTCGGCAGCTCGAGACCTGCGATCAGGCGCAGCGTCGTCGTCTTTCCGCATCCCGACGGACCGAGCAGCGTCACCAGCGTGCCCGCTGCGATCGTGAACGAAATGCGATCGACAGCAGCGACGTCGCCGTAGCGCTTCGTGACGTCGGCGAAGTGGATCGAGGCGGATTTCATTTCGAAACGGGCACAGGGGACCAGGGGCTCGAGGCGGGGGCGAGGATCGAGGATCGAGGGCAAAGGTCGAGCGACTAGGATCGGATCAGGCGGCGGTGGTCCCGAGTTGTGCGGCGCCGGGCGGCTTGGCGCGCGCCGCGACTGCGGTCCGGCGGCCAAGTCGGCGCTCGCCCACGAGCAGCTGAATGACGAAGATCGCCACGAGCATCAGCACGATCAGCACCGAGCTGTAGGCGATGGCAACGCCATAGTCTCCATTCACCACGCGGTTGATGATGTACGTCGTTGCCCATTCGTATTGCGCCGAAACGAGGAAGATCACTGCCGACACCGTGGTCATCGCGCGGACGAAACTATAGACGAGCGCCGCCACCACCGCAGGTTTCAGTAGCGGCAGCAGAATCGTGCGTAGCACGGTGAAGCCGCGCGCACCGAGTGTCGTCGATGCTTCGTCGAGGCTGCGGTCGATTTGCGCCATCGACGCCATGCCTGCGCGCACGCCGACCGGCATGTTCCGAAACACGTTGCACACCACGAGGATCAGTGCGGTGCCGGTGATCTCGATCGGCGGGACGTTGAAGGCGAGGATGTACGACACGCCGATCACCGTTCCGGGAATTGCAAACGACAGCATCGTGCCGAACTCGAACGCCGACTGACCCGCAAACCGCTGGCGCGTCAGCAGATACGCGGCGAGCAGCCCGAGTGCCGCCGTCAGAGGGGCGGCGATCGCCGAAAGCTCCACTGTCGTCCAGAACGAGTTCCACGCGGCGCCGGCCCAGATCATGCCGCGGGGACCCCATTCGATGCCGAACGCCTTGATGTAGTGGCGCAGCGTCGGCGTGTAGTCGCGGCCCCACGTCTCGACGAAGCCGCCGGCGAACGCCATCGCATAGATCACCACCGTTAGCAGTATCCACGGCAGCGCGATCGCATAGCAAAACCGGCGCACGCGTGCCGGAAGCGGCGAGGGCAGGCCGGCATCGCCCTTACCTGTCAGTGCCGTGTACACGCGGCCGGCGAGCACGCGCCGCTGGACGAGGAATGCGGCCAGCGCGAACAGCAGCAGCAGGATGCCGAGCGTCGCCGCACGCCCCTGGTCGAGTTGCGCGCCGACCACCGAGAAGAACACCTCCGTCGAGAGCACGCCGAAGTTGCCCCCGAGCACGATCGGATTGCCGAAATCCGCGATCGACTCGATGAACGTGATCAAGAATGCATTCGCGAGCCCCGGCCGCATCAGCGGCAGTGACACGTCGATGAATGTGCGCCAACGGTCGGCACGCAGCGTTTGCGCCGCCTCTTCGAGCGACGGCGAGACGCCTTCGACGACACCGATCAGCACCAGAAAGGCGATTGGCGTGAACGCGAACACCTGCGCGACCAGCACGCCCTGCAGGCCGTAGATCCAGCGTGTCGGCTCGATGTGGAAGGCCCACTCCAGGAACTGATTGACGACGCCCGAACGGCCGAAGATCAGGATGAGACCGAGGCCGATCACGAAGGGCGGCGTGATGATCGGCAGCACCGTCAGTGCGCGTAAAAGCGCGCCGTAGCGGAAGCCGGTGCGCGTCACCATCAGCGCAAAGACGAGGCCGAGCAGGGAGGTGACG
>DATEIQ010000051.1:0-40868 GCA_035278845.1 Casimicrobiaceae bacterium | reverse complement strand
CTGCGCAAGGTGCGCGAGGAAGGCGTTGCTTTCGCCTCGCCGGTCAACGGCGACCGGTTGCTGCTCACGCCCGAGCGATCGATGGAGATCCAGCGCGTGCTCGGCTCCGACATCGTCATGGTGTTCGACGAGTGCACGGCGTACCCCGCGACGCGTGAAGTGGCCGAGGCATCGATGGAATTGTCGCTCCGCTGGGCGGCGCGCTCGAAATCCGCGCACGCGGAAAATCCGAACGCTCTTTTCGGGATCGTGCAGGGCGGCATGTACGATGACCTGCGCGAACGCTCGCTTGCGGAGCTTGCCACCATCGGATTCGACGGGTACGCGATCGGCGGGCTGTCCGTCGGCGAGCCGAAGGACGAGATGCTGCGCGTGCTCGCACACACGGCGCCGCGCCTGCCGGCGGACAAGCCGCGTTATCTGATGGGCGTCGGCACGCCCGAGGACCTGGTGGCCGGTGTGCGCGCCGGCGTCGACATGTTCGACTGCGTGCTGCCGACGCGCAATGCGCGCAACGGCTGGCTGTTCACGCGCTTCGGCGACATCCGGATCCGCAACGCCCGCCACCGCGCGGACACGGCACCGCTCGACGCAACGTGCGGCTGCTACACGTGCCGCCATTTCTCGCGCAGCTACCTGCACCACCTGCAGCGGGTGAACGAGATCCTCGGCGCCCAGCTCGCCACGATTCACAACCTGCACTACTACCTGACGCTCATGGCCGGTCTGCGCGACGCGATCGTCGCGGGCTCGCTCGATGCGTGGACGGCGCGGTTCCAGTCGGAGCGCGCGGCCATGCTAGAATAACCGGTTGAATTGATTGCCTCCCGGGTGGCTGGCCGCCGCCCGAAAAGCCGCGCCGCCTGACTGAAGGCGTGCCGCGCGGCAGCCGTTCGTCCCAATCGCAACCGGAGACTCCTTCGTGCTGATCTCATCCGCTTACGCGCAGGCCTCGGGGGCCGCGGGCCAGGGCGACACGCTGCTCACGTTCCTGCCGATGGTCGCGATCTTCGTCGTTTTCTACTTCCTGCTGATCCGGCCGCAGCAGAAGAAGCAGAAGGAGGCGCGCGCGATGCTCGATGCGCTCGAGAAGGGCAACGAGGTCGTCACGGCCGGCGGCATCCTCGGTCGCATCGTCAAGATCGACGAGCAGTACGTCACCGTCGAGGTCGCGCCGAACACGCAGATGGTCGTGCAGCGCGGTGCGATCTCGCAACTGCTGCCGAAGGGGACGATCAAAGCGCTGTAACGGATCGAGGTACGGTCTTCCCTCGCCCCCCATCCCTCGCCCCGTTTTTTTCCTCATGAACCGCTACCCCGCCTGGAAGTACGTCCTGATCGGCATCGCGCTGGCGTTCGGACTGCTCTACACGCTGCCGAACTTCTTCCGCGAGGTGCCGGCCGTCCAGGTGTCGTCGTCGAAGTCCGCCGTCAAGATCGACAACGCGCTGATGGCCTCTGTCGAGGAAGCGTTGAAAGGCGCCGGCATCGCGTATCGCGGTGCCGAGCTCGACACCGTCGGCATCAAGGTCCGCTTCACCGACACGGACACGCAGCTCAAGGCGAAGGACGTGCTGCAGTCCAAGCTCGGCGACAACTACATCGTCGCGCTGAACCTTCTCTCGTCGTCGCCGCACTGGCTCGCGTCGATCGGCGCGCTGCCGATGTACCTCGGCCTCGACCTGCGAGGCGGCGTGCACTTCCTGCTGCAGGTCGACATGAAAGGCGCGCTCGACAAGGCCGCCGACCGCTACACCACCGACATCCGCTCGCTGATGCGCGAGAAGAAGGTCATTTATTCAGGCGTCGGCCGCGAGGGCAGCAACGTGGTGCTGCGCTTCAAGGACGACGCCGAGCGCACGCGCGCGCGGAACGAGATCGAGCGCGCGTTCCCCGATCTTCTCGTTCGCGAGCAGGATGTTGCCGGAGGCGAATCGCGGCTGGTCGCGGGCCTCAAGCCCGAAGCGCAGAAGCGCATTCAGGACGGCGCCGTCCAGCAGAACATCACGATCCTGCGCAACCGCGTGAACGAGCTCGGCGTCGCGGAGCCGATCATCCAGCAGCAGGGTCCCGACCGCGTGGTCGTGCAGCTTCCCGGCGTGCAGGACACGGCGCGCGCCAAGGACATCCTCGGCCGCACGGCGACGCTCGAAATCCGCATGGTCAACGACGATCCCGGCGCGCAGGAGTCGGCGCGCAGCGGCTCGGTGCCGTTCGGCAACGATCTTTTGACAGATCGCAACGGCGAGCCGCTGCTGCTGCGGCGCCAGGTCGTGCTGACCGGCGACCGGATCAGCGACGCGCAATCGGGATTCGATCAGCGGACGAACGAGCCGGCCGTCCACGTCACGCTCGATGGCACCGGCGCGCGGATTTTCAAGGAAGTCACGCGCGAGAACGTCGGCAAGCGGATGGCGATCGTGCTGGTCGAAAAAGGCAAGGCCGAGGTCATCACGGCGCCCGTCATTCGCGAGGAAATCGGTGGGGGCCGCGTGCAGATCAGCGGCCGCATGAACACACGCGAGGCGAACGACATCGCATTGCTGATGCGCGCGGGCGCGCTCGCGGCGCCGATGGAAATCGTCGAGGAGCGCACCGTCGGCCCGTCGCTCGGCAAGGAGAACATCGAGAAGGGCTTCGACTCGGTGATGTACGGGTTCATCGTGCTGGCGGCGTTCATCTGCGTCTATTACGCGCTAATGGGTGTCATCTCGACGATCGCGCTGGTCGTGAACCTGATGCTGCTGGTCGCGATCCTGTCGGTGATGCAGGCGACGCTAACGCTTCCCGGCATGGCGGCCATCGCACTGACGCTCGGCATCGCGATCGACGCCAACGTCCTGATCAACGAGCGCATCCGCGAAGAATTGCGCTGGGGCGCGACGCCGCACGCTGCCATTCAGGCGGGATACGAGCGCGCGTGGGGAACGATTCTCGACTCGAACGTGACGACGATGATCGCCGGCATCGCACTGCTCGCGTTCGGCTCGGGGCCGGTGCGCGGCTTCGCCGTCGTGCACGTGCTCGGCATCCTGACGTCGATGTTCTCGGCGGTGTTCGTGTCGCGCGGCATCGTTGCGTTGATCTATGGCAACCGCAAGAAGCTCGATCGCGTGTCGATCGGCCAGGTGTGGAAGCCGAAGGCCGAGGATCTGGCGGCGTCGGCGCCGGTGAAGTCCTGAGCCCCTAGTCCCGAGTCCCCAGTCCCGAGCCCTCCATGGAATTCTTCCGCATCTCGCGCGACATCCCGTTCATGCGGCATGCGCTCGTGTTCAACGTGGTGTCGATCATCACGTTCGTCGCGAGCGTCGTGTTCCTCGCGATCTACGGGCTCAATCTCGGCGTCGATTTCCGCGGCGGAACGGTGATCGAAGTGACGTACGGCCATGCCGTCGATTTCAATCGCGTGCGCGCGGCCATCGACAAGCTCGATCTCGGCGAGTTTTCGGCCCAGAGCTTCGGGAGCTCCGATACTGCGCTGATCCGGCTGCCGCTGAAGGAAGGCGTGTCGAGCGCACAGTTGTCCGAGCGCGTGATGGGCGCACTGAAGGCCGACGACCCCACCGCGTCGCAGCGCCGCGTCGAATTCGTCGGCCCGCAGGTCGGCAAGGAGCTCTACGAAAACGGCGCGCTCGCGCTCCTGCTGGTGTCGATCGGCATCGTCATCTACCTCGCGCTGCGTTTCGAGTGGCGCTTCGCGGTGTCGGCGATCGTCGCGAACCTGCACGACGTCGTGATCATCCTGGGCTTCTTCGCGTTCTTCCAGTGGGAATTCTCGCTGCCGGTGCTCGCCGCCGTACTCGCGGTGCTCGGCTACTCGGTCAACGAGTCGGTCGTGATCGCCGACCGGATCCGAGAGAACTTCCGCAAGATGCGCAAGGCGACGGTCACGCACGTCATCGACAGCGCGATCACGCGCACGCTGTCACGCACGATCATCACGCACGGCTCTACGCTTCTGATGGTGCTGTCGATCTTCTTCTTCGGCGGCGAGACGCTTCACCACTTCTCGCTCGCGCTCGCGATCGGCATCTGCTTCGGCATCTATTCGTCCGCGCTGGTCATGGCGTCGCTCGTCATGTGGCTCGGCGTCTCGCGCGAGGATCTCGTCAAGCCCGAGCGCAAGCAAGGGATGGCGGGCGACAAGATCCTCCCGTAGACTCCGGCGCTGGTGACTGCGCCCGCTTTCCTTCCCGACTGGCCGCCGGCCGCGAATGCGTTCCTGATCTTCGGGCTTCTGCTGCTCGCCGGTTTGGCCGGCGGGCGGCTGGCCGCGACGACGCGCGTGCTGCCGGCCATTACCGGCTACATTGCAACCGGGTTTCTGCTCGGGCCCGGCGTCCTTGGCTGGCTGACCGACGAGATGCTCGCGCAATCGCGCGTGCTCGCTGAGTTCTCGCTCGGATTGATCCTCTTCGATCTCGGCCGCCGCCTCGATCTCAAATGGGCGTCGCACGATCGCTGGCTGCTGCCGATGGGCGTCGCGGAAAGCGCGCTGTCGTTCGCGGCAATGTTCGCGCTGCTGCATTTCGTCGGCGGCATCGACACGCTCGAGGCGGCGGTCGCCTCGACGGTGGGCGTCGCGACGGCGCCGGCGGTCGTGCTGCTCGTCACCAACGAGCTCAAGGCCGACGGCCCGGTGACGCGTCGCATGCTGTGGCACGTCGCGCTCAACAATGTCATCGCCACCGTCTGCATCACGCTGTTGCTGCCGTTCGTCGAAGCGCGGGCGTCCGTTGCGTCGTCGAGTCCGGCGGCGCGTGCGGTCTGGCTCATCGCGGGGTCGCTGCTGCTCGGCTTCCTCGCATTCCAGCTGATGACGCTCTTCGCCCGCTGGCTCGGCAAGTCGCCGGTGCCGCAATTCATCCTCGCGGTGGGCTTCGTCATCGTCACGGTGGGTGCGGCGCAAGCCGGCCGGCTATCGGTGCTGCTCGCGCTTCTCGCGCTCGGCGCGTGCGCGCGCAATCTCGACCGCGAGCACCGGCTGCTCGACGTCGACTTCGGCCGCGCCGCGCAGGTGTTCTTCGTCGTGCTGTTCGTGCTGACCGGCGCGACGCTGCGTCCCGGCCAGTTCGGCGCGATCGCGTGGCTCGGGCTGGCGTTCGTCGTTGCGCGTTCTGTCGGCAAGCTGGCGGCGCTGCATGCCCTTGCCTGGCCCGCGCACCTGTCGACACGGCAGGCGCTGACGCTCGGCCTCGCGCTGACGCCGATGGCCGGGTTGGCGATCGGGATGACGCAACCCATCTACGACGTCGCGCCGGAGTTCGGCGCGAGGCTCGCGGCCATCGTCGTGTCCGGCGTCGCGATCCTGCACCTGCTCGGTCCGATCGCGACGCGCTTTGCCTTGATCCGCGCCGGCGAGGGCGAAGCCGGTGCTCGCGACTAGCCTCGACATCATGTCGACCCATTCGAACCGGCCCTAGTCGATGCCCGAACTCGCCTTCACGTCGTCCGCGCCGCTGACTTTCGGCGTCGAGCTCGAGCTGATGCTCGTCAACACGCGCGACTTCAATCTCGCGCCGGACGCCGACGATTTGCTTCGCCGCATCACGCGCGAAGCGCCGGGAGGCGAGCTCAAGCCCGAGATCACGCAAAGCATGGTCGAGATCAACTCGTCCGTGCACGAGCGTTACCCGGAGCTTCTCGCCGAGCTCGAAGGCACGCGCGACGTTCTCGCCGGCCACGCGCGCAAGATGAACGTGGCGATCGCCGGCGGCGGCACGCATCCGTTCCAGAAATGGAGCGACCGCAAGATCTACCCAACCGAGCGCTTCCTGTCGGTGTCCGAGAAATACGGCTTTCTCGCAAAGCAGTTCACCGTGTTCGGGCAGCACGTGCACATCGGCTGCGCCAGCGCCGACGATGCGATCTACCTGACGCATGCGCTGATCCGCTACGTGCCGCACTTCATCGCGCTCGCGGCGTCGAGCCCGTTCTACCAGGGCGTCGACACGGCGTTCGATTCGTCGCGGCTGTCGGTCGTCAACGCGTTCCCGCTGTCGGGAACGATGCCGCTCGTGCGCTCATGGGCCGAGTTCAATCGGTATTTCGACCGCATGTACGACCTCGGCATCGTCGCCAGCATGAAGGATTTCTACTGGGACGTCCGGCCGAAGCCCGAGTACGGCACCGTCGAGGTGCGCGTATGCGACACGCCGCTCACCGTCGCGCGCGCCGCGCAGATCGCCGCGTTCGTGCAGGCGCTCGCGCGCTGGCTGTGGGACGAGCGGCCGGTCGACGTGTCGGCGGACCTCTATCTGACGCACAGCCACAATCGCTTCCAGGCATGCCGGCACGGCTTCGCCGGCACGCTGGTCGACGCGGCGACCGGCGGAGCGCGGCCCCTTGCAGACGATCTGCGCGAGACGCTCGAGCGGCTCGCGCCGCACGCGAAGTCGCTGGGCTCGCAGGATGCGTTCGCGGCGCTGGCGGCGTGCATCGAGCAAGGTAACGACGCGGCGTGGCTGCGGCAGGCGTTTGCCGAGACGCAGACGCTGACCGACGTCGTGCGGCGGCAGTCGGCGCTGTGGTCAGGGACATGAGACACCCCTTCACGCTCGCTCAACGCGCTGCCCCCCAGAGGGCCGGTCAGTCGCTTGGGGCGGCCCGGCACGACTGACGACGATGCTGACCACGCTCCTCTATTCGCTGCTCGCGCTGGACCAGACGGTCGCGACGCTGGCCGCGCAGTACGGCGAATGGGTCTACGGGATTCTGTTCCTGATCATCTTCGCCGAGACGGGTCTCGTCGTGTGCCCGTTCCTGCCCGGCGATTCGATCCTGTTCATCGCCGGCACCGTCGTCGCCGTTGCGAATCTCAACGTCCACGTGCTCGTGATCGTGCTGATCGCAGCGGCGGTTCTCGGCGATTCGGTCAACTATGGCGTCGGCCATTACATCGGCCCGAAGGCATTCCAGCGGCCGGACTCGCGCTGGTTCCGGCAGGAATACCTGCGACGCACGCAGGCGTTCTACGACAAGTACGGCGGCGTCACGATCATCATCGGCCGCTTCATCCCGATCATTCGCACGTTCGCGCCGTTCCTCGCGGGCGTCGCCGGGATGTCGTACCGCCGCTTCCTTTGCTACAACATCGTCGGCGGCTTTTTGTGGATCAGCTCGCTCGTGTACGCGGGCTACCTGTTCGGCAACATCCCGTGGGTCAAGGACAACCTGTCGCTGATCGTCGTCGCGATCGTCGTGGTGTCGCTGATTCCCGCAGTGTCGACGTTCGTCAAGGAACGGCGCGCGGCGAAGGCGGTGCGGCGGGAAACGCGCGCTCCGGGATGCTGAGCGTGTTCTGGAAGCCGCTGATCAGCCATTGACCGTTTTGCCGCACGAGCGTCAATGTCTGGATGCCCTCCCTCGGCTCCGGCATGCCGGGCGGCATTTTCGCGCCGCTCATCGTCCAGCGCGCATGCGCGAGCGCGACGCCGGGCGCGAGCTCGCGCACTGTCACGTCGGTGAACGCGAGACGGCTGTCGCGAAACGCCTGGCGAAACGCCGTCGTGAGCTTCGTTTCGAGCTCCGCCCGTCCGCGCCACCACCAGCCGACGACGTTCACGACGTCGCAATCCGCGGTGAACAACGCAGCGTAGGCGCCGGCGTCGTGCGCGTTCCATGCGTCGGCCTGACGCACGACGACGGTGTGTATCGTCTCCTTCTCGCCGGCGTCCAGCGCTGCCGCGGTCAGCGGCAAGAGCAAAAGCACGATTGCAGCGAAGCAGCGCATTCGATGCCCTCCTTTGGCGAATGAAAACGCAAGTCAGATGCGGCGCGCGAGCTTCTCCGCAAGCCCCACGTAGCCCGCCGGCGTGAGCGCGGAAAGCCGCGCCTTCGCATCGGCCGGCAGCGCCAGCGTCGCGATGAACGCCCGCAACGCCTCCGCCGTCATTCCGCTCTTGCCGCGCGTCAGCGCTTTCAGCTGCTCGTACGGCTCCGGTAATCCGTAGCGCCGCATGACCGTCTGGATCGCCTCGGCGAGGATTTCCCAGTTGGCGTCGAGGTCGGCGGCGATGCGCGCGCGATCGACGTCGAGCTTCGCGAGCCCCTGTCGCAGCGCGGTCCATCCGAGCAGCGTGTGACCGAGCGCGACGCCGAGATTGCGCAGCACCGTCGAATCGGTCAGATCGCGCTGCCAGCGCGAGATCGGCAGCTTCTCCGCCATGTGGCGCAAAAGCGCGTTGGCGACGCCGAGGTTGCCTTCGGAATTCTCGAAGTCGATCGGGTTCACCTTGTGCGGCATCGTCGACGAGCCGACTTCACCTTCCTTCATCCGCTGCCTGAAATAGCCGAGCGACACGTAGCCCCATACGTCGCGGTCGAGGTCGATCAGGATCGCGTTCGTGCGCGCGAGTACGTCGCAGTATTCGGCGATGCCGTCGTGCGGCTCGATCTGCGTCGTGTACGGATTGAACTCGAGGCCGAGGCCCGTGATCGTGCGCGCAGCGACCTTCTCCCAGTCGACGTCGGGATACGCGATCGCGTGCGCGTTGTAGCTGCCGACGGCGCCGTTCATCTTGCCCTTGATCGGCAGCCGCTCGAATGCGGCGATCTGGCGCGCGAGGCGGGCGAGCACGTTGGCGATTTCCTTGCCGAGTGTCGTCGGCGTCGCCGCCTGACCGTGCGTGCGCGCGAGCATCGGCAGCGCCGCGTGCTCGTGCGCCAGCGCGCGCAGGTCGGCGGCAATGGCCTCGAGCACCGGCAGCAGCGCCGCCGTGCGCGCCTCGGCAAGCGCGATGCCATATGCGGCGTTGTTGATGTCCTCCGACGTGCACGCGAAGTGCACGAAGCCGGCGATGCGCGCGAGCTCGGGCTCGGACGCAAAGCGCTCGTGCAGCCAGTATTCGACGGCCTTGACGTCGTGGTTGGTGCGCGCCTCGATCGCCTTGACGCGCGCGGCGTCGGTGGGCGAGAACCTTTCGGCGATCCCGGCGAGTTTCGCCGCGGCCGCGGCGGAAAACGGCGGCACCTCTGCGATCGAAGGCTCCGCGGCGAGCGCGGCAAGCCATGCGAGCTCGACGCGCACGCGCTGCCGGATCAGCGCGAATTCGCTGAACTGGTCGCGCAGCCGATCGGCCTTGGCGGCATAGCGCCCGTCGAGTGGCGACAGCGCGGTGAGGCGGGCGTTCTCGGCGGCATCCATCGGGCGATCCGGCAATCGAGTCTAGCAGACCGCCGAGTGCGCACGCTATACTCCCGAGCGCATCGCAAACATCTCCGTCGAACACTCCCCGTGCTCAAGCTGATCGCGTCGAAAACGAGCCCGTTCGCCCGCAAGGTGCGCATCGTGCTCGCGGAGAAGAAAGTCGAATGTCAAATGCTCGAGATGTCCGCATGGGACGCGGGCAATCCGACGCACGCCTACAATCCGCTCGGCAAGCTGCCGATCCTGATCCTCGACGACGGCACGCATCTCTACGATTCGCGCGTCATCGTCGAGTACATCGATCTCGTGAGCCCGGTGTCGCGGCTCATTCCCGAGCCCGCGCGCCAGCGCATCGCGGTCAAGAAATGGGAGGCGCTGGCCGACGGCATCTGCGACGCAGCCGCCGCAATCGTCGTCGAGCGCCGCCGTCCGGCGGTGCTGCAAAGCGAGGAATGGATCGATCGCCAGCGGCGAAAGATCCGCGAAGGCACCGCCGAGCTGTCGCGCGAGCTCGACGAGCGCGCGTGGTGTCACGGCGAGACGTATTCGCTCGCCGACATCGCCACCGGCTGCGCGCTCGGCTATCTCGACCTGCGCCACGCCGAGCTCGACTGGCGTGCGCTGCATCCGAATCTCGCGCGCCTCGCCGACAAGCTCGCGAAGCGACCGCCGTTCGCCGACACGCTGCCGCCCACCTGACTTCGGGGTCAGAGCAATAAGTCGCGCGGTCAGTACTTCGACTTGATCCGATAGGCGATCGCGCGACTTATTGCTCTGACCCCGAAGTCGTAGAAGTAGCGCCGTTACAGCGACTGCTTGAGCTGCTCGAGGATCGCGGGGTTCTCGAGCGTCGACACGTCTTGCGTGATCTCCTCGCCCTTGGCGATCGAGCGCAGCAGCCGCCGCATGATCTTTCCGGAGCGCGTCTTCGGCAGATTGTCGCCGAAGCGGATGTCCTTCGGCTTCGCGATCGGGCCGATCTCCTTGCCGACCCAATCGCGCAACTGTTTCGCGATCGCTGCGGCCTCGCTGCTGTCCGGCCGCGCCCGCTTCAGCACGACGAACGCGCATACGGCCTCGCCCGTCGTGTCGTCGGGCCGGCCGACGACGGCGGCTTCGGCCACGATCGGATTCGCGACGAGCGCGGATTCGATTTCCATCGTGCCGAGGCGATGGCCGGAGACGTTCAGCACGTCGTCGATGCGGCCCATGATCGTAAAGTAGCCGGTGCTCGCGTCGCGCACCGACCCGTCGCCGGCGAGATACAGCTTGCCGCCGAGCTCCTCCGGAAAATACGACTTGCGGTAGCGCTCGGGATCGCCCCAGATGGTGCGGATCATCGCGGGCCACGGCCGCTTGACGACGAGCATTCCGCCCTGGCCGTTCGGCACGTCGTGCCCGGTCTCGTCGACGATCGCCGCCATGATGCCCGGCAACGGCAGCGTGCATGAACCCGGAACGAGCGCAGTGACGCCCGGCAGCGGCGAGATCATGTGACCACCGGTCTCGGTCTGCCACCACGTGTCGACGACCGGGCAGCGCTCCTGACCGACGTTCTTGTAATACCACATCCACGCTTCGGGATTGATCGGCTCGCCGACGGATCCCAGCAGCCGCAGGCAGCTAAGGTCGTAATTGCGCGGCGCGGTCGCGGGATTCACGTCGTTCGCCTTGATCAGCGACCGGATCGCCGTCGGCGCCGTATAGAAGACGCTGACGCGATGGTCGGCGATCATCTTCCAGAAGCGGCCCGCGTCCGGATACGTCGGAATGCCTTCGAACACGATCTCGGTCGCGCCGCACGCGAGCGGACCGTACACGATGTACGTGTGGCCGGTCACCCAGCCGATGTCGGCCGTGCACCAGAAGACGTCCGTCGGCTTGATGTCGAAGACCCATTTCATCGTCAGCGCCGCCCACAGCAGGAAGCCGGCCGAGCTGTGCTGCACGCCCTTCGGCTTGCCGGTGGATCCCGACGTATAGAGGATGAACAGCGGATGCTCGGCGCCGACCCATTCGGGCTCGCAGGCGTCCGCCTGCTTCGCCGCCAGCTCGTGCATCCACACGTCACGGCCGCCCGCGAACGCCACGTTGTTGCCGGTGCGTCGATACACGATCACGTTGCGCACTGCGTCGCAGCCGCCCATCCCGAGCGCCTCGTCGACGATGGCCTTGAGCGGCAGCGGCTTGCCGCCGCGCATCTGTTCGTCAGCCGTGATGACCGCAACGGCACCCGCATCGACGATGCGCTCCTGCAGCGACTTGGCCGAGAACCCGCCGAACACCACCGAATGCGTCGCGCCGATCCGCGCGCACGCCTGCATCGCGGCGATGCCCTCGATCGACATCGGCATGTAGATGACGACGCGGTCGCCCTTCTTCACGCCGAGCGACTTGAGTCCATTGGCGAGCCGGCACACGCGCTGATAGAGCTCGCGATACGTGACGCGCGTGACCTTGCCGTCGTCGGCTTCGAAGATGATCGCGACCTTGTCGCCGTTGCCGTTTTCGAGGTTGCGATCGAGGCAGTTATACGAGACGTTGAGCTCGCCGTCCTCGAACCACTTGTAGAACGGTGCCTTGCTCTCGTCGAGCGTCTTGGTGAACGGCTTGCGCCAGGCGAGATGCTCGCGCGCGAGGTCGGCCCAGAACCCGTCGAAATCGCGAGCCGCTTTCGCGTTCATCGCATCCCAGTCGGCCTTCTTCACGTTCGCCTGGGCGATGAAAGCCTGCGGCGGCTCGAACACCCGCTTTTCCTGCATGACGGACTGGATCGTCGACATTGCAATCTCCTCCGAACGCAACGTTTTCGTGGGAGGCCGGCTGTCCTCGCGCCAGCCGGCGCCTTGGGTCAAGTCTACCGAAGGCGTAGGCGCCCGCCAACGCACGCGGTGCACGCAGGGCCCGATGGTAAAATTATCGGTTCCTCCGACGGCTGCCGCCGCCTTCCATGACACCCGCCATGCCACGTCCACCCGCGGATCCGCGAATGCGTCCGCTGCCGCAGCTCATCTTCATGAGCCGCTGGCTGCAGGTTCCGCTCTATCTCGGCCTGATCGTCGCGCAGGGCGTCTACGTCTGGCAATTCTGGGTGGAGCTCGTTCACCTGGTGCAGGCGTCGATGGGCGACCGCGAGTCGGTGCAGGCGATCATCGAGAGCGTCACGCCGCCCGGCGCGTCGGCCGAATTCAGGATGGCGCGCGAGACGGTGACGATGCTGCTGGTACTCGGGCTGATCGACGTCGTGATGATCTCCAACCTGCTGATCATGGTGATCATCGGCGGCTACGAGACGTTCGTGTCGCGCATGGCGCTGCAGAACCATCCCGACCAGCCCGAGTGGCTGTCGCACGTCAACGCGAGCGTGCTGAAGGTGAAGCTCGCCACGGCGATCATCGGCATCTCGTCGATCCACCTGCTGCGCACGTTCATCAATGCGCAGGCGTACGACACCAAGACGCTGTTCTATCAGACGACGATCCACATCACGTTTCTGCTCTCCGCGATCGCGATTGCCGCCGTCGACCGCATCCTGCCGGCGCCGTCGCACGTGCGCGACATGACGACGCAGGGACGCCACTAGACCTCTTTCACGCCATGGCCGCGATCAAGCAGGAGCAGCTGATCCAGAGCGTCGCCGACGCGCTGCAATACATCTCCTACTATCACCCGGCCGACTACATCGCCGCGCTCGGGGACGCGTACGCGGCGGAGACATCACCTGCCGCGAAGGACGCGATTGCGCAAATCCTCACCAACTCGCGGATGTGTGCCGAGGGCCACCGGCCGATCTGCCAGGACACCGGAATCGTCGTCGCCTTCGTGAAAGTCGGCATGGACGTGCGGTTCCCCGACGCGACGATGAGCGTCACCGACATGATCAACGAAGGCGTGCGCCGCGCGTATCTCGACCCCGACAACACGCTGCGCGCGTCGATCCTGCGCGATCCCGCCGGCAGGCGCACGAACACGAAAGACAACACGCCGGCGGTCGTGCACTTCGACCTCGTGCCCGGCGACACGGTGGACGTCCGCATCGCGGCCAAGGGCGGCGGCTCGGAGAACAAGGCGAAGTTCGCGATGCTGAACCCGTCGGACTCGATCGTCGACTGGGTTCTGAAAACCGTGCCGACGATGGGTGCCGGCTGGTGCCCGCCAGGCATGCTTGGGATCGGCATCGGCGGCAGCGCGGAAAAGGCGATGGTGCTCGCGAAAGAGTCGCTGATGGAATCGATCGACATGCATGCGCTGAAGGCGCGCGGCCCCGCGAACCGTCTCGAGGAACTGCGCATCGAGATCTACGACAAGGTGAATGCGCTCGGCATCGGCGCGCAGGGTCTCGGCGGATTGTCGACCGTGCTCGACGTGAAGATCCTCGACTATCCGACGCACGCGGCAAGCCTGCCGGTGGCGATCATTCCGAACTGCGCGGCGACGCGGCACGCGCATTTCACGCTCGACGGCAGCGGCGTCGCCACGCTCGACCCGCCGGATCTCGCCGACTGGCCCGACGTGCATTGGTCGCCAGCGCCTGAATCGAAGCGCGTCGACGTCGATGCGCTGACGCCCGCCGAAGTCGCGACCTGGAAGCCGGGCGACCGGTTGCTGCTCAACGGAAAGATCCTCACCGGCCGCGACGCCGCGCACAAGCGCATCGTCGACATGCTCGCACGCGGCGAGCCGCTGCCGGTCGATTTCACCAATCGCATCATCTACTACGTCGGACCGGTCGACCCGGTGCGCGACGAAGTGGTCGGTCCCGCCGGACCGACGACCGCAACGCGCATGGACAAGTTCACGCACACGATGCTCGCGAAAACCGGGCTGATCGCGATGATCGGCAAGGCCGAGCGGGGCCCGGTGGCGGTCGAGGCGATACGCAAGCACCGCGCCGCTTATCTGATAGCGGTCGGCGGCGCGGCCTACCTCGTCTCCAAGGCGATTCGCAAGTCGCGCGTCGTCGCATTCGAAGATCTCGGCATGGAGGCGATCTACGAGTTCGACGTCGTCGACATGCCGGTCACCGTGGCCGTCGACGCGAACGGCAAATCGGTGCACGAGACCGGTCCGCGCGAATGGCAGCAGCGGATCGGAAAAATTCCCGTCACGACCGCCTGAGCGGGTCGTCGCGAATAGCGTGTAGCCGCAAAAGCGATGCCCCGCGTCGTTCGGACGCGGCGCTCGCCTGTCGCGGCTCGCTGCGTCGCCGCGCAGTGCAAAACGAAGGGAACCCCGAAGAACCGCCCGGATCGTATCTCCTGTAAACGTCGAACGTGCAGGAGAGGCAATGACCGAAATCGTCGTGCGTCCCGAGAGTGGTCTCGCCGGCGTGACCGGTACGCTTTACCTGCTGCTCTTCCCGGTTTCCGTCGTCTGCTTCCTGGCGGCGCTCGTCACGGACATCGCTTACGCCGCGAGCGCGTTCCTGATGTGGCTGCATTTTTCGCAGTGGATGATTGCCGTCGGGCTTGCGATCGGAGCGCTCGCCGCGCTGGTGCTCGTGATCGAATTCTTCGCGAGCCGCGTGATTCGCACCGGAGTGTTCGGGTGGGCGCATCTGGTGCTGTTCTATGCGGCGCTCGTCGTCGAGTTGTTCAACGCGTTCGTGCACACCCGCGACGGCTGGACCGCGGTGGTTCCGAACGGCATGATTCTCTCGATCGTCGGCGCGCTGCTCGTACTCGCCGCGGTGGCCGTTCTGTTCCTCGTGCCCGTCACGTGGTTCAAGCACCGCGAGGTGCACCCATGAAGCTTCGTGTCGTCGCCGTTGGCGCCTGCGTCGTCCTCGCCGCGTGCGCGAGCAGCCAGAACGTCGACAAGTCGGCCCAGTACGGTCCGGATCCGAAGCTTCCGGAACCGTCGCGCGCGCTTTTGCCGCGGATGCACGTACCGAAGGTCATCGGCTGGCAGCAGGGCGCCACCCCCACGGTGCCGGAAGGGTTCCGCATCGAAGCCATCGCCACCGGACTCTCGAACCCGCGCAACGTCTATCCGCTGCCGAACGGCGACCTGCTGGTGATCGAGTCGAAAAAGGATGCGAAGGAGCCGATCGAGCGGCCGAAGCGTCCCGTCATGGACTGGATCGAATCCCGTGCTCACGGCGGCAGCGGCGGCGGCGGCCCAAGCAATCGCATCCTGCTGTTCCGCGACACGAACGGCGACGCCAAGCCCGACACGCACACCGTGCTCGTCGACCATCTGAACTCGCCGTTCGGCGTGGCGCTCGTCGGTGATGCGCTTTACGTCGCCGATACCGATGCGATCCTGCGTTTTCCGTTCAAGTTGGGCGACAGCAACGTCGGCACGCCGGCAAAGATCGTGGATCTGCCGGCCGGACCGCTCAATCATCACTGGACGAAGAGCCTGACGGCGAGCCCGGACGGATCGAAGCTCTATGTCGGTGTTGGATCGAACAGCAACGCCATGGAGCGCGGCGTCGGGGCCGAAAGGATGCGCGCGGCAATCTGGGAAGTCGACGCGACGACCGGCGCGTTCAAGGTGTTTGCCCACGGCTTGCGAAATCCCAACGGACTGACGTTCTATCCGGGCAGTGACACGCTCTGGGCCGTCGTCAACGAGCGCGACGAGCTCGGCCCCAACCTCGTGCCCGATTACATGACGTCGGTGAAGCGCGACGCGTTCTACGGTTGGCCCTACAGCTACTGGGGCCAGCACGTCGACCCACGTGTGCGGCCGCAGCGCGCCGACCTGGTCGCATCGGCGATCAAGCCGGATTACGCGCTGAGCTCGCACGTGGCGCCGCTCGGTCTCGCTTTCTACACCGGCCGCGCGTTTCCCACGCAGTTCGAGGGCGGAGCGTTCGTCGGCGAGCATGGCAGCTGGAACCGGCCCGACCTCAACGGATACAAGGTCGTTTTCATCCGATTCCAGAACGGGCGCCCGGTCGGCGAGCCGATGGATTTCGTCACCGGCTTCGTCAAGGACGGGAAGGCGCGCGGACGACCCGTCGGCGTGGCGATCGACCGCAGCGGCGCGCTGATCGTCGCCGACGACGTCGGCAATACCGTGTGGCGCATTACCTCCACGGCGAAGACTGCGTCATAGCATTCAGGCCGATCGCTCGCAGTAGCGGAGCGCGAGCTCGACGGCTGCGGCGAGATCGAGCGTGCGGCCGCGTTCGCGATGCCCGGTCCGCTCCGCTTCCGACAGCGCGGACGCCGCCGCGAGCACCTTGTCCTCGATCTCCTTCTGCTGCGGAGGTGCCCGCGGGGCGCCGATGGCGACGCGTAACGCGTCCGCGGCGCCCTCGAGCAGGAGCGCGTCGGCCATGTCGCCTTCGAGCGCGGCCAGCATTCCGATGTCTTCGAGCAGGATCGCCATCGCCCACCTGTCGTCGAAGTCGCGGTAGGCGCGCAAGCTGTCACGGTAGTGCATGCGCGCCGCTGCATGGTCACCCAGTCCGCGTGTCGTGTTCCCGAGGTTGTTGTGCCCGATGGCCAGCAGCCAGCCATCGCCGACCTCCCTCGACAATCGCATCGATTTTTCGAGCAGCGCGCGCGCCTCGTCGAAGCACTCTTGCATCGCGAGGATCAAGCCCAGGTTGTTCGTCGACACGGCGATTGCCCAACGGTCGCCTGTCTCGGTTCGAAGCGCGAGCGCCCGCTCGTGATAGCGTCGCGCCGCGCCGATATCGCCCTGGTACTCGACGACGATGCCTAGGTTCGACAGCAATCCCGCCATGCTCGCCTTGTCACCGAGCTGCTCGCGGATGACGAGGCTCGCTTGGTAATTCTCCGTGGCCTTCGCGTAATCGCCGCGCTGGGCCGCAACCGTGCCCGCAAGATGAAGCACCTGGCCGACGCCTGCATCGTCGCCGAGCTTCCCGAAATTGTCCGCGGCGCGATCGAGGCGCTCGACGGCTTCGTCGAAGCGCCCCTGCTTGCGCGCCACTTCGGCAAGGGCCGTTTCACACCGCGCTTCGGCGAGCTTGTCGCCGAGCGTTTGCGCGATGCCGAGGGCTTCCGTCACGAACTTCTCCGCCCGACTCCAATCGCCGACGAGCTCGAGCACTTTCCCGACTTTCCGCAGCACGTCCACGCGCTCGCCGTCTTCGACGAGCGGCACGAGCTGCTCGTAATAGGCGATGGCCGCTGCGTTCGCGTAAGCCGCCTGCGCGGCCTCGGCTGCCCGCGCCAGGTATTCGCGCTTCTTCGCCAGATTGCCGCTGCGCGCGTAGTGATGCGCGAGCAGCGCGAGATTCCGTTCGCGCGCATCGGACTCGGCGCGCTCGAGGTATTCGCCGCACCGCTCGTGAAGCTGCGACCTGAACGCGTACGGCATGCTCTCGTACGCCACTTCCTGCGTGACGACGTGCTTGAAGGCATAGGCCGTATCGATCGGGTCGTCTATGTGTACCAGGTCCGCTGCGTCCAGGCGCTCGAGGTCACCCCCGACCTCACGCAGCCCGCCAAGCTCCGGATAAGCGCCCGAGAGAACGGTTGCCCGGAATACGCGGCCCTGGATGCTCGCCACCTTCAAAGTGCGTCTCGGCGATTCTTCGAGCATGTCGATCCGGCTCAGCACCAGGCTATGCAGGCTTCCCGGCAATTGCAGGCGCTCGAGCGAAGCCGCGTCGCGCGGATCCACGCCCTGCCCGCGGATGTAGTCCAGCAGTTCCTCGATGTAGAAAGGGTTGCCCTGCGCCTTGACCGTGACGAGCTGCACGAGCGCAGCCGGTGGTTCCGCTCCGCCTCCGGCAAACAGCGCAAGCTTCGTGCGCACGAGCTCAGTCGCCTGTTCGGGAGCGAGCTCCAGCAAGGCCAACTCGTGGAAATGCGCGAGCTTCTCCACGCCGGTTCGCGCATCGATATCGGCGGCAGGTCGGTAGGCGAGCACGAGCACTACGGGAAGGCTTGCGATCGCGCGACCGACAGTCTCCGCGAGGTCGCGCGACAACGCGTCGATCCAATGACAGTCCTCGAGGACGATCAGCAGCGGCTTCGCGCGCGCCCTCGATCGAAGGCAATCGACGAGCAGCCCTTCCAGCGACGTCTTGCGCAGCTTCGCGTCGAATTGCGATGTGAGCGCGTTATCGGCGATCGGAAGATCGAGCAGCGTCGACAACAGCGGCCCGCGTGGAACGAGCGCGGGATCGATTGCCCCGAGCTCGGCTTCCAGTGCCGCCACCTGCTCGCTCGGCGGCGCGCCGTCGTCCAGATGGAACAGCGTTGACCAGACGTCGCGCCAGACGAAGTAATTCGCATGCGCGCCGTAGGGCTGGCACTCCCCGAAGGCAACCGTCGCTCCGCGCTGCAGCGCAACCTGCGCGAATTCCGCTGCCAACCGCGACTTGCCCATGCCCGCCTCGGCGCGGATACCGACGACCTGGCCGCGACCGGAAAGCGCTGCTTCGAGCCACGCGGCGAACGCGTCCATTTCAGCACGCCGGCCGACGATAGGCTCGCCGTAGCCCGCCCGTCGGCGGGAAGCGCGCCGCTTCGATCCGGCAAGCGCGAACGCCGCGACGCGATCCGCTTTCCCTTTGACGGCCAGTGGGGGAAGCGGCTGCCAGCCGAACGCTTCACCTGCTGCGCGTCGGACGTCCTCGGCGACGTAAATCCGGCCGGGCGGCGCCTTCGCCATCAGCCTGGCCGCGAGGTTTACCGCTTCGCCGATGCATGTAAATGCCTGTCGCTGCTTGTGGCCGCAGGTGCCGCTTCGCAGGCGACCATACGCGATGCCCATCTGAATATCGCGCGCCGCAGTCGTCGCTTGCAGCGTGCGCAACTCCAGAGCCGCGGCCACCGCCCGTGCGGCATCGTCCTCGTGCGCGCGCGGCGACCCGAACACCGCATACAGATAAGCGCCCTTGTCGCCGATGGTCAGTTGCAGCAGATTGCCGCCATAGGAAACCAGGATCCGCTGCACGCTCCGGATGAAAGCGTCGAGCTTCGCCGCGGCCTCGTCGTCGGCGTCGTAGTCGTAATCGATGCCGCGAAAGCGCAGGAACAGCGGATAGGCCGGGCGTAATTCCGCCAGGAACTCGCCGTGGCCCGCCCGAAGACGCTCGAACACGTCGGGCAGCAGCCACTCGCGCACCACGTCCTCCGGCAGCGCAGCGGGGTTCACGGATGCGCGCGGCATCGGCTCGTCGGCGCCGACAGCAAGCCGCTCCACCACGCCGTATTCGCGCCAATCCTCTTCCTCCATGCGCGTCTCGCGAAGCTCGACGCGCTCGCCGAGCGACTCCAACGCCGATCGGTCCAGCACGACCTCGCCCTTTTGTGCCTGGCGCTCAGCGCCGGCGAGTTCGTCGATCAGACGGCCCGCAAGCACGTCCATCCGCTGAGCGTCCGGATCGCCGACGAGGAAGCGCCGTGCGGCCCCGACGGCAACCGCAACCTTCATCGCAAGTTGCATGCGGGTGCCGGCCGGCGTCACCACTTCACCGGCACGCCCCATCGTTGCCTGCATCGCGAGCGCGCACGCGGTCGCTCGCATGCCGTCGTCGCCGTCAAGCCAGCAGGTGATCGCGTCGCCGCTGAAGTAGATGACGTCGCCACCCCAGCGATCGAGATCCGAGATGAGGACGTGGAAAATGCGATTGAGGTGGTGTGTCAGCACCTCGGCGCCACGCTCGCGGCCGAGCTCCTTGCCCAGGACGTCCGTGAGCGGCGTAAAGCCCGAGATGTCGGCGAAGAGAGCCGCGCCGCGAACGCGATCGGGCAAGTCGATGCCGGCCGCGAGCGCACGGCGCCGGTCGCCCGGGATGTAAGCCTCGGCATTGGCGACCAGGTTTTCCGGCGCCGTTGCCTCGTTGGTGGATGCGTCCGCGGCCGTCATCGTCGTCTTCTGACAACGATAATACCGACCGCGGACTGCGTGTTCACACGATGTTCACGAATGCGAACAGGGTGTGCGCGGGCCCTGAATCAGGGCGACGCCGACTCGAACGCACCCATGTCCGTGCCCGCGCCCACCGTGCGCGGGAAGCCATCGCCGCGCTGATCGGTAGCGAGTCCGAACGGGTTGCTGCCCGCGTTGATCACGACGCTGCCCGCCAGCGGCGCGTGCGTGCGCGATGCTCCGCCGTTGCTCGTCAGCGGGCCGAGAAGCGGATCCATGCCGAGCAGGTTGCCGGGGCCGGCAAAGGAAATCGCGCAGCTCGGTGCCGGACAGATGTTCTCGACGAGCGAACTCGTGGCCGTGATCGTGTACGGTCCGAAAAGAGCAGTGCCGGCCGCGACGTCGACGCCAACGCTGTTCGCGATGATCGACGAGACGAGCCGCAGCGTCGGCCGGCTCGTGTTGTTCGCCGATGGCGGCGACGTGGCGCCGACGCTCAATGCGATGCCGCCGGTTCGGGTGGGCAGTGCCGCGTTGTCGCTGAGGGTGGAGTTGTAGAGCTCCAGCGCGATGTTGCCGAACGCCACGATCGCGCCGGCCGTCGCGCTCGACTGGTTGCCCGAAAGCGTCGAATTGACGATGCGGACGCTCATTGCGTCGCCCGGGCCCTGCCGGGTCACTGCATCGTTGAGCAGATGCAGTGCGCCGCTGCGCGTAAGGTCGTTGGCCGGATTCGCCTCGAACGCGACGTTCTCGGAGATTTCCGAGCTTTCGATCAGCATCGACTTGGCGGTCCCGTCGAAGGCGCCACCGTGGTAGTTCCTGCCGGGCGCCGGCGGATCGGGCGAAATGACGTGATTGTCGGCGATCACCGTGTTGAAGATCGCAATGTCCGCACGCGAAAACGATCGAAGCGCGCCGCCTCGACCGTTCAACGTCGTGGGCTGCGAGACGTTGCCCCGGAAGTCGCTGTCGACGAACGTCACGGACACCGGTTCCGTGTACGGAAGATCCGGCACCAGAGCGCAACGCTCCGCAACGGTAATCGCCCCTCCCGACGCCCCGAACGTACTTGATGTCGGAGGCACGAGCTCGGTCGCCGCATTGTCGCGGAACTGAGAATTCGAGATGAATAGCGTCTGCCCCGGATACTGGACCCAGAAGGCGACGGCCCCGCCGGTGCGGGCGGCGCTGTTTTCGACGGTCACCGAATCGAGCACCAGGCTGTGCTGCGTAAAGATCGCACCGCCGGGGCCATTCGGATTCTTGTTGCGTCCGTTGACCAGGCGGAGGCCCGAGATCCACACCAGGTAGTCATTGGGGCCGTCGAACGCCGGGCAAATGACGGGGTCGGTGACGAAGACCGAGAAGATCCGGCTCCACGGCGTCGCATTCAGAACACCGTTGCCGTCGATCGTGAGCCGATCCGCGCCCGGCCCGGTGATCGTCAATGGACCCGCGATCTGGATCTGGAATGACAGCGTGATCGTCTGCATGACCGGCGTGCCCGTCGTCGGGAAGACCAACGGGTCGAAGTCGACGAAGTCCGGACCCGGGTTCGCATTCGCCTGCTCGATCGCCCAGCGCAGGCTTCCCGTTCCACCGTCGTTCAGGTTCGTCACCGTAAACGTCTCCGGCGGCGACGCCGGGAATGGATCGATGGTGAAACTGAGCGTGTTCTGCGGCGCAGACGCGTAATTTTCTTCGCCCGCCTGATTCGCGGCGATCGTGCAGGTGCCCGCGCTGAGCGGCGCTACGAACGCGCTGTTGATGCCGCCGACCGTGCATACCGCCGGCGTCAACGAGGTGAAGATGATCGGGTTCGTCGACGGCGCCGCAGTCGTGCTCGTACTCGACGCGCCGACGGCAGCAGCCGGGTGGCCTACCGCAAGGCCTGCTGGCGCCGCTCCGAACGTGATCGCTTGAGTCGCCGCCCCAACGGCGAACGTCTGCGGCACGGGCGTCGCTGCGAACCAGGTCGCGTTGCCGGGCTGGCTTGCGGTGATCGTGCAGTTTCCGACGCCGGTCAGTTGGACGGTGGCGCCCGATACGATGCAGGAACCTGTTGCCGCGAACGTCACCGGCAGTTCCGACGTTGCCGCAGCAGAGACGGTGAAGACGTCGCCGTAGCTGCTGCCCGGCAGGGGATCGAAGGTAACGCTCTGTGATAGCCATGGGCCCGCGAGCGTGCCGGACAGTTGTACGACGTACGATTTCTGCACCCCATCTGCCGGGTCCTCGATGACGAGGCTCGTGACGAGGTTCCCGGTCGGGGCGATTGCGACGCGTCCCGGCGTGCCGTAGCTGCTGATGTCCTGATAGCCATTCGCTCCGAAGCCGCTGTCCAGCGCGCCCGACGACAGAACGCGAATGAGGGTACCGTACGAGACACCGCCCACTTGATTGTTGCCGGCGATCACGATCTTGCCATCCGACTGCTGGCTTACCACGAAGCAACCGACAGAAACGGGCAACAGGACCTGTCCGCCGCTGCCGAAGCTCGAATCGGGCGTGCCGTTGGCGTCGTGGCGCGTGATCCCGCATTGCTGCGCCGTTCCTGCGACGGTCCCGACCATCACGATCTTGCCGTCGGGTTGCAGGATCATTTTGCGGCCCAGATTGTCTCCGGTGGTTCCCGCAAAACGGGTCGTTACGACGCCGTTAGTGCCGAACGACGGGTCCAGGGTGCCGTTCGCGTCGATGCGCATCAACAGAAAGTCGAAGGAGCCACTGCCGTTGACTGACCGTCCCCCGATCACGATGTAGCCATCCGGCTGGATGCCGAGCGTCGTGCCGCGATCCTTGCGCGTGCCTGCCGTCGAGATCGCAAATTGCGCTATGCCGTTGAGGCCGAACGTCGGATCGGTGCCGCCCGTACTGGTCAGGCGCGTCACGAAGATATCCTCGCCCTGCGCGCCAGCGTCAGGTGTCGTGCCGACGATGACGATGCGGCCCGAACTGTCGACGTCCGAGCCGAGGATGCCGAATCCGAGGGGCAGCGCAGCAAGCGTCGCGACGCCGGTCGTGCCGAACGACGTGTCCGGCGCACCGGTGCTCGTGAATTTCGCGACGAACGGCACATCCGTCGAGCCGTTGTAGCGATAGCCGCGCACCAGCAGCGTGCCGTCGCCGTTGATCGAAAAGTTGAGCTCGGGGCCGGCGTTCGTGATCGCCGTCACGACGCGCCCGTTCGTCCCGAACGACGTGTCGGGTGCACCGGAGGCCAGGTACTGGGCGATCTGCACCGTGCAGTAACCGCCCGATGGTTCGGCGGGATTGACGTTCGTGGCGCAAGCCGTACCGCCGACCGCGACGATCGTGCCATTCGACCGGATGCGAACGCGCGCGGGCGAACTCGGAATTTGCTCGTCGCCGAACAGCGCGTAACCGCCGCTACCGAACGCAGCCAACGGTTGGCCCTCGCCGTTTCCGAGCACCGTGCCGCCCTTGTCGACCTGGTACGCCTGTCCGGTGAAGGGCAAGCCCGTGACGGCAGCGCCCGATCCGTTGGTCACGCCGATGCTGTTGACCATGTCTAGCCGCAACGATCCGCTGCCCCGACCGGCATTGACGCTGACGGTCCACGTGGTGCCCGAGCCGGTGACCGACGCCACGGAAGCCCCGGTGATTCCGGTGGTCTCGACGGCGAAATTGCTCGCCGAAACCCCCGTCACCGCCTCGCTGAAGTTCACCGCATAAGCGACGGCATTGGCGGCGTCGCCCATTGTCGGGTCGAGGCCGGCACGGTTCAGCGACGACACGGTCGTCACCGTGTCGATCGCGAAGCTCCGTGCAACAGGCGCTGCGGCGTTCGTGTTCGCATCGCCCGCCTGGTTTGCGGTAATCGTGCAACTGCCGCTGCCGGTGAGGTGAACGGTGCTGCCCGCCACCGTGCAGTTTCCGCTCGCGCCGAAGGCAACCGGCAATCCCGAGCTGGCGATTGCGAACACCAGAAAATCGGGATCGCCCGTGCTCCTGTTCGGCAACGGATCGAACGCGATGCTTTGATTGATCTTCGCGACCGTAAACGTCTGCGACAGTGCAATGCTCGTGGGCGCGTAGGTTCCATCCCCGCCGAACGTCGCCTGAGTCACCGTGTAGTCGCCGGCCGGAAGTCCGGAGGGCGGCGGCAGCACTGCGTTGCCGAGGTTATCGGTGGTTGCATAGATCGTCGTCGTGCCGGACGGCCCCGTCACCGTGAAGGCCACGGATACCTGCTGCGGCGCTGTCGTCGTGCCGGCGAGCGCCGCGCTGACGTTGACACCTGCGGATGCCACGCTCGGGGATACCGGCGTGGTGGTCGCCGCGGCCTTGACGAACGTCACCGTCGAGGCCGTCGACGAGGGCTGGAACGTGCTGTCGCCTGCGAACACAGCGGCGATCTGATAGACGCCCGCCGTCGCGACCACGGGCATCTTGACGGTGGCGCTGCCGTCGGCGCCGGTGGCCCCGAGCTGGGACACGCCGCCCGCACTCACCGCGACCACCTTGCCGCCGATTGCCGCACCGCCGGCGTAGGTCAATCGGGCGGTGACGTCGACGCTGTCACCTACCGTTGCGGATGTCGGCGGCGATACGAGGGTTATCTTCGTTGCGGTGGGCGTCGGTGCCGCAACGGAAAAATACGCGCCGAGGTTGTCGTTGCGCGAAACCAGTCCGACGCCGTTCGCGGCCTGGACGAAGAATTTGAGATTCGAAGGCGGGCTCGCGAGCCGGGCCTTCCACGATCGCGAATCCTCGGTCGTGCCGCACACGGCCGGAAGGGTCGGCGTCGGTGAACCGGTTCGAGCACACTGCTCGAGATCCAGAGACGTCCATGCGTTCATGCCGTTGCCGGTATACGTGATCCACACCTGGTAGATCGCCGCGGCCGGGTCGCCCACCACCTGCACGGTGAACGTCATGCCGCCTGCGTCGGTAAGCGCGTCCACCGCGATGATGCTCGGTCCGTCGGAAAGCGCGGCCTGGCTCAGGTTGCCGCTGTAGAACAGCCGCAGATTCATCGCCGTGTGCAGGCGCTCGATGCTCGTTCCGTCGACGACACTCGCGGCACGATGCTGCACGGGCGTCACGAGAAGCTGCGTGCCGCCGGTACCGGCGAGCGCGCCGAAATAATTCGGGGTCCACATCGTGGCCGGATAATCGACCGGCGACAGGAACGGCACGTGCACGCCGCGCGTCTCGGTGGTCGGCGCGCCGCTGAAGGGAAACATCGCGGCGGAATCGACGAACGTGCCGCCGCGATAGCCGATGCCTCGCAGCACCAGTCGCGCATCGTCCGGCGTGACGTTCACGACGGCCAGCGGCAGCGCAGGCTCGCCCGCCTTGCTGATCACGCCATCGGGACCGCTGAACCAACCGGCGACGACGTCCGTACCGGTCTCGAGATTCTTGAGCGCCTGCGTGTGCGGTGTAAGGCCCGGCGCCACGCCGATGTCCTTCGTCCGCAGTCCGAGCGTCGCGGCCGGGCTCGGACCGGGAACGGGGTCGGGACTGACGGCCGGCGACGTTCCGGGAATTGCACCGCGCCCAGCCGGCATGTTCACGCTCAGCATCGGCAGTCCGAACAGCGTGGCCTGCAGCAGCGCTTTTTCGTGCAGGCCGCGAATGTCCGGCGTCGTCGCCAGGTACGCGAGCTTCGCCTGCACGAGTGCCGCACCCACCGACACGGCGGTGCCAGCCGAGCCGGCGCGCAACTGCTGCGCGAACCCCTTGTACAACCGTTCGCTGTATTCGAGGAAATCGGTATCGCCGTATTGGTATCCCGTACCGGCGATCAGCGTCGCCCGCTTGCGCGCGAATGCCTGCGCCCAGTCGAGCGGCAGCGTCACCCCTGCAATGGCGTCGGCATCGACCAGGTTGTAGCCCGAGTGACACCCGGCGCTGAATACGATGGTGTTAGTGAAGTCGTTCGTCGCTGCCGCCAGTTCCGTCGTGAGCACGCTGGTCGAGAAATCGGCGGCGAGCGCGCTGTTGGCGCTGAAGTGCCCGGCGAGAAAGATGACGTCGTGGCGCGACCCGAACAGTTTTGCGCGCAGATCGGCGGCCTTCCATGACGCCGGATCCTGAGGCGACTTGCCGTTCGGCGTGATCAGCACGTCGCTGACCACGCCTGACACGGATCCGAGCCCCGTCCCCGCATCGAGCTCTTCCTTCACCCCGGTCGCGGCGTCTTCGAGAAAGTCGTAACCGGTGACGAGGGTGGAGCGCGGCTCGACCGTCGCGCTAACCTGGACGTACGCATCGAGCAGACCGGCGATGTCGCTCGCGCTTTCAACGAGCCGGCCCACTGCGAGTCCCGGAACCGGGAAGTCATTCCAGGGCAGCGAAATCGTCGTCTTGGAGCCGTAACGGTCCTGGCTCAGCACGAAATCGAGCCGCAGGCTCGCTTCGGACGACGAGTTGCTTTCCACCGGCGGCACGAACCCCGATTCCGGCGCCAGCCCGGCCTGGTCGGGCGAGCGGAAAAACGGAATTGCGTCGTCGTTGCCGACCAGTACGACGTACTGCAGCGGGTTCGCCCGGTACGCGTCGATGACGCTCTTGATTTCCTCGGCGAGCAGGTTCTTCGCGAACGGGCATGCGGGATTCGCGGCCGCCTGCTGCCGCAAGGCGTGGACGCGCGCATCGTCCTTCATGTCGATCAGCACGCCGAGCACTTCTGCGCGGGAGGCGAACGCGCTCAGCTTGTCGCGGAGCGTCGCACCCTCCGGCCCCGGCAGCGTCGAGTCAAGCGCCACCTTCGACGAGTCGGTGACGATCACCGTCTTCAGCCCGGAATTCGGCTGCGCCGGTCGCGACGCCAGCGTGGTGTCGGTGACGCCCGTGCACGTCGTCGCGCCCTTGGCGACGCTCAGCCTGAAGGGCGTGCTCGAGTCGAATGCGCCGTTGCGGCCTGCGACGCGAGCGTAGAAATAGCCCGTCCGATTCCACGTATTGACCACCGTGAATTCGTCGCCGGATCCCGGGTTGGCCGACACCGCGACGATGCTGCGTGTCTGCGCCGTCGAGAATGCCTGTGCGATTTCCTGCTGGCTGAAAACCGTCGGCGAAAATACCGTCGGCGAAAATACCGTAGGCGAAAACACCGTAGGCGAAAACACCGTCGGGGAAAACACCGTCGGCGAAAATACCGTCGGCGAAAATACCGTCGGGGAAAATACCGTCGGCGAAAACACCGTCGGCGAAAACACCGTCGGCGAGAACACCGTTGGCGCGTAAGCGTCCGGACTGAACACCGTCGGCGAAAACACCGTCGGCGAAAATACCGTAGGCGAAAACACGGTCGGCGCGTATTCCGCCGTGAGCTTCAGCAGATCGCTGGAGCTCGCCGTTGCCGGCGTGAACTGGCTCTCGAACACCTGCCCGATGTCGCGGAATACGGCCAGATCGTAGTCGGCCGGCAGACCGGTCAGCCTGACGTCGATACGCTGACCCGGCGTCACCGCGAATTTGTACCAGCGCACCTTGCCGGGCGCGTCGATCAGATCCTGGATCGAGGGCGTCACGCCATCGAGCGGGAATGCCTTGGGCCACGAATCGTTGTCGCGCGCGCTGACGAGGCAGCCCGAGGTTGGGCTTAAGACAGGCGATGGGCCGACCGGAACGGATGTCGCCTGAAGGGTAACGAAATCGCCGGGAGCAACGCCGGGCGCGGTGATCCCGAAATAACCGTCAGAGTCGGTGGTGACGACGATCGGGGGCCCTACCGGGACCCCGGACACGAGCGTACCCAGCACGCAATTTTTTGCCGTCGACACCTGCAGCGCGATCTCGCGCCCGTTGGCGCCCTCGAGACGGCCGATCAGGTATGCGGTCGACGCGCCGCTCGCTACCGCGCCGAACAGCGCCGGGGCGCCCGGTGGCGCCTCGTAGGGCGTGTAGACAACCTGCAGGACGCTCGGAAAGCTGATGCGCTGCGGATTGTTGAACTTGAGCGTGAACGACACGCTCGAGCCGCTCGCGAGCGTCGCCCCCGCGGCCAGCGGCGTGACGTAGGGCTTACCGTCGGCGGTGACGCCGGTCTTGTTGGCGAGCGTTACGCTGCCGGGCAGCCCGCTGACGACGACGTTGATCGCCCCGAGCGCCGGGGCATTCGAAACGTTCCGAAGCGTCGTCGAGGAATCGTAGGTGTTGCTGGCGCGATTGAGAAAGGCAGTCGAACGGGTGATCGAGAACTGGCTCGTGATGTCCTGCGTCGCCGCGTGCGCATTCGCCGCCAATCCGAGGACGAGCGCCGTCGAAAGCCAGGCGCGCAGCAATGCCCACTGCCAGCGGCTCGCATCGAACATCCTCCCCCTCCCTCTGCGAACATCTCTTTCGGCGCGACGCGATGGTTCCCTACCGCGGGCGCAATGTCAAACGCTCCTGCGTCCTGACTTCAACGAAAGGGGTTGCGCCGGCGAAGTGCCGTTGCAGGCGACCCGCCAATGACGAGCGCGAGCAGTGCTGCCGCGAGAAGCGCGAGCGGCTCGGGTTCGGGGACTGCGGCAACCTCGATGGGCGCGCACGCTGCAGTTCTCGGTGCGGTCTCCCCATCGGCGGAAGACGAGGTGTCGCATTGCGCGCCGAATGTGTAAAGAATCAGCGGACCGGGGCCAAGAAGGTCGCCGCCCGGGTTCGATTCGGCGTTCTGCGGATCACCGGGGTTCAACAGCCAGAACGCGAAGCCGTCCGGTGTCGCTCCGTCGGTCGAAGGATCGCCCGTCATCTCGAACTTGAACGTGATGGACGAGCCCAGCGTGATCCTCTGGTAGTACGAGATCGTCGCCAGATCCGAAGAGCCCGCGTCGGAAATCGATACGATGCCGGCGCCACTTCCGAACGTACCGGTGACGTCGGTGTCCGCCGGGTCCTTGCAAGCGTCGACGCTGAACGGAAAGAGCTGCGCCGGGCAATTCTCCAGAGCGGGCGTCGCCGACACAAACAGCGAGCCGTCGGTCGTGAAGTCGTAAACGTCGAGTCGATGCGAGGCGGCGCTGTCGGCATTGGCGAAATCGAACGCCATCACCGCATCGCCCGCGAGTCCCGACGTGTCGACGCTGACCAGAAACGCCATCGCCCGTGCCGACTCGGCGAGAAACAGCGTCGAAACAACGGCGCAAACGACGAGCGACGCCGCACGTTTCATTGCGGTCCTTGCATTACCGATCGGCATCTCACCCCCCCGCGTGAACCCACGGTCAACGCGGAAAGCAAGAAACGGGCGGCGCTCAAAACATCCGCTTAAACAGCGGCTTGTGCAGTAATGTACAAGTCCGTGTAAAAACTCCCGACACGTGATTTCCGGAGTTCGCCCAGGGGCAAGCCGATTGCTGCCGCGTCAGTTCCCCTGCGGCAAAGAGGCTCAGCCGCCGAGGAAAAGGCGTCCCACGTCAGGGTTTGCGAGCAACTCCCGCCCCCGTCCGGCGAGCGCGATGCCACCGGATACGAGCACGTAGCCGATGTCCGCGAACTCGAGTCCCTTCTTGGCGTTCTGCTCGACCATGATGATCGTCTTGTGCTCGCCGCGCTGCAGATCGGCGAGGATCTCGAACACCTTGTCGATGTAGCGCGGCTCGAGGCCGATCGACGGCTCGTCGACGAGCAGCACCGACGGGTCCATGATCAGCGCACGTGCGATTTCGAGCAGCCGGCGCTCGCCGCCCGACAGCACGGCCGCACGCTGACGGCGGCGCTCGGCGAGACGCGGGTAACGCTCGAGCACGCGCTGCGCCGCGCGCTGCGCTTCACGGCTGCGCGGCAGCAGGTACGCGCCCATCAACAGGTTCTCCTCGACGCTCATGTCGGGAAACACCGAGTTGTCCTGCAACACGTAGGCAATGCCCGCGTTGCGGAGCTTGCGCTGTGCCGGCATGCGCGTCACGTCCCGACCGCCGACGTGGATCGTGCCCGACATGATGTGCGTGAAGCCCTGGATCGAATGCAGCACGGTGGACTTGCCCGCGCCGTTAGGGCCGATCAGGCACAGTGACTGTCCGCGGCCGACGCGAAGGTCGAGGCCGTGCAGGATTTCCATGCGGCCATAGCCGGCGACGAGGCGGTCGATCGCGACGAACGGCGGACCTGCGCAAAGACGCTCGAGGCGATTCGTGTCGGGACGTTCCGTCGCCAGCTCGCCCGCCGCGCGCTCGACCTCGTCGACCGAAAGAACGACGTCCGTCGTGCCGGACCCGCAGCCGTGAGTGGCAGCGGTCCCGGTGGCCGTCACCTAGCGGCCTCCCAGATACGCCTCGACCACGCGCGGGTCGGCACGCACTTGTTCCGGCGTTCCTTGCGCGAGCAGCTCGCCATGCGCGAGGCAGTAGATGTGGCTCGCGAGATTCATGATGACCCGCATGTTGTGCTCGATGACGAGCAGCGTGATCCCGAGCTCGGCATTCGCGCGCTTCAGGCGATCGACGAGTCCGTTGATCAGCACCGGATTGATGCCCGCCGTCGGCTCGTCGAGGAGCAGAAGGCGCGGGCCGTTCATCAGCGCCATCGCAAATTCGAGCAGCTTCTGCTGGCCGAACGACAGGTCTCCTGCTGGCAGGAATCGCTTCGACTGCAGCCCGACGAATTCGAGCAACGATTCGGCGTGCGCGGTGATCGTGCGCGACGGCTTGCGCAGCATGCTCCGCAGCGTCTCGCCTGCCTGCGCGGTGCTGATCTGCATGTTCTGCACGCAGTTCATCTTCCGGTAGACGTGCGTCTGCTGAAACGTTCGCACGATGCCGAGCCGCGCGATCTTCGGCGTGCGCAGGCGCGAGATCTCGCGTCCGTCGAAGCGGATCGAGCCGCCGTCGATCGGATGGAAGCCGGCGATCGAGTTGAACAGCGTGGTCTT
The DNA here is from genome assembly GCA_035278845.1 of Casimicrobiaceae bacterium. GTDB lineage: Bacteria > Pseudomonadota > Gammaproteobacteria > Burkholderiales > Casimicrobiaceae > VBCG01. The sequence goes on along the minus strand of DATEIQ010000051.1, from coordinate 10,086 downwards.
CCCCGAGCCGTTCGGGCCTATGAGGCCGGTGATTCGGCCGGCCGGCACGTCGAGCGAGACGTCGCGATTGGCGACGACGCCGCCGAAACGCTTCGACACGTTGCGCACCTGAAGCAGTGCATGCACGGCGTTCGCTTCGCGCGTCGCGGCCGCGGCGTTCACCGCGCGCTTTCCGCCGGTGAGGTCACGACGGGTTCGGTGCGCCGACGCATCCGCGCGAACCAGCCGGTCACGCCGGTCGGGAAGAACACGACGATCACGACGATCAAAAGGCCCATCGCGACGCGCTGCCACCCGAGCAGATATGTCCAAAACACCTCCTGCGTGACGTGGAAGATCACGGCGCCGATCACGGGTCCCCACAGCGTGCCTTTGCCGCCGAGCACGGCCATCAGCACCATCCACACGCCGAACGTCGCGCCGGCGAACGCGAGGTCGCGCGGATCGATGAAGCCGACGAGATTGCCGACCGGGCCGCCGGCCGCGCCGAGAAAAAACGCACTCACGCACCACGCGAAGACCTTGGTGCGCGTCGTGTGCAGGCCCATCGCTTCGGCCTTGTCTTCGTTGTCGCGGATCGCGTTCATCGCGAGCCCGAGGCGTGTCGCGTAGAGCGCACGCGCGGCGAGAAACGTGAGCGCGGCGAGCGCAAACAGCGAGTAATAGAAGAAACGGCTGCGATCGGCGATCTCGCCCGGAAAGACGGGAACCGTCATTCCGGAAGCCGCGCCGACGTATTCCCATGCCGACGCAAGGTCCGCGGCGACGATCGACAGCCCGAGCGTGGCGATCGCGAAATAGTGCCCGCGGATACCGAGAATGGCAGGGCCGAGAACGAGCGCGCCAAGCGCGGCGACGAGTCCGCCGAGCGTGGTGCCGACGAACAACGCCGGATAGTAGGCGAGCCCGGAATCGCGCTGCACCAGCGCGCACGCGTAGACACCCAGCCCGAAGAAGAACACGTTGCCGAACGAGTTGTAGCCCATCTGCCCGCCGTTGATGTCCCAGGTGACGGCGAACAGGATCATCAGCCACAGGAACGCGAGCTGCGTGACGATATGGGGCGCCAGCAACGGCGCGAGAATGCCGATGACGCCAAGGCCGACGAGAAGCGCGACGTCGCGCTTCCGGGTCGGAGGTGCATCCCTCGGTGTCGGAGGCGCAACCGCCCGTGTCGGAGGTCTATCCCTCGTTGCCACCGCCCGCGTCGGAGGTACATCCCTCGTTGGAGTAAGCGTCTTCATTGCAGATACTTCCGCTGCCGCGCGAGCACCAGGTTGCGGCCGATCAGCAGCGCGATCAGCAGCAGGAAAATGAATGCCGTCTGGTACTCCGCGCCGAGCACGAACCCGGCACCCTCTTCCAGCACGCCGAGCGCGCTGCCGGCGACGATCACGCCGGGCAGGTTGCCGAGGCCCGCGGCGATGACGATCATGAACGAGCGCAGCGTATACGTCAGGCCGAGGTACGGCTGCACGAACCACGTCATCGCGACCAGTCCTCCGGCGGCGCCGCAAATCGCGCAGTTGAGCGCGAACGTCGTCGCGTAGACGCGGTCGGTGTCGATGCCGAGTACGCGAGCGGCGCGCGCGTTCTGCGCCGTGGCGCGGATGGCCTGACCGATGCGCGTATGCCGCAGGAACAACACGAGTGCCCCGCCGACCGCGAGCGCCGCCGCGAACCCGGCGAGCTTGATGCCCGCGATCGAGATCAATCCGTTGTCGAACGAAAGGCCCGGCAGGTCCGAAGGCACCGTGCGGATGTCGGCGCTGAAAAGCTGGTTCGCGAGCTGCTGCAGAAGGATGCTGATGCCGAACGTCGCGAGAATTGACACGAACATGTCGCGGTCGACGAGCCGGCGAATCACCACGGGGTAAAGCGCCGCGCCGAGCACGGCCATCCCGGCGGCCGCGATCGGAATGCCGAGCAGCGGATGCACGCCGGCGCGGTCGAGATAGAACACGATGTACCCGCCCAGCATGACGAACTCGCCCTGCGCGATGTTGATGATGTTCATCACGCCCCAGACGAGCGCCATCCCGTACGCGACGAGCGCGAAGATCGCGCCGACGAGAATGCCGCTCACGACGAGCTGGACGATGAGGACCGGCGCGTCGATCAGAACGCCGATGTTCGACATGGCGGGAACCGTGCCGCCAGCGGTGAGAATCCCGGCCGCCGGCGGCGAACGGCGTCTACTTCCGGCTGCTGACCTTGTCGCCCGCTTCGCGCTTGTCCCACGTCGGCGCCGGATACACCGGCTTGGCCGACGCCCATTTCGAAGGCGCGACGACGACGTATTTTTCGTTCTGCACCTGATACATCACCATCGACTTGGCGATGTTCTTCCCGGTCGCATCGAACTTGACCGGCCCGTAGAACGTCATCAGATCCGTCTTCGCGAGTGCGTTGCGGACCTTGTCCTTGTCGAGCGAGCCGGCGCGGGAAATCGCGTCCGCGAACACCTCGACGGACGCCGTCGACTCCGCGGCCTGATACGGCGGATCGTAGTTGTACGCCTTCTTGAACATGTCGGCGTACTGCTGCGAATTGCCAAACCAGGGGTCGGTGTACGTCATGCTGACGTCCCATTGCGAGCCGCAGAACGCATAGTCGGAGTCCTTGCCGAACTTGTCGGTGATCTGCGCCGAATCACAATGCGTGAGCGCGAGCATCGGCACGTATACCTTCTGCTCGGCGACCTGCCGGATGCCGAGTACCGCGCCTTTTTCGTGACCGGAGATCATCAGCGCGTCGGGCTTCAGCGCCTTCACCTTGGTGAGCGTCGCCGTCATGTCGTTCAAGTCGGCGGGCAGCTTGTCGTCGATGACGATCTGCATCCCGTACTTCTTCGCGTCCTCGATGATGCCGTCGCGTACGTCCTGCGAGAAATTGTCGTTCTCGATGGCGATCGCGATCTTCATCGACTTCGGGTCCTTGCCCGCCTTCTTCGCCTGCTCGGCGAGGATGTTCACCGCCTCGCGCAGGTAATAGTCGGACGTGTTCAGCACGGCGAACAGATACTTGTACCCGTTCTTGAAGAGACCGCGGTCAGCGCCATTGCCCTCGACCATCGGCATCTTGTATTTCTCGGTGATCGGCGCGATCGCTTTCGTGAGCGCAGAGCTGTACGGTCCGAGCACGAAATTGACGTGATCCTGGCTGATCAACCGTTCGACGAGCTGCGCGCCGCGCGCCGAAGTCGACTCGTCGTCGTAGTAGACGACCTTCAGCTTGTACGTCTTGCCGCCGACCTTGACGCCACCCTTCTCGTTGATCGTCTTGACGGCCAGGTCGTAGCCGTCCTTCGTGTTCTTGCCGTTGGTCGAATACTTGCCGGTGAGCGATACCGCGGCGCCGAGAACGATCGTGTCCTCCGCGGCCTGCACCGCGGGCGCGGCGCCATAGGCAAACGCAGCCGCCGCGCAGGCGGCGGCGAGCATCCTGATCTTCATCGCATCCTCCAAAAAGTGACCGGACCGGGTCCTTGCCGGACCTTCGCATCCCCCCACTGCCTGGTCAGACTGCGGATGCGTCCCTTTTGTTCGGCATTCCCGCCAAATCTGCCGGACGGTCGACGTCCCCCAGGATGCCGGGGTCGTCGACGTCAACGGCGGTCAACTCGGCTGCGTTACGCTGGATGATGCCGCGCGCGCCGACGTCACCGGTGAGCGCGGCAAGCTCCGCCTGATATCGGCGCGAGAACCCGACCGGATGGCCGCGTTGCCCGCGGAGCGCAGGCGCGGCTACGTCTGCACCCGCGCGGAGTGCATCGGCCACCGTCACGATCGTCGCGGGGTCGATCCACGGCATGTCCGCCAGCGCGACGATCCACGCGTCCGCATCCGCCGTCGCACGGACGGCGCACGCGAGGCTCGCGCCCATGCCGGCGTCCGCGTTCGTGCACTCGACGACGCGCATTCCCGTAGCCATCAGCAGGTGAGCGAGCGCGGCATCGCCGGGCCGAATCACCGCGACCGATTCGGGCAGGGCCGCGACGAGATTTCGCGCTGCCGCGACGCCGAGTGGCGTTCCCGCCGGCACGCCGTGCGCGGCCGCGCGCAGCGGCGCCACCAGCTTGTCGCCGCCGAACCGCGAGCCCCGCCCCGCGGCAAGCAGGATGCCGACGACGCGCATCGACTGCGAGCGCCGCGCGTCCATGACCCTCCGCGCTGCGAGTGGGACGCGAGCCAACCGCTACTGCGACAGCAGCCGGAACCGGCCGTCGCGGATCGTGATCAGCACCCGCGCGCGCTCGTCCATGCCGTTGTGATTGGTCGGCGACATGTTGAAGACACCCTGGCAGCCGATCACTTCCCGCTCGTGCTCGAGCGCGTCGCGTAGTGCCGAACGGAACGCCTCGGTGCCGGGCTTGGCGGCTTTCAGCGCGACGGGAATCGCGCGCTCGAGCAGGATCCCCGCATCCCACGTGTTCGCGCCGAACGTCGCCGGCTTCGTGCCGAACTGCTTTTCGTAAGCGGCGATGTAGGCCTGCGCGACCTTCTTCGTCGGGTTGCTGTCGGGAATCTCGTCGATGACGAGCATCGGCCCCGCCGCGAGGATCGTGCCTTCGACCTTGTCCTTGCCGAGCCTGATGAAATCCTCCGTCGCGACAGCGTGCGTCTGGTAGATCGTGCCCTTGAAGCCCTGCTCGCGCAGCGTCGCCTGAGGCAGCACGGCGGGACCGCCGACCGCAGCGACCAACACCGCGTCGGGCTTCGCGGCGATGAGCTTCAGCGTCTGCCCGGTCACGCTGGAATCGGTGCGGCCGTAGCGCTCGACGGCGATCACCTTCACGCCGGCCTTCTCGCCGAGCGCGCTGAATACCTTGAGCCAGTTCTCGCCGTACGGATCGTTGAAGCCGATGAAGCCGACGGTCGCTACGTTGTTGCGCCGCATGTGCGAAATCAGCGCGGCGGCGATCAGGTCGTCGTTTTGCGTCGTCTTGAACACCCAGCGCTTCTTCGCGTCGAGCGGCTCGACGACGGCGGAGGTTCCAACCGTCGCCATCATCGGCACCTTCGCCTCGGCGATCACGTCGAGGATCGCGAACGCGTTCGGCGTCGTCGACGGGCCGATCAGTGCATCGATGTGATGCTCCTGCACGAGCTTCTTGACGTTCTGCACGGCACGCGTCGTGTCGCCGCCATCTTCGAGCGAAATGTATTCGACGCTCGCGCCGCCGATCGTCCGCGGCAGGATGTCGCCGGTGTTCTTTTGCGGAATGCCGATCGCGGACGTCGGTCCGGTGGCGGATACCATGAGGCCGATGCGGATTTGCGCGCCGGCGGATCCGATCGCGGCACCTGCGAAAAGGGCCGCCAATGCAATTCGAGCGAACACGTGAACTCCTGTCGAAAATCGGGTCAGGGAGGAACCATCAGGGGAGCCGCCACCCGTCCCCGCTGCGGGGTTGCGGCCGCACCGCCGCCGCCGTAGAGTGTCCAAGGAGTTGCAGCGCTCGATCCGGCATTGCGACACTGCGCCGGACCGGGTCCTTGAAGTAACTCGATCGACGGAGGACACGATGCGGCGCAGACTCTATTTCATCATGCCGGACCTTCCAAGCGCGCGCAGGATGATGGACGACCTGTTGCTCGCGCGCATCGAGGAGCGCCACATTCACTTCCTGGCCCGCCGCGGGACGGAGATGGATGGCTTGCACGAGGCGAATCACCTGCAGAAATCCGACCTGGTCCACGGTGCGCAGGTGGGACTCGCGATTGGCGCGCTGCTTGGCGTGATCCTCGGTGCTGTGGTCGTGATGACGGCGGCGACGGAAGACCGCTGGCAGATTCCCATCGTGCTGGGCGCTGGACTCGCAGGCGCGCTCTTCGGCGCGTGGGTCGCGAGCATGGTGGGCAGTGCCGTGCCGAATTCACGACTCAAGCAGTTCGAGAGTGCGATCGCGGAAGGGAAGATTCTCGTGATGGCCGACGTGCCGCAGCGTCGCCTGAACGAGGTGCGCGAATCGCTCGGAGCTCGGCACCCCGAGGCGGAGGATCGCGGGATCGACCCGCACATCCCGGCGTTTCCCTGACAGGTCAGCGACCGAAGAACCTGCGCACTTTTGAGCGATCGCCGCTCGCTTGACGCGCGGCTGCGCCGCGGTGAGCGATCGCCGAAAGGTCAGGGGCCAAAAAACTCCCTGACCTTTTCGAACCAGTTCTTCGCGCGCGGGCTGTGCGCTTCGGGATCTTCGGCGTTGATCGCCTCGAACTCGCGCAGCAGTTCTTTCTGCCGCGACGTGAGCTTCACCGGCGTCTCGAGCGCGACGTGGCAGTAGAGATCCCCGACCACCGAGCCGCGCACCGGCCGGATCCCCTTGTTCTTCAGGCGAAATACCTGTCCGGTCTGCGTCTCGCTCGGGATCCGGATCTTGGCGTGACCGTCGAGCGTCGGGATCTCGATCTCGCCGCCGAGCGCGGCCGTCGCGAAGCTGATCGGCATCTCGCAGTGCAGGTCGGCGCCGTCGCGCTGGAAAACGGGGTGCGCCTTGAGGTTGACGACGACGTACAAATCGCCGGGCGGCCCGCCGTTGACGCCCGCCTCGCCTTCGCCTGCCAGCCGGATGCGGTCGTCCTGGTCGACGCCCGCCGGAATCTTCACTGACAACGTCTTGTGCTTGCGCAGGCGGCCGGCGCCCGCGCACGTCTCGCACGGGTTCGCCACGATTTTGCCGGTGCCGTGACATTGCGGACACGTCTGCTGGATCGAGAAGAATCCCTGCGACACCCGCACTTCGCCGCGTCCATGACACGTCGGGCACGTTTGCGGCTGTGTTCCCGGCTTGGCGCCGCTGCCGTGACATGCCTCGCACGACTCCATCGTCGGGATGCGAATCTTGACCTCGCTGCCGCGCGCAGCGTCTTCGAGCGACAACTCGAGGTTGTACCGGAGGTCGGCGCCGCGAAATACGCCGTTGCCGCGCGAGCCGCCGCGGCCCTGGCCGAAGATCTCGCCGAAGATGTCGCCGAACGCGTCGGCAAACCCGCCGAAGCCTTCCGCGCCGCGCGCGCCGGCCGCGCCAAACCCCATCGAGGGATCGACGCCTGCGTGGCCGAACTGGTCGTAGGCGGCGCGCTTTTTAGCGTCCGACAGGATCTCGTAGGCTTCCTTCGCTTCCTTGAAGCTTTCCTCGGCCCCCTTGTCCGGATTGCGGTCCGGATGGTGCTTCATCGCCAGCTTGCGATAGGCCTTCTTGATGTCCTCGTCCGATGCGTCGCGGCTGACGCCGAGCACCGTGTAGTAGTCACGCTTCGCCATGAATCGGAACGAACCCCTGAAAAACCATCATGCAACGGGCGCACGAATGCGCCCGTGGAAAAAAGCAAAAGACGCGCCGCTCGATGGGCGGCTTGGCCGCGCAATCATCAACACAGCAGCACGGTGAAAAACAGGGTCAGAGACGCGCGAATAGGGCCAGAGACGATCTTCCGCGAACGGGCATCACCAATGCCAGCAAAAGGCAGCCGCGGAAATTCGTTTCTGGCCCTGTTTGCGCTTTCTCTGACCCTGCGACCGCAAGCGGATTTTACTTGCGGTCCTTGACCTCCGTGTACTCGGCATCGACGACCTTCTCGTCGCCGCCTTTCTCCTCGTCGCCGCCGGGCTGCGCACCGCCGCCGCCGGGTGCGCCGCCGCCCTGCGCCTGCTGTTGCGCGTACATCGCTTCGCCGAGCTTCTGCGACGCGGTCATCAGCGCCTCGGACTTCGCCTGCAGCGCGTCCTTCGACGCGTCCTTGTCCTTCAAGAGCTCCTCGGCCTCCTTCAGCGCCGATTCGATGCGGCCCTTCTCGTCTGCGCCGACCTTCTCGCCGTAATCGCCGAGCGACTTGCGCACGCTGTGCACCAGCGCGTCGAGGCCGTTGCGCGCCTGAACGACTTCGAGCATCCGGCGATCTTCCTCGGCGTGCGCCTCGGCGTCCTTCACCATCCGCTGGATCTCGTCCTCGGACAAGCCCGAGTTCGCCTTGATCGTGATCTTGTTCTCCTTGCCCGTCGCCTTGTCCTTCGCCGACACGTGCAGGATGCCGTTCGCGTCGATGTCGAACGTCACCTCGATCTGCGGCATGCCGCGCGGCGATGGCGGTATGCCCTCGAGGTTGAACTGCCCGAGGCTCTTGTTGCCCATCGCGCGATCGCGCTCGCCCTGCAGAACGTGAATCGTCACCGCCGGCTGGTTGTCGTCCGCGGTCGAAAACACTTGCGTCGCCTTGGTCGGGATCGTCGTGTTCTTCTGGATCAGCTTGGTCATCACGCCGCCGAGCGTCTCGATGCCGAGCGACAGCGGCGTGACGTCGAGCAACAGCACGTCCTTGCGTTCGCCTGCAAGGACCGAAGCCTGGATGGCGGCACCGACGGCGACGGCTTCGTCGGGATTTACGTCCTTGCGCGGATCCTTGCCGAAGAAGTTCTTGACCGTCTCCTGCACCTTCGGCATCCGCGTCATGCCGCCGACGAGGATCACGTCGCTGATGTCCGACAGCTTGACGCCGGCGTCCTTCACGGCGATCCGGCAGGGCTCGATGCTGCGCTCGATCAGGTCTGCCACCAGCGACTCGAGCTTGGCGCGCGTGATCTTGAGCGACAGATGCTTAGGGCCCGACGCGTCGGCGGTGACGTACGGCAGGTTGACGTCCGTTTGCTGCGACGACGACAACTCGATCTTCGCCTTTTCGGCGGCCTCCTTCAGCCGCTGCAGCGCGAGGACGTCGTTCTTGAGATCGACGCCCTGATCCTTCTTGAACTCGGTGACGATGTAATCGATGATCCGCTGGTCGAAGTCCTCGCCGCCCAGGAACGTGTCGCCGTTCGTCGACAGCACTTCGAACTGGTGCTCGCCTTCGACGTTGGCGATTTCGATGATCGAGATATCGAACGTCCCGCCGCCCAGGTCGTAGACGGCGATCTTGCGGTCACCTTCGCGCTTGTCGAGCCCGAACGCCAGCGCTGCTGCTGTCGGCTCGTTGATGATCCGCTTGACTTCGAGACCCGCGATTCGCCCGGCGTCCTTAGTCGCCTGGCGCTGCGAATCGTTGAAGTAGGCGGGCACGGTGATCACCGCCTCGGTGACTTCCTGGCCGAGATAGTCTTCGGCCGTCTTCTTCATCTTGCGCAGGATTTCCGCCGACACCTGCTGCGGCGCGACCTTCTTGCCGCGTACCTCGACCCAGGCGTCGCCGTTGTCGGCCTTGACGATCCTGTAGGGCATCAGGCCGATGTCCTTCTGCACTTCCTTCTCTTCGAACTTGCGCCCGATCAGCCGCTTGACGGCGAAGACCGTGTTCTTCGCGTTGGTGACTGCCTGCCGCTTGGCCGACGCGCCGACGAGCACCTCGCCGTCGTCACCGTACGCGACGACCGACGGCGTGGTCCGCGCGCCCTCGGAGTTCTCGATGACCTTGGGCGTGCCGCCTTCCATGACCGCAACGCAGCTGTTCGTCGTCCCGAGGTCGATGCCGATGATCTTGCTCATTGTGATTGGCCTCCGTGCTTCCGGATGGGTGTTTGACTGGCTCGTGAGATGGGGTTTTGCCGCCCTCGAATCAACCGGCGTCGGGTGCCTTCGCTACCGTGACGAGCGCTGGGCGGAGCACGCGATCGTTGATCAGGTAGCCCTTCTGGAACACGGTCACGACGGTGTTCGGCGGCTGGTTGCTCGGGACAGCCTGCATCGCCTCGTGGCGGTGCGGGTCGAATTTCTGGCCGGCCGGATCGATCTCGGTGATCTGAGCCCGCGCGAATGCCGCATCGAGCGACTTGAGCGTGAGTTCGGCGCCCGTCTTCAGCGTTTCGACGGACACCGAGGCGTCGGTGGCGAGCGTCTGCTCGAGCGCGTCGCGCACCGGCAGCAGCTCCTTGGCGAATGTCTCGATCGCGTACTTGTGCGCGCGGGCGACGTCAGCCTGGCCCTGCCGGCGGACGTTCTCGGTTTCCGCGCGCGCACGCAGCCAGGCGTCCTTCAACTCGCCGAGCTCGGCTTGCGCCTTGGCCAGAGGGTCGTCCGCCGGAGCGGCCGACACGTCGGGCTCGGTGGCCGGGGCAACGGTTTCGTCGTACGGAGGAGCCTCGTGCGGGTCGGAT
>DATEIQ010000050.1:0-4469 GCA_035278845.1 Casimicrobiaceae bacterium | reverse complement strand
GACCGAGAGCCGCGCGGTGCGCGGCGGCGCGCTGACCTTGGCGGCCTGAGCGGGCGGCGCGGCTGTGCGGACGGCCACCAACGCGGGCGCGGCGGGGTGACGCGACGACGGCTGACGCGCAGAGGTCATGGGCGCGGCCATTGTAGCGCCCGCATGCCTTTGTCATAGCGATTCGGGGGCTCCGGCGATCGGCCGGCGCATTCCGCGTGGCGGCATTCCAACGCTTTGGGCCGGCGCCGCCCTCAGCCCGATCCCGCGTAGCGGCATTCGAGCGTCACGTCGAGCAGATCGACGCGCCCGATCGCCACGCGGACACGGCTTTCCGGGGCCAGCGTGGGCATGTCGGGCAGCCGCACGACCAGCGGCAACCGCTCGAACCGCACCAGCGTGTCGCGGATCACCACGGCCGTGCACTCGGTCAGCGCCTCCTGCAGCAGGAAGCGCAGGCACCAGTAGCGCTCCATCCGGTCCTGCATCTCCGCGTACTGCGAGTAGGTCGCCTCGAAGTCGTCGAGCGCGGCGAAGAGCTCGGGGTCGTTCTGCCCGTAAGGCGGCGCTGTGCGATCGACGAGCGCGACGAGCTGCCGCTGGTTGACGAGGTCACTGTAGCGGCGCAGCGGCGAGCTCGCCCACAGGTAGTGCGAGACGCCGAGTCCCTGGTGCTCGCCGGGGCGCGTGCTCATCTTGACCTTTCCGGCGCCCTGCACGCGGTAGAACGCCGGGATCCCGGCCTCGGCGACGTGCCGACCCCACGTATGGTTGACGTGAATCATCAGCTCGGCGACGAGCTTGTCGAGCGGGCTGCCCCGCGGCCGTGGCCGGATCGCGACGCGGCCGCGCTCACCCGCGCCTTCGGCGTCCCAGTCGACGTCGAACGAGAAATCGACACGCGCCGCATCGGGTTTGCCGCGCGCGGCGGCGATGCGATTGGCAAGCCGCCACAGCGCACGCAGCTCATCTGTCCATGGCGGCTCGCCGGGTGCGGGTGTGTCGCCAGCAAACGCCTCGGTCACTTCGGAGAGCCGCAGGTTGGCGGCAATAGGCACGCGCTCGAGCACCGTCCGATGCGCGACCGGCGCGCCATCCGCGGCGGTTTCGACGTACAGCGACAACGCCGGCGGGCTCGCGCCTTCGCACAGTGTGAATGCATCGACCACCGCCTGCGGAAGCATCGTCAGCTTGCGCCCCGGCATGTATACGGTCGACAAACGCCGGCGCGCGATCGCGTCGAGCGGCGTGCCGCGCCCGATTGCGAGCGCGGGCGCGGCGATGTGGATGCCGATCTCGTGCCGGTCGTCCCCGAGGTCTCGCACCGAGAACGCGTCGTCGATTTCCGTCGTCGACGCGTCGTCGATCGAGAACGCCCGCACGCCGGCGAGCGGGAGCTCGGGCAGCGCCGGAATCGTCCCGTATTCGGGAAACGCCGTCCCGGCAGGAAACGCCTGCATGGCGAACCGGTTGAAGTGGTAATCGTGCGACGACGGTATCGCGCCGCATGCGCGAAGGAGCTCGAGCGGATTGATCCGCTCGGCCGCGCACGCGGCGTCGAGCGCCTTCCATTCCGGCGCCTGCTTGTCGGGGCGATAGAGCAGCATGTCGAGCTTCGCGGCGAGCGCGTCCGGCAGCTTTCGCGCGCGAAGCTGATCGCTCCACTGCGCGATGTCGCCTGCTTCGCGCTCCTTGCGCGCGACCGACGCGAGCGCCGCCTGCAACGCCGCGGGCGGCGCCCGGCGATAGCGCCCGCGTCCCTTGCGATAGAAATACATCGGGGCGCGCGCGAGCGCGAGCGCGACCGCGGCAGATTCCGCGGGCGCAGGCGTTGCGCCGAAATACTCGCGCGCGAGCTCGTCGAAACCGAACTCGTCGTCGGCGGATACTTCCCACAGGAAATGCGGATCGATCGCCGCGACCATTTCCTGCGCCGTCGCCATCGTCTCGGCCGGCGACGGCGCCGTGAAACGCAGCAAGACGTGCGCGGCCTTGACCTTCTGCCGCTTGCCCGACACGGTCTCGACCTGCAGCGACGCGTCGTGATCGGCGAGGAGCGTCCCGGCCTTGAGCTGGCCGTCGTCCTCGAACAGCACGTTCATGCTCGGGAATTGATGCGGAGAGGGGCGCTGATTGTACCCCGCGCACCGTGCGACAATGGACCGGCGTTACGGGGGATGCCAAGATGAAGCGAAGCAGCGAGCGGTTCCTGACCACGCACACCGGCAGCCTGCCGCGGCCCGACGATCTCGTCCGCACGATGTATGCGCGCGAGGAAGGCGTGCCGGTCGACGCCGCTGCGCTCGACGCGCGCATCGCAGCCGCCGTCGCCGACGTGGTGAGCAAGCAGGTGAAAGCCGGCATCGACGTCGTCAACGACGGCGAGATGAGCAAGCCGAGCTATGCCACGTACATCAAGGACCGGCTCTCGGGATTCGGCGGCACCGGCAACACGTTCGTCTACCAGGATCTCGCCGACTTTCCCAGGCTCGAAAAGCGCGTGTTCGGCGATCCGGGCCGCTCGCGCCGCAAGACGCCCGCGTGCAATGCCGCGATCGGGGTGCGCGACGCGAAGGCGGCTGAAACCGACGTCGTGCATCTTGCAGCTGCGCTTGCCGGCGTCAAGGCCACGGAAGGTTTTCTCACCGCGGCGTCGCCGGGTGTCGTGTCGCTGTTCTTCCGCAACGAGCATTATGGCAGCGAGGAAGCGTACCTCGACGCGATCGCCGAAGCGATGCGCGTCGAGTACGAGGCGATCGCGCGCGCGGGCTTCTTGCTGCAGATCGATTGCCCGGATCTCGGGATGGGACGTCACATTCAGCATGCAGATTTGAGCCTGCCCGAATGGCGGAAGAAGGCGGCGCTGCACGTCGAGGTGATGAACCACGCGCTGCGCAACATCGCGCCCGAGCAGCTGCGGATGCACCTGTGCTGGGGCAACTACGAAGGGCCGCATCATTGCGACGTGCCGCTCGCCGACGTCATCGACATCGTGTTTCACGCGCGACCCTCCGCGATCGCGCTCGAGGCCGCCAATCCGCGGCATGCGCACGAGTGGCAGCTGTTCGAGACGGTGAAGCTGCCCGAAGGCAAGACGCTGATTCCCGGCGTCATCGAATCGAAGTCGAACTTCGTCGAGCACCCCGAGCTCGTCGCACAACGAATCGGCCGCTACGCGACTCTCGTCGGCCGCGAGAACGTCATGGCCGGCAGCGACTGCGGCTACGGCACGTGGGTCGGCCAGGCCGCCGTCGATCCTGACGTCGTGTGGGCAAAGTTCGCCGCGATGGCCGAGGGCGCGCGCATCGCGTCGGCCCGCTTCTGGAAGCGATAGCAATGGACTATCGACAGCTGGGCAACAGCGGCCTGCGGGTCTCGCCCGTGTGCCTCGGCGCGATGATGTTCGGCGACCGCACCGACAAGCGCGAGGCGGGCGAGATCGTCGCGCACGCGCGCGACGCAGGCGTCAATTTCATCGACACCGCCGACGTGTACGCAAACGGCGCGTCCGAGACGATCACCGGCAACGCCATCCGCGCGGATCGCGCGCGCTGGATTCTCGCGACGAAGGCCGGCAACGCGATGACGCTGCCCGGTTGCGAATTCCCGCACACCGGCGGCCTGTCGCGGCGCTGGCTCCTGCGCGCGTGCGACGAGAGCCTCGCGCGCCTGCGCACCGACTGGATCGACATCTACTACCTGCACATCGACGACCGGAACACGCCGCTCGCGGAGACGGTGGCGGCACTCGGCACGCTGATCGAGGCCGGCAAGATCCGCTACTTCGGCGTATCGAATTTCCGCGGATGGCGCATCGCGCAGATTGTGCATTGGTGTGAGCGGTTGGGCGTTCCGCCGCCGGTCGTCTGCCAGCCGTATTACAACCTGCTGAACCGCATGCCCGAGGTCGAGGTGCTGCCCGCATGCGATCACTACGGACTCGGCGTCGCGCCCTACTCGCCGATCGCGCGCGGCGTGCTTACCGGCAAGTACGCGTCCGGCGCAATCCCCGAGGATTCGCGCGCGGCGCGCAGGGACAAACGAATGATGCAGACGGAATTCCGCGAGGAGTCGTTCGCGATCGCGCAGACGCTGAAGGCGCACGCCGCGAAGACCGGCCGCACGCCCGTGCAGTTCGCGCTCGCATGGCTATGGGCGAACCGCATCGTCACGTCGGTCATCGGCGGTCCGCGCACGCTCGCGCAATGGCGCGATTACGTCGATGCGATCGGCACGGCGTGGAGCGCAGACGACGAGGCGCTCGTCGATTCGCTGGTAGCGCCCGGCCACCCGTCGACGCCGGGGTACAGCGATCCGCAATATCCGATCTACGGCCGGCGGACTTCGGGGTCAGCAACCGTCTCCGAAGTCAAGTCGAAAGATTGAGAATCGGTTGCTTCCAGATGGTCCGGTCTCGAACCATCGCATTAAGAATGACCAGCAACTTGCGCATGCAGGCGACCAACGCGACCTTGGGCGCT
>DATEIQ010000049.1:0-17268 GCA_035278845.1 Casimicrobiaceae bacterium | reverse complement strand
GGCCTTGCCGGCATGACCGGATTCGCGGCCGGGCCGTTGAAGTTCTGGCTCGCCTGCGGCGCTTGCGTGGCCGGCGGCGTCGTGCGGGCCGCAGGCGGCGTGATGCTGCGCTGCATGCCGAAGCTGCGGCCGCCGCCCATGCGTGCGGCGTCGGCAAAATCGGCGTAAACGAGCGCTACCGAAGCGAAGGCAGCGAGAGCGAGCAAAGGCAGACGATTCACGTGAGTCCTCCGAGGTGAGCACCGCCTCCCAGGGCGGCTTCGGCGGTCCCTGCCGCCGGCGCAACGCTATATGCGGGCTATTGCGCTTCGCGTCAATCCGGGTTTCGCGTACCGCCTAGTACACGCGCCCGGCGTGGAGCGCCACCGCGCCCGCGACCAGATTGTAGTACTCGACGCGATCGAAGCCGGATCGTTCCATCAGCGCCTTCAATTCCTGCTGATCGGGGTGAACGCGAATGGATTCCGCCAAATAGCGGTAACTCGCGGCGTCGTTGGCGACGACGCGGCCGAGCGCCGGCAGGACGTTGAAGCTGTACCAGTCGTAGAGCGCTGCGAGCGGGCCCGACATCCGCGAGAACTCCAGCACCACCGCGATCCCGCCCGGCACCAGCACGCGCGCCATTTCGGCGAGCGCCCGCTCCTTGCGCGTGACGTTGCGCAATCCGAAGCCGATCGACACGCAATCGAAGCTGCGGTCGCGAAACGGCAGCGCCTCGGCATCGCACAAGACGGTGGGCAGGACGACGCCGCGGTCGACCAGCTTGTCGCGGCCCGCCGCCAGCATCGCGCCGTTGATGTCGGTGTGGACGACAGTGCCCGTCGGGCCTGCACGCTGCGCGAAGAGTCGCGCGAGGTCACCGGTGCCCCCGGCCAGGTCGAGTACGCGCGCGCCCGGGCGGATGCCGGCGATCTCGACGGCGAAGCGCTTCCAGCCTCGATGCATGCCCGCCGACATCAGGTCGTTCATGAGGTCGTACTTGCCGGCGACCGAATCGAACACGCCACGCACGCGGCGCGATTTCTCGTCCGGCGTGACGCGCTCGTAGCCGAACCAGGCGGGATCCGTCATTGCTTTTCCGGATCCCGGCTCGCGCCGGCTGCCGAGAGCCGTTCGAGGTATCGGCGCCAGAGTTCGTCCTGGTCCATTCCGAGCTCGTAGAGGTATTCCCACGAATAGATGCCGGACCCGTGGCCGTCGGAAAACGTAGGCCGCAGCGCGTAGTGGCCGACCGGCTCGACTTCGGTGATCGTGACATCGCGCTTGCCGACCTGCAGCACCTCCTGGCCGGGGCCGTGGCCGCGCACTTCGGCGGACGGCGAGTGCACGCGCAGGAACTCGTACGGCAGCCGGAAATGGCGGCCGTCGGGGAACACGACCTCGAGCACGCGCGAGGCCTGGTGGAGCTTGACGTCGGTGGGGGTCACGCCCCCGATTCTACTGATTCGGCTCGGGGGCGAAGTCGACTTGACGTCAGCGAAGTCGCCGCCCGCGACCCCAAAGTTACTGATTCGGCTCGGGGACGATGTCGAGGTTGCCGATGCCCGAGAACATGTTGCGGTTCTTCGCTTCCTTGCCCTTGAGCTTGATGTCGAGGCGCAGGTCGTTCAGCGAGTCGGCGTTGCGCAGCGCGTCCTCGTAGGTGATGAGCCCCGCCTCGTAGAGATCGAACAGCGACTGGTCGAACGTCTGCATGCCGAGCTCGCGCGAGCGCTTCATCAGGTCCTTGATCTCGCCGACGTTGCCCTTGAAGATCAGGTCGGACACGAGCGGCGAGTTCAGCATCACCTCCACCGCCGGCACGCGGCCTGCGCCATCGCGCCGCGGGATCAGCCGCTGCGCGACGAACGCGCGCACGTTGAGCGACAGGTCCATCAGAAGCTGCGCGCGCCGCTCCTCGGGGAAGAAGTTGATGATGCGGTCGAGCGCCTGGTTCGTGCTGTTCGCGTGCAGCGTCGCGAGGCACAGGTGGCCGGTTTCCGCGAATGCGACCGCATAGTCCATCGTGTGACGGTCGCGAATTTCGCCGATCAGGATCACGTCGGGCGCCGCGCGCAGCGAGTTCTTGAGCGCGATCTCCCAGTTGTCGGTGTCGACGCCCACCTCGCGCTGCGTGACGATGCAGTTCTTGTGCTCGTGCACGAACTCGATCGGGTCCTCGATCGTGATGATGTGGCCGAAGCTGTTCGCGTTGCGGTAGCCGAGCAGCGACGCCATCGACGTCGACTTGCCCGCGCCGGTGGCGCCGATGAACAGCATGATGCCGCGCTTCGACATGATGACGTCGCGCAGCACCGGCGGCAGCCCGAGATCCTCGAACTTCGGGATGTCGGTCACGATCGTGCGCAGCACCATGCCGACGCGTCCCTGCTGCACGAACGCGTTGACGCGGAAGCGGCCGAGCCCCGGCGGGCTGATCGCGAAGTTGCATTCGCGCGAGCTTTCGAACTCCGCAGCCTGCTTGTCGTTCATCACGCTGCGCACGAGCTCGATCGTGTGCTGCGGCGACAGCGCCGTCTTGGACACCGGCGTGATCTTGCCGTCGACCTTGACCGCCGGCGGAAACGCCGCGGTGATGAAGAGGTCGGAGCCCTTTTCCTTGACGAGCAGCTGCAGCAGCTCGTGGATGAAGCGCGTGGCCTGTTCCCGTTCCATCGTGGTCCTCCGGTTCGCGCGCGACCTTGGCGGTCACGCCGCGCCGAACGTCTCCTTGTTGACCGCGCGCATCCGTGCTTCGGCCGCGGAAATCACGTTGCGGCGCACGAGGTCCACGAGGCATTGATCGAGCGTCTGCATGCCGATCGATTGTCCTGTCTGGATCGACGAGTACATCTGAGCGACCTTGTTCTCGCGGATCAGGTTGCGGATCGCTGGCGTGCCGATCATGATCTCGTGCGCGGCGACGCGTCCCTGTCCGTCCTTCGTCTTGAGCAGCGTCTGCGAGATGACGGCGACGAGCGACTCCGACAGCATCGCGCGCACCATGTCCTTTTCCGCCGCCGGGAACACGTCGATGATGCGGTCGACCGTCTTGGCGGCCGAGCTCGTGTGCAGCGTCGCGAACACGAGGTGGCCGGTTTCCGCGGCCGTCATCGCGAGGCGGATCGTCTCGAGGTCGCGCATTTCGCCGACGAGGATGTAGTCGGGATCCTCGCGCAGCGCCGCGCGCAGCGCGTTCGGGAACGACAGCGTGTGCGGGCCGAGCTCGCGCTGGTTGATCAGGCACTTCTTCGATTCATGCAGGAATTCGACCGGGTCCTCGATCGTGAGGATGTGGCCGAATTCGTTCTCGTTCACGTGGTTCACCATCGCCGCGAGCGTCGTCGACTTGCCCGAGCCGGTCGGTCCGGTGACCAGGATCAGGCCGCGCGGCCGGTCGGTGAGGTCGGCAAAGACTTTCGGCGCATTGAGTTCTTCGAGCGAGAGCACCTTCGACGGAATCGTCCGGAACGCCGCCGCCGCGCCGCGTTGCTGGTTGAACGCGTTGACGCGGAAGCGCGCGAGGTTCGGCACCGCGAAGCTGAAGTCGCACTCGAGGAATTCCTCGTACATCTTCCGCTGGGAGTCGCTCATGATGTCGTACACCATGGCGTGCACGTCCTCGTGCTCCATCGGCGGCAGATTGATGCGCCGGATGTCGCCGTGGACGCGGATCAGCGGCGGAAGTCCCGCGGACAGGTGGAGGTCCGAGGCCTTGTTCTTGACCGCGAAAGCGAGCAGTTCGGTGATATCCATGCGTCAGACACCCATCGGGAGGCCGTGAATCGGATCGCGACGTGCCCTTTGACGTACCACGTTCGCGAATGACCGCGCACCGCGCGGCACCCGCGAGCGGGTGCGACATGCGGTGGATCGGCGATCGGTGCAGGTTTCAGCCGGTTTCATGCCAGGCATCGAGCCCGTGTCCCGGAGATCGCTGCTCAAACGCGCTGTAGTATGCAATACACGTGCCATGCGGCGATGGTGTAATGCGCGAGTCGATTATGGTCCGGTACGACAAACAGTGGCAAGCCGTGCGCCAGCGCATAGCGGATGCGCTCGCCGCGTCCGCGCGACCACCGGATTCGGTGCGCCTGCTTGCCGTATCCAAGACATTCCCGGCGGAGGCGATTCGCGCCGTACACGCGCTCGGCCAGCGCGCGTTTGGCGAGAACTACGTCCAGGAAGCCGTCGCCAAGAAGGCGGCGCTCGCGGATCTGCCCGGCGTCGAGTGGCATCTGATCGGCCCGCTGCAGTCGAACAAGGCGGGAGCCGCGGCCCGGTGCTTCGATCGCGTCGAAAGCGTCGATCGCCTGCGGATCGCGGATGCCCTGTCGGCCGCTCGCGCCGGCGCTTCGAGGCCGCTCGACGTGCTCGTGCAGGTGAACGTGAGCGGCGAGGCCACCAAGAGCGGCGTCGCGCCCGCCGATGCCGTCGCGCTCGCGCGACACGTTGCCGCCCTGCCGAACCTGCGCCTGCGCGGCATCATGGGCATTCCCGCGCCCACGACCGACAGCGCACGGCTGCGCCGGGAATTTCGCGCGCTCCGCGACTGCTACGACGCGTGCCAGGATGCGGGCCTGGCCGTCGACACGCTCTCGATGGGCATGTCGGCGGATCTCGAGCTCGCGATCGCCGAAGGCAGTACGGAAGTGCGGATCGGGACTGCGATATTTGGCGAGCGCGAAAAGCCAGTCAAGGCGGGGGATTCATGAAAGCGACATTCATCGGCGGCGGCAACATGGCGACCGCCATGGCGGGCGGGCTGGTCGCGCGGGGCGTTGCGCCCGGCGGCATCAGAATCGTCGAGCCGTTCGCTGGGCAGCGGGACCGGCTCGCGGCCCGCTTGCCGGGGGTACGCTTGCATCCGGACACCGACGCAGCCGCGGTCAGCGGCGCCGACGTCGTCGTGATGGCCGTCAAGCCGCAGCAGATGCGCGACGCCGCGCGTCAGCTATCGCCGTTCATCGGCGCGGTGCCGCTGGTGCTGACGATCGCGGCCGGCGTGCGCTGCGCCGACCTCGGCCGCTGGCTTGGCGATTATGCGCGGATCGTGCGGGCGATGCCCAACACGCCGGCGTTGATCGGCGCCGGCATCAGCGGGTTGTATGCGACACCTGACGTCCGCGCCGGTGCAGGGTCGGCCGTGGCGGTGCTCGAGGCCTGCGGCGAGGTTTTCTGGTGTGACCGCGAGGAAGATCTCGATGCGGTGAACGCCGTGTCGGGCAACGGCCCCGCGTACGTCTTTTATTTCCTCGAGGCGCTCGAGCAGGCGGGCACCGATCTCGGCCTTGCGCCGCCGCTTGCGCGTCGCCTCGCGTATGCGACGTTCGCGGGTGCCGTCGCGCTCGCGCAAAAGAGTACGGACACGCCGGCGACGCTGCGCGCGAACGTGACGTCTAAGGGCGGCACGACGGCGCGTGCGCTCGAGGTGATGAATGCCGCCGGAATTGCCGCGCACTTCATCGAGGCCGTCAAGGCCGGTGCCGCGCGTGCGAAAGAGCTCGGCGACGAGATCGGCGCTGCTCGCTGACGGGACGACATGATGCTCGCTACCGCGCTTGCGTTCCTGATCGACGTCGTCTTCGGCCTGCTCACTTACGCGCTGCTGTTGCGGTTGGTCATGCAACTGATGCGCGCGCCGTTTCGCAATCCGCTCGGACAGGCGCTGATGGCGTTGACCGACTGGGTGGTGAAGCCGCTGCGCAAGGTGCTGCCGGGGTGGCGCGGCGTCGATTGGGCATCCGTCGTCGCCGTTTATCTGTCGCAGTTCCTGTGGCTCGCGGCGCTTCATTTCGCATTGGGTGCCGGGTTTTCGCTCGCCGGCCCGCTGCTGCCCTTTCTCGCGCTCGCCGCCGTGATCGCGCTACTGAAGGCGGCTTTGTGGCTCGCGATCATCGTCGTGTTCGTGCAGGCGATCCTGTCGTGGGTGGCGCCCGACGGCCCGCTCGCCGGCGTGCTGAACGCGCTGACGTTCCCGCTGCTGCGTCCAGTGCGGCGCATCGTGCCGCCGATTGGCGGCACGCTGGATTTGTCGCCACTCATCGTGATCGTGCTCGCGCAGCTCGTGCTGATCACGATCGTGCCGTGGCTCGAGAGTGCGACGACGCGGCTCTTCATCTGAGCAGCTTGAAATGGCGAAGCGCGCCATTTCAGGATTCGCGTCGCGAGCTGGCTTCGATCGCCAAGTTCCCCTGACGCCGATAGCGCCTTCGTTATCGCGATGTCGAACGCGCCTCGGCCATCCTATTCACGAACGCGACGAATTTCTCCGGCGTCGATTCGAACGCCGACTGCATGGGCTCGTGTATCTGCACCGCGGACGTTTCGACGACGCCGTAAGCGTGCGGCGCCACCGATGTCTCGACGCTGGCGCGCGACGAAGTTGCCGGTGCCTTGTACATTCCCATTCGCCTGCGTCGCTTCATGCACGTATCCCGCGCAATCGAGAGGACGATCGTGCCATGACGATTCCCATACGAGCGAATCGGGCCGATAGTCGGAAGCGGATTTCGTCGACTACAAGTTGCGCTGGTCTGCCAGCGCGTTTGCGAGCCGCACGAAATCGGTGACCGAAAGCGTTTCGCCGCGCGCGGACGGATCGATGTCCGCGCCGCGAAGGACCTCCACGTCCGCGACGGTCGCGAGCGCGTTTCTGAGCGTCTTGCGCCGCTGCCCGAAAGCCGCCGCGACGATGCGCGCGAACAGCGCCTCGTCGGCGATCGCGGGCCGTGCATCGCCGAGCGGCAGCAGCCGCGCGACTGCGGACTCGATCTTCGGCGCTGGCTGGAATGCGCCCGCCGGCACGGTGAACAGCCGCGTCACCGCGAAGCGCGCCTGCAACATCACCGTCAACCGTCCGTAATCCGGCGTCGCCGGGCGCGCCGTCATCCTTGCAACGACTTCTCGTTGCAGCATCACGTGAATGTCACGCAGTTGCGTCTCGAACGAAGCGAGGTGGAACAGCAGCGGCGAGCTGATGTTGTACGGCAGGTTGCCGATGACGCGCAGCCGCGGCCCGAGCGATACGAAGTCGAACGCGAGCGCATCGGCCTCGAACAGCCGAAGCCGTGCCGAATCGAAGCGATCGGAAAGCCGCGCAGCCAGATCGCGGTCGATTTCGATGGCCGCGATCGCGCCGGCGCGCGCAATCAGCGCGCCGGTCAGCGCGCCGAGGCCCGGGCCGATCTCGACGACGTTGTCGCCCGGCTGCGGATCGACCGCGGCGACGATTCGTGCGACGTAATGCGGATCGGCGAGAAAGTTCTGTCCGAAGCGCTTGCGCGGCCGATGGCCGTGCATTACTTCTCGGCGAGCTCGATCGCAAGCTCGACCGCCGCGACGAGACTGCCTGCGTCCGCCGACTTCGCGCGCGCCGCGTCCGATGCGAGGTCGAGCGCCGTGCCGTGATCGACCGACGTGCGAATGAACGGCAGCCCGAGCGTCACGTTGACGCCATGGCCGAAGCTCGCGGCTTTCAGCACCGGCAGCCCCTGGTCGTGATACATGGCGACGATCGCATCGAAGCGCCGCGCGATGTCCGGCACGAAAACGGTGTCGGCCGGCAGCGGGCCGGTGACGTCGGATCCCTGCGAGCGCGCCCTTTCGAGCGCGGGCGCGATCGCGTCGATATCCTCGTGTCCCAGATGCCCGCCTTCGCCGGCGTGCGGGTTCAATCCGCATACTGCCAGACGCGGCGTGGCGATCCCGAATCGTGCGCGGAGTTCCCGCGCGAGGATCGCAATCGTTTCGCTGACGGCCTCGCGCGTGATCGCCGCGGGCACGTCGCGCAGCGGCAAATGCGTCGTGACGAGCGCGACACGGAGCGGCGACTCGCCGCGGCTCGCGAGCATCATCACCACGCGCGGCGTGCCGGTGCGCGCGGCGAAGAACTCGGTGTGGCCGAGGAACGGAATGCCCGCGTCCTGCATCACGCTCTTCTGCACGGGCCCGGTCACGAGCGCGGCCATCGCGCCGGTCGCGCACGCATCGCAGCCGGCCTCGAGCGTGGACAGAACGCTGCACGCATTCGTAGGATCCGGGTGGCCGGGCACGGTGGGCGCGGCCAGCGGGTGATGCCACACTTCGACCGCACCGCCGGCCGGCGCGAACGCGAGCGGATCGTACCGCGCGTAGCGTGCGTCGATGCCGATGCGGCGGGCACGCTCGCGCAGCAGCGCCTCATCGCCGAGGACGACGAGCCGGGCGCGGAAGTGCTGCGCTGCATGGCGCGCGGCCAGCATCGCGCACAGCTCGGGGCCGATGCCGGCCGGCTCGCCGCACGTGATCGCGAGCGTCGGATGCACGGGCATCGCGGCGTCCGTTAAAGCGGCAGGATCGTCACGGCCGAGGCGTCGCCGAACACCTGCACGTCGACGGTGAGCATCGCCTTCACGATGCACGTGCCATTGCGGTCGATCTCGATGCGCGCCTGCCGGTAACCGTCGAGCCCGCGCACGGGCTTGCCGAACACCCACAGGAGCTCGAGCGGATTGTCGGGGCTTATATCGCCGGTGTGCTGCACGGCGCGGCCCAGCGGCAGCGCGTAGCCCTCGCGGCCGAATACGGGAAACTGATCGAGCCGCGCCGCGTAGCGCAGCACCTGCGAGCCGGCATAGCGCGCCCGCGTGTTGAGGTCGTACCACGCACCCGGCGGCAGCGCGACGTCCACTTGCCCGCCTTCGCGCACGATCGGTGCGACGAGCAGCGCATCGCCGCACATGAACTGCGTCTCGAATCCGCGCACGAGCCGGTTGTCGGGAAACACGAGCGGCATCGCGCGCATCACCGGCATGCCCGATTGCACCGCCTCCGCGACGAGCGTCTCGAGATACGGGATCAGCCGGTAGCGCATCGCCAGCCACTTGCGTACGACGCCTTCGGCCTCGGCGCCGAAGACCCACGGCTCGCGATCGCCGAGCCCATGCAAGCGCATGTGCGAGGAAAAAACCGCGGCCTGCAGCCAGCGCACGTACAGCTCGGGCGTCGGCTGCGACGATCCGTAGAAGCCGCCGATGTCGGAACTGTGATACGGATTGCCGCTCATGCCGAGCGACAGGCCGCCGCGGATCGACGCGGCGAGCCCCTCCCAGTCGCTTTGCGGATCGCCGCCCCAGCCGACCGGATACCGCTGGCTTCCCGCCCAGCCCGAGCGGCTCCACACGAGCGGCGGGCCGTCCGCCGGCGCCTTGAAGCGAGCCGTCGCTTCGAAGACGCAGCGGTTGTAGAGAAGCGGATACACGTTGTGCAGGCGGCGGCCGTCGTCGCCGTTGAACGCGACCGCGTCCTCGGGAATCTGCTCGCCGAAATCGCTCTTGATGACGTCGACGCCGTCCTCGAACAGCGGCTGGTGCGCGTCGCGCCACCACGCGTACGCGTCGGGATTCGTGAAGTCGACGATGCCGCTTTCCGGCAGCGGCGTCAGCACGCCGCCGAACGGCGTGGTGGCAGGCGAGATGTCCCACGCGAAGACGTACGGATCGCCGCTTTGCGTCAGCAGCAGGTACTGCTGCGACGCGAGCTCCTGGAATAGAGGGGAGTCGACCGACACGTACGGATATTCCCAGACGCACACTCGAAGGTCGTGCGCCTTGATCTTCGCGAGCGCGGCTGCCGGATCGGGAAAGCGCTTCTCGTCCCAGCTGAAGTCGAAGCGCGTATCGACGTCCCAGGCGGCGCGCCCGTCGAGCGTCAGAACGTCGGCCGGAATCTTCCGCTCACGCAGTTTCGCCGCCACCGCGATCGCGTCCTCGGGCGTCGGATAGTAAGCACGCGAAACCCATAGGCCCAGGCTCCAGCGCGGCACCGGTGCCGGCCGGCCGGTCAGATGCGTGTAGCGGTCGATGATCGCGGCGGGCGTGTCGCCCACGAACAGGAAGAGATCGAGCGCCTCGTCTTCGACCATCACCGCATAGCTGCGATGCGACCAGTCCGGATGGCCGACGCCGTGCGTCACCATGCCGGGCGTGTGCACGAACGCGCCCCACGCGCCGTTGCCGGTGCCGGGGCTCCATGCGAACGGCGTGTTCTTGTACGCGAGTCCGGTGTTGACGCCGAGCGCATCCTCGACCTGCGAATGGATGAGCTGGCCGCGTTTGTCGAGCGGGCCGAACTTCTCGCCGAGGCCGTACACGGGCTCGCCGCTCGCGAGCGCGAACGCCGCGCTCCATAGGCCGCCCTGCCGCAGGCGGCCGAACGTCGGCAGCCGCGTGCGGCCGCGGAAGTGCTCGTCGGTGATCGAGCGCAGCGCGACGTGATTTTTCCACGCGACCGAAACGCGAAGGGGCGAGCCGCTGATCTCGAGCTGCGAATCGCCGGCCTCGAACGTCCATGCGCTCGGCAGGCGCTGCGCCACTTTGCATTCCCGCGCGTGCGCGACGACGATGCCGTAGTCGGGCCGCGTATTGGGGCCGAGGCGCACGCGAAACGCGCCTTCGCCAAAGCATTCGACGTCGAGGATGTCGCCGCTCGACGTGGCGAACGCAGCGCCGGCCGTCGTTGCGCCGAGGCTGTGCGGGACGTCGAGACGCAGATAGTCGGTAGGGTCGAGCTGCAGCATCGCTCCGCTCTTTGGCCGCGTCGCGCGCCTAGCCGCGAAATCGCGGCTCGGGCAAGCCCGGCACGTCGACGCGCATCGCGAAGATGCCGCCGCTTTGCGGCAGCCGCGCGAGCTCGTCGGCTTCGCGCATCTGCCGAGCCGTCGTCACGTACAGCGTGCGCAGATCGGCGCCCCCGAACGCGCACATCGTCGGGCACATGGCAGGCACGGCGTACTCGGCGATCGTCTCGCCGCGCGGCGACAGCTGCAGCACCTTGCCGCCGCGGTAGAACGCGATCCAGTAATTGCCCGCGCTGTCGACGGCGCCGCCGTCGGGACGCTCGGTATCCTCGTCCCATTGCGCGAACACGCGGCCGTTCGCCGGCAGCGCATCGCCGCCGTCGTAGTCGTATGCGCGCACGGTGCGCACCGGCGTGTCCGCGTGATACATCGTCGCGCCGTCCGGGCTCCACGCGAGCCCGTTGCTGATCGTCATGCCGCCGAACAGGCGGGTTAGCGAAAAGCTGGCATCGAGCCGGTACAGCGCAGCATTGTCTGCATCGCGCCGCTCGTTCATCGAGCCGACGACGAAGCGGCCCTGCCGGTCGCAGCGGCCGTCGTTGAAGCGATAAGTTGCGGGGTCGTAAGGTGCAGCCGCGGCCTTGCGCTCGAGCTGGCCGCGCGGGTCGGCAAGCCAGATGCCGTCGCGAAGCGCGACGACGAAGCCGCCGCCATCGCGGAAGCAGAAGCTCCCGATCGACGTCGGCATCGGCATTACCGTGTTCCGGCCGCTTTCCGGGTCGAAGCGGTTGAGCGAAGGCGCGTTGATGTCGACCCAGTACAGCACGCGCTCGTCGTCCGCCCACAGCGGGCATTCGCCGAGACTCGCGCGCACGTCGAGCGCGCAGGTGAACGGACCGGAGGCAGTCATGACGGGGAACTCGTGGCGGGAAATGCCGGCCGGTCTGGCGCCGACGCGGCAATGCGCATCGTACAAGAAAAGGTGCCACCGGGTGGCAGCGTGCGGAATCCGGTGTCCGCGACGCCGCGCGCTTGCCGGTTGAACGCGTCGGTTTCGTGCGTGACGGGCTCGAGCGCGATGAAGGCCGCGTCACGCGGTGCATAGACGACGAGGTAACGGCACGCGCGGTCGGCGGCAAGCGCCGTGGCAAGTCCTGTTGCGCGGTCGACGAGCGTCGCGGCGCCGCACCAGCCGGTGAATACGTTGTCGAGCGCGGTTCCGGCACTCGCTCGGGGCGGGTCGAACTGCCATGCGGGCGGGATGGCGACGCGCCGCAACGGCAATTGCGTCGCGTCGTTCTCGTACACGGCCGCGGCGGCAAATCCCACGTCGGTGTGCGCATCGCGCGGAAAGAACGGATGGAACCCGAGGCCGAAGGGAAAGGCGGACGAGCCGGTGTTCGCGATCGTCAGTGTCGCAACCAGCACAACGGCATCATCGTCCGCTGGCTCCGGAAGCTCGAACGTCAACGTCGCGCCGAACGGCCAGGGCCACGCCGCGGCGTTCGCGCCGCGTGCATCGTGCACGAGTGCGAGACGCGCCCGATGCGCCGATGCCTGCTCGACATCCCACGCGCGCTGCCAGCCGACGCCATGGATCGCGTGTGGGTGATCGCCGAAGTTGCGCGCGAGCGCGCATTCGCGTCCGGCGAACGTGAGCCGCGCGTCCGCGATGCGGTTCGAGTACGGGATGAGCGGGTAGCACGACGTCGCGCGCACGTTAGCCTCCGCAAGCGCCGACTCGGGCGTCGGCCGCAGGATCGGCCGCGCGCGCCAGTGAAACCCGGTGATAGCACCTCCGAGGTCGGGCGCGATGCGGCAGGCTGCGCCGCTTCGATTCGCAAGCTCGAGAATTCGCACGATTCGACTCGCCGGATTAAGATGGCGTCCGCACGCAATGGCCACTACGAAGGAGGAGGTTACATGCAACTTCGGCGACGCGGTGCGGCCCTCGGGTTCGCACTTTGCGCAATGGCGCTCGGCGCATCGGCCGGCGCCGCGGACAAGAAGCCGGCCGACCCGTTGCGCGAGCGCGGCCGGTATTTGGTGACGATCGCCGGCTGCAACGACTGCCACACACCGGGCTACGCGATGAGCGGCGGCAAGGTGGACGAGAAACAATGGCTGATCGGCGACACGCTCGGCTGGCGCGGACCCTGGGGCACGACGTATCCGGTGAATCTCCGCCTCTACATGGAGCAAATCTCCGAGAAGGAATGGGTCGAGCAGGCGAAGAAGCTCGAGACGCGCCCGCCGATGCCGTGGTTCGCGCTCAACCAGATGACGCCTTCGGACCTGCGCGCGATCTACCGGTTCATTCGCTCGCTCGGTCCCGGAGGCGAGAAGGCGCCGGCCTTCGTGCCGCCCAACCAGGAGCCGCGGCCACCGTACGTGACGTTTCCAGCGCCGCCCAAGTGACCGCGGGCGCCCGCGCGCGCTATCCCGATCTCGCCGGTCTTTCCGTCTTCGTTTCGGGCGGCGGATCCGGCATCGGCGCGGCGATCGTCGCGTGTTTCGCGCGCGCCGGCTGCCGCGTCACGTTCGTCGACGTCGATGACGCATCCGCGACCGCGCTTGTCGAACAGCTGCGGGTGCTGCACGGTGTCGAGCCGGCGCGCTACGTTCGCTGCGACGTGCGCGACATTGTGTCGCTGCGGCGTGCGATCGCGGACGCGAACGCCGCGCGAGGGCCGATTCGCGTGCTCGTCAACAACGCTGCGCGCGACGACCGCCACGATTTCGCGGACATGACGCCCGAGCTCTGGGACGACCTCCTGGCCGTCAACCTGCGGCACCATTTCTTCGCGGCGCAGGCGGTGGCGCCGGCGATGGAGGCGGCCGGCGGCGGGTCGATCATCAACCTGGGGTCGGTGTCGTGGATGCGCGGCCGCACGCGACTGTCCGCGTACACGGCCGCGAAGGCCGCGATCCACGGGCTGACGCGCACGCTCGCCCGCGAGCTCGGGCCGCGCGGCATTCGCGTGAACGCGCTGGTGCCGGGCGCGATCGCGACGGCGCGCCAGCAGGCGCTGTGGGTGACGCCGGCCGACGAGGCGGCCATCGTCGACGCGCAATGCCTGAAATTCCGGCTGTCCGAGGACGACGTCGCGCGCACGGCACTGTTCCTCGCTTCCGAAGAATCGCGCGGCATCACCGGCCAGAACCTGATCGTCGACGCGGGACTCGCGCAGACGTCGGCGATCGCCTAAGGAACCTCTGAAGTGCTCCCACGTGGAGCGCGTTTGCGCGAGATGTGGATGACTGCGATGCGCCGCTTGGCCGCCGATGCCGACTTCCGCGCCGGCTTCGCCGAGATGGTGCCGGCATGCATTGGCCTCGTACCGTTCGGCCTCGTGTGCGGTGTCGGTGCGGCGGCCGCCGGTGCGTCGCCGCTTGCCGCACTCGGTCTATCGGCGATCGTGTTCTCCGGTGCCGCGCAAATCCTCGCGGTGCAGTTGCTCGCGGCCGGCGCGCCGCTCGCCGTGATCGTGATGACATGCTTCGTCGCCGGCCTGCGCTTCGTCATCTACAGCGCGGCGATGGCGCCTTACGTGCGGCCACTGCCGCCGCGCTTTCAGAAGGGCCTCGCGTTCCTGCTCACCGACCAGGCGTTCGCCGCGTCGGTGCGCCGCCTGAGCGCCGGCGGCAACCCGCACGCGGCCGGCATGCATTTTCTCGGCGGCGGCTTCGCGCTGTGGGCGATGTGGCAGGTGACGAACCTGGCGGGCTACTTCGCCGGC
The DNA here is from genome assembly GCA_035278845.1 of Casimicrobiaceae bacterium. Classification (GTDB taxonomy): domain Bacteria; phylum Pseudomonadota; class Gammaproteobacteria; order Burkholderiales; family Casimicrobiaceae; genus VBCG01. The sequence goes on along the minus strand of DATEIQ010000049.1, from coordinate 2,991 downwards.
AACGTGATTCCAGCGTCGTGGTCGCTCGATTTCGCCGTGCCGCTTTGCTTCATCGCGCTCGTCGCGCCGCACTTGCGCACGGCGCCTACGATCGGCGCGGCGCTCGTCGCCGGCTACGCGGTGATCGCGCTGTCGGCGCTGCCGATGAAGCTCAACCTGATCGTCGCCGGCACGATCGGCATCGTCGCGGGCACGCTCGCCGACTTCGCGCGGGAGCGATGGACGCGACGCTGAAGCTGTGGGCGGTCATCGCGATCGTCGGCGTGCTGAACTATGCGTCGCGCCTGTCGTTCATCGCGATCTTCGCGCGCCGGCGCGTGCCGGCGCTGCTCGAGCGCGCCTTCCGCTACGTGCCGGCTGCGATGCTGACGGCGCTCGTCGTGCCGATGGTCGCATTTGCGCCGGAAGCCGCCGGCAACGCCGACGTGCCGAGGATCCTGGCGGCCGCGATCGCCGGTGTCGTGGCGTTCTACACACGCAGCACGCTGCGCACGATCGCGGCGGGGATGGTCGCACTGTGGCTGCTGCAATGGGCGCTCGGGCGCATCGGCTAACATCGGGGAAATCCATAGCTCCGGATCGACCGTCATGCGCTTCGAAGGCTCCGCCACTTACGTCGCCACCGACGATTTGAAGCTCGCCGTCAACGCGGCGCTCGCGCTGACGCGGCCGCTGCTCGTCAAGGGCGAGCCCGGCACCGGCAAGACGCTGCTTGCCGAGGAAATCGCGCGCGCGTTGTCGCGGCCGCTCTACCAGTGGCACGTCAAGTCGACGACGAAGGCACAGCAGGGACTCTACGAATACGACGCGGTGTCGCGGCTGCGCGACTCGCAGCTCGGCGACGGCCGCGTCGCGGACATCGGCCACTACATCAAGCGTGGCGTGCTGTGGGACGCATTCGCGAGCGAGACGCCCGCCGTCGTGCTGATCGACGAGATCGACAAGGCGGACATCGAGTTTCCGAACGATCTGCTGCGCGAGCTCGACCGGATGGAGTTCCACGTCTACGAGACGCAGCAGACGATACAAGCGCGGCATCGGCCGCTCGTCGTCATCACGTCGAACAACGAAAAGGAGCTGCCGGACGCGTTTCTGCGCCGCTGCTTCTTCCATTACATCCGGTTCCCCGACCGCGAGACGATGACGCGGATCGTCGACGTGCATTTCCCGGATCTCAAGAAGGCGCTGCTCGCCGAGGCACTGGAAGTGTTCTTCAACCTGCGCGACGTGCCGGGCCTCAAGAAAAAGCCGTCCACGTCCGAGCTCCTCGACTGGCTCAAGCTGCTGCTCGCCGAGGACATCCCGCCCGAAGCGCTGCACAGCAGCGATCGCAAGGCGTTCCTGCCGCCGCTGCACGGCGCGCTGCTGAAGAACGAGCAGGACGTGCACCTGTTCGAGCGCGTCGTGTTCATGGCGCGAGCCGGCCGTGGCTAGCCGGTTCGTCGAACCGGTCACGCTGGCGGGCACGCACGCGACGCTCGAGCCGCTCGCGCGGTCGCATCTCGAATTAGTTGCGGCGGCCGCGGCCGACGGCGAGTTGTGGAAGCTCTGGTACACGTCGGTTCCCGCGCCGCAGAACACGGAGAAGTGGCTCGATGCGGCGCTCGACATGCGCGAACGGCTGGGTGCGATGCCGTTCGTCGTCCGGGACAGCGAGAGCGGCGACGTGGTCGGCAGCACGCGCTATTTCAACGTCGACGCCGCGAACCGGCGGCTCGAGATCGGCCACACGTGGTATGCGAAGCGCGCGCAGCGCACGGCGGTCAACACCGAGTGCAAGCTGCTGCTGCTCACGCACGCGTTCGAGACGCTCGGCTGCATCGCCGTCGAATTCCGCACGCACTGGTTCAACCAAGCATCGCGGGCGGCGATCGAGCGGCTCGGCGCGAAGCAGGACGGCGTGCTGCGCAGCCATCAGCTGATGCCGGACGGCAGCCGCCGCGATACCGTCGTGTTCAGCATCCTCGACGGCGAATGGGCGGCGGTGAAGGCGCACTTGCGCTTTCTGCTGGCGAAGCCCCGGCGCGCGCCGGCGCGGGGCACGGAGAAGGCATGAAGATCAGCGCCCAGTTCTCGATGTGGGCGTCCGTCGTGTTCGCGCTTGCCTGCTTCGGCGTCGCGTTCAACGGCTTGTCGGAAATCGACGTCGTGGACGCGGCCGCGCGCGCCGACGCTCGCGGCTACGCGTACTTCTGGCTGTTCCTCGGCGCCGTCGCCACCGCGTGCGGCGTCGTGTCGTGGTGGATCGCGAAGCGCGAGGACGCGAACCCGTCGGATTGAAACGCCGATGCTGGCCGGATTCTTCCTGCATCTCAAGTCGTTCCGGCTGCCGGTCTCGACGCGCGAATTCCTGACGCTGCTCGAGGCGCTCGAGCAGCGCGTGATCACCACGTCGCTCGACGATTTCCACACGCTCGCGCGCGCTTGCCTCGTCAAGGACGAGCAGCACTTCGACCGCTTCGACCTCGCGTTCGGCAGCTACTTCAAGGGCGTGGACGCGCTGTTCGACTTTGGCGCCGGCATTCCCGCGGACTGGCTGCGGCGCGAGTTCATGCGTCATCTCAGCGAGGAGGACAAGGCGCGGATCGCGGCGCTCGGCGGACTCGACAAGCTGATGGAGACGTTCCGGCAGCGGCTAGCCGAGCAGCGCGAGCGCCATGCTGGTGGCAGCAAGTGGATCGGCACCGGCGGCACGAGCCCGTTCGGCGCGTTCGGCTACAACCCGGAAGGCATCCGCGTCGGTCCGGAAGGCGGCGGCCGCAGCGCCGTCCGGGTCTGGGACGAGCGCAGCTTTCGCAACCTCGACGGCGACGTCGAGCTCAACACGCGCAACATCAAGGTGGCGCTGCGCCGGCTGAGGCGCTTCGCCCGCGAAGGCGTGCCCGAGGAGCTCGATCTCGACGGCACGATCGCCGGCACCGCGCGCAACGCCGGGTGGCTCGACCTCAGGCTGCAGCCCGAGCGGCGCAATCGCGTCAAGGTGCTGCTGTT
>DATEIQ010000048.1:0-51095 GCA_035278845.1 Casimicrobiaceae bacterium | reverse complement strand
CTGTAAGTATTCGCGCAAGGCTCGCGCGAATACTTACAGCTCTGACCCCGAAGTCCATACCGGTCGGCGAGCCCGCGCTCGACCAGCTTGCGCAGCCACGACGCGGCCGTCTCTCCCGGCGGCACGATTGCCTCGGGATATTCGTAGCGCAGCTCGTCAAGCGAAAAGCGGCAGCGTTCGGCGATTTGCAGCGTTTCCGCGAGCAACTCCGGCGGATAGATGCCGGCGAGCCGCGCCCGCGAGCGCAGGTGCCGCTCGCCGTTGGGATGCAGCGCGTGCGTGCATCCGGCGAGCGGCGTCTTCAGGCGGATGGCCGTGAGCGTGTCCTGCAGCGCGCGGCGCGCCCGCACGTGCATGTGCGCATCGCCGGCCGCGACGAGCGGCAGCCCGCTCGCCTCGCGGAGCGCCGCCGATTGCGCGAGGCGCGCGGCATCGCCCGCTTGTGCGAGCAGCTCGACGCCGATCCATGCGCGATCGGCGAACACGTCGCGCACGAAACGGGCATCCGCACGCAGCGCGTCACCGATTGCGCGGGCGGCCGGGTCGACCTTCGGCAGCCACAGCGCGATGCATTGCGAGCCGAGCTCCGCGATGTCGTCGCGCGCGAGGCGATAGGAGCCTTTCTTCGCGTTGCGGCGCCCGCGCGTGACGAGCTGGCACAAATCGCCGTAGCTTGCGCGGCCGGTGGCGAGCAGGACGAGCTTCAGGCCGTCGGTCAGCGTGAGCTCGCTGCCGATGATCAGCGGAAGCGCCGCATCCTTCGCCGCCAGGTGCGCGCGGACGGCACCGGCGAGCGTGCATTCGTCGGTCAGCGCCAGCGCCGCGTAACCTTGGCTCGCCGCACGCTCGACGAGCTCCTCCGGATGCGACGCGCCGCGCAGGAACGAGAAATTCGACAGGCAATGCAGCTCGGCGTAGGCCGGCAGCAGGTCGGGGGACATCATACCGCATAAATATACGGCATCCGGCCGGCGCCGGTAAGATGGGTCAAAAGTTAGCTCGCTTCCCATGCCTCCGATACCCTGCGACCGCTTCCTTCGCTACTCGGAACTGACCGAGTGCCTGCACGCGCTCGTGCGTGACCATCCGCGGCTCGTCGGTATCGAATCGATCGGCAAGAGCCACGAAGGCCGCGATATCTGGCTGGTGACGGTGACGAACGCGGCGAGCGGCCCGGCGCACGAAAAGCCCGCGTTCTGGGTCGACGGCAACATCCATTCGACCGAAGTCGCGGCATCGGCGGCCACGCTGCATTTCCTGAACGAGCTCGTCGCCGGCTACGGCACGGACGCCGACGTGACGCGCACGCTCGACACGCGCGCGTTCTACGTCTGCCCGCGCATCAATCCCGACGGCGCCGAATGGGCCCTCGCCGACAAGCCGAAATGGGTGCGCTCGAGCACGCGCGCCTATCCGTTCGACGAAGACGACATCGAAGGACTGTCCGTCGAGGACGTCGACGGCGACGGTCGCATCCTGCAAATGCGCATCGCGGATCCGAACGGGCTATGGAAGGCGCATCCCCGGGAGCCGCGGCTGATGATCCGTCGCGATCCCACGGAAATCGGCGGCACTTACTATCGGATCATGCCGGAGGGTCGCTACGACGGTTACGACGGCTACACGCTGAAGATCAAGCGGCCGCGGCAGAGCCTCGATCTCAATCGGAATTTTCCGGCGAGCTGGCGGCAGGAGTTCGAGCAGCCCGGCGGTGGTCCGTACCCGGCGTCGGAGCCGGAAATCCGCGCGATCGTCGACTTCGTCGTGCGTCATCCAAACATCACCGCGGGCACGACGTTCCACACGTGGAGCGGCGTGCTGCTGCGTCCGTTCGAGCACACGCCGGACGACGACATGGACGCCGAGGACCTATGGTTCTACCAGCTCACCGGTCGCAAGGGAACGGAGCTCACCGGCTACCCGGCAATTTCCGTCTATCACGAGTTCCGCTACCACCCGAAGTCGGTGATCAGCGGCACGTTCGACTGGCTATACGAGCACCTCGGCATCTTCGTGTGGGTCGTCGAAATCTGGTCGCCGATGCGCGAGGCGGGCATCACCGATTACAAGTTCATCGACTGGTTCCGCGATCATCCGATCGAAGATGACCTGAAGCTTTTCCGCTGGAACGAGGAGCAACTGGGCGGCGCGGCGCACCACGGCTGGAAGCCGTTCGACCATCCGCAGCTCGGCCGCGTCGAAATCGGCGGCTGGGATCGCTTCCACGCGTTCGGCAATCCGCCCCTGCCGCTGCTCGCGCGCGAGCTCGCGCGATTTCCGAAGTGGCTGCTGTGGCAGGCGCTGTGCTCGCCGAAGCTCGAGCTCGTGCACGCAGGCGCGACGGTCCTCGGCGATGACACTTGGACGATCACGCTCGTGATCCAGAACGTGGGCTGGCTGCCGACGTATGTCTCGAAGCGCGCGCTCGTTCGCAAGACGGTGCGCGGCATCGTCGCGGAAATCACGCTGCCGCAAGGCGCGTCGCTTGCAAGCGGCAAGGCGCGCGACGACGTCGGCCAGCTCGAAGGCAAGGCGCACAAGCACACCGGTGTCTCGTTCTGGCCCGACTACAACGTCACCGACGACCGAATGAAGATCGAATGGGTCGTGCGCGGTGGCGCCGGCACGCAGGTCGACATTACGGCGCGCCACGAACGCGCCGGTACCGTGCGCGCGAGCGTGCTGCTGGCCGAAGCGGGCGTGTAAGGCCGCGAAACTTCCGGCTCGGCATCAACGCATGTACCGATCGATCACGGCAAAGGGAGGACGAATATGCATCGCATGAACATTCGGCGTTGGCTGTCGCTGGCCGTCGTTGCGGTCGTATCCGGCTGCGCCGCGCCGCCTTCCGGCGATCGCGCAGGGCTTTCGAAGATCGAGCACATCGTCGTCATCTACGCCGAGAATCGGAGCTTCGACAATCTGTACGGACTGTTTCCCGGCGCGAACGGCATCGCGAACGCGACGCCCGCGCAGTACACGCAGGTCGACCGCGACGGCAAGCCGTTCACGACGCTGCCGCCCGTCTGGAAGGGGAAGGAGGCCGATCCCGCTTTCCCGCGCGATTTGCCCAACAAGCCGTTTCGCATCGATGCGCCGCCGATCAACCTGCCGCTGTCGACACCGACGCGCGACCTGATCCACGAGTTCTATCGCAACCAGGAGCAGATCGACGGTGGGCGCAACGACCGCTTCGTCGCTGCATCGGATGCGGGCGCGCTCTCGATGGGCTATTACGACGGCTCCAAGCTGCCGATGTGGAGATGGGCGCAGGAATACACGCTTGCCGACAATTTCTTCATGGCGGCTTTCGGCGGCTCGTATCTCAATCATGTGTGGCTGATTTGCGCGTGCACGCCGATCGACGATCACGCGCCGGCCGGCGCTCGCGCGCAAGTCGACGAGCGCGGCTGGCTCAGGACGAAGGGTGCGGCCGGCGCGTCCGTGATGACGGCGCCCGCCGAATTCTTGGGCGGCGAGACGACGCCTGACGGCTTTTCCGTCAACACGACGCAGCCGCCGTACCAGCCGTCGCGAATTCCACCGGCGAAAGGCGGCGATCCGCGCTACGCCGACCCGGCGCGGCACACGCTGCCGCCACAGAAGCTGATGACGATCGGGGACACGCTTTCAGCGAAAGGCGTGTCGTGGGTGTGGTACTCGGGAGCGTGGGACGATGCGGTCAAGGACGGCATGCAGCCACCCGATGCGAAGCGCGTCATCATCAACTATCGCGAGAAAGGCGCGCCGAACTTCGTCACGCATCATCAGCCGTTCAACTATTTCGCGCGCTTCGCGCCCGGCACCGCCGACCGCGAGCGGCACCTGAAGGACTACAAGGATCTGGTCGTCGCTATCGACAAAGGCGATTTGCCGCAGGTGGCGTTCTACAAGCCGCAGGGCAACCTCAACCAGCATCCCGGATACGCCGACGTGCTGTCGGGCGACGAGCACGTCGCGGCGCTGATCGCGAAGATCAAGGCGAGCCCGCTGTGGAACTCGACGGCGATCATCGTCACGTACGATGAGAACGGGGGCTTCTGGGATCACGTCGCGCCGCCGAAAGGCGATCGCTGGGGACCCGGATCGCGCATTCCCGCGATCGTCGTGTCGCCGTTCGCGAGGCGCGGCTACGTCGATCACACGTACTACGATACGACGTCCATCATCAAGCTGATCACGCGGCGCTTCGACCTCGAGCCGCTTCCCGGCGTGCGCGCGGGCGCAGGTGATTTGACGGCGGCGTTTCAGTTCTGAAGCGTCTTGATTCCCGTGACTTCCACGCGGATACCGCGGGGGGTGTGGACGCTCGGCTTCGTCAGCCTGCTGATGGACACGTCGAGCGAGCTGATCCACGCGCTGCTCCCGCTATTCATGGTGGGAACGCTCGGTGCATCGGTGCTCTTCGTTGGGATCGTCGAAGGCATTGCCGAGGCGATCGCGCTGATCGTCAAGGTGTTTTCCGGCTACTGGTCCGACGTCACGCGGCACCGGAAGCCGCTCGTCGTGCTCGGCTACGGGCTCGCGGCCGTGTCGAAGTTGGCGTTCCCGCTCGCGCCGGCGCTGTCCTGGGTGGTGGCGGCGCGGTTCGCCGATCGCGTGGGCAAAGGCGTGCGCGGCGCGCCGCGGGACGCGCTGATCGCGGACCTGACACCGCCCGCCGTGCGCGGTGCCGCCTTCGGCTTGCGGCAATCGCTCGATACCGTGGGCGCCGTCGCGGGGCCGCTGCTTGCCGTGGTGCTGATCGGTTACTTTGCCGGCAACTTCCGCGCAGCGTTCTGGGTGGCAGTCATTCCGGCCGTCCTCTGCGTGGCGCTGCTGGTTTTCGGCGTGCACGAGAAAGACGAGCCCGCTAACACCGCGGCGAAGCGCATATCGTGGCGCGACGCGCGACGCCTTGACCGGCGGTTCTACGTCGTCGCCGGTATCGCATTCGTGCTGACGCTCGCGCGCTTCTCGGAGGCATTTCTCGTGCTGCGCGCGCAGGATTCCGGGCTCGGCACCACCGGCGCGCCGTGGGTGATGGTCGCGATGTCGTTCGTGTACGCGGCGGTCGCCTTTCCTGCCGGACGCGCTGCGGATCGCGGCCACGCGACCGCGCTGCTGTCAACGGGACTCGCGGCGCTCGTTGCAAGCGATGTCGTGCTCGCGCTCGCGGCGAGCGTGCCCGGCGTGCTGGCCGGCGCCGCGCTGTGGGGCCTGCACATGGCGCTCACGCAGGGATTGCTTGCCGCCCTCGTCGCGACAACGGCGCCGGACGACCTGCGCGGAACGGCGTTCGGCGTGTTCAACCTCGCGAGCGGCATCGCGTTGCTCGTCGCGAGTACATTGGCCGGATTCCTTTGGCAGGCGATCGGCCCCGCCGCTACGTTCCTTGCGGGCGCCGCCTTCACGGCCATCGCATGGGCCGCGCTCGCCTGGCACGCCCGCGTCGTGCCGAGGCTCGACGGCAGCCGCTGAACGCCGGCTGCCCGCGAGCGTCAAACCGCAGGCGTAAGCTTCGGCGAGGCCATTGCGACCAACCGGCATGAACGACACGTCTACTCCTGCTGTCCTGCCCGCTGGCAAAGCCACACGCACGGCCTCGGTGTCCGCGCCGCCTGCGTTGTATCGGCGCCACGCGCTGCCGGTGCGGATCATGCACTGGATCAACGTGCTCGCGCTGACGCTGATGTTCATGAGCGGATTGCAGATTTTCAACGCGCATCCCGCGCTGTACTGGGGTGAGTCGTCGTATGGCGGACGCGACCCGTGGCTTTTGATCGGCGCGCGCGAGGATGCGCAGGGCAACCCGATCGGCTACACGCGCATCGCCGGTCGCGAGTTCACGACCACCGGCGTTCTCGGCCTGTCCACCGACGACGGCCGCATGTACGCGCAAGGTTTTCCGTCGTGGATGACGGTGCCGAGCCACCAGTGGCTCGCGATGGCGCGCTCGTGGCATTTCTTCTTCGCCTGGGTGTTCCTGATCAACGGCCTCTGCTACGTCGGCTACACGCTCGCGACGCGGCATTTCCGGCGCGACCTGTGGCCGACGCGTGCCGACATTCGCGGCATCGGCGCGTCGATCGTCGATCATTTGCGGTTCCGCCATCCGACGGGCGAGGCGGCGAAGCGCTACAACGTGCTGCAGAAGATCGCGTACGTCACGGTGATCTTCGTGCTGTTGCCGCTGATCGTACTGATGGGGCTCGGCATGTCGCCGCGTCTCGACACGCTGTTCGGCGGCTGGGTCGCGTGGTTCGGGGGGCGGCAGTCGGTGCGCTCGATTCACTTCATCGTCGCCTGGCTGCTCGTCGCGTTCGTCGCGGTGCACGTGTTCCAGGTGATCGTGACGGGACTCTGGAACAACCTTCGGTCGATGGTCACCGGGCGCTACCGCGTACCGCAGGAGGCCGCGCATGAATGACGTCGATCGCGGCGCTCGCCGCCGCTTTCTCGCGCGCATGGCTGCCGCCGTCGGCGCGCTCGGCGTGGCCGGCTGCGACCGCCTTTCGCAAAGCGAATGGTTTCCGCCGATTCTCGAGTCCGCGGAAAAATTGAACGAGCGCCTCGCCAAGCTCGTCACCGGCCGCAGCGCGATGGCGAAGGAGTACACGGCCGCCGACGTTTCGCCGACGTTTCGCAGCAACGGCACCGCGCAGCCCGACAATCCCGAGTACGCGGCGCTCGTCGCGAACCGCTTCGCCGGCTACGCGCTCGACGTCGGCGGCCTCGTCGCGGCGCCGCGCCGCTTCACGCTCGCCGAATTGCGCGCGCTGCCGAGCCGCACGCAGATCACGCGCCACGATTGCGTCGAAGGCTGGAGCGCGATCGCGAAGTGGCAGGGCGCGCGGCTTTCGGCGCTGCTCGACGCCGTCAAGCCTGCCGCGACGGCGCGCTACGTCGTCCTCCATTGCGCCGATCCGATGGAGGAGGGCGGCCAGTCCCCGTACTACGAGAGCATCGACATGGACGACGCGTATCACGAGCAGACGCTGCTCGCGTACGCGCTGAACGACCAGCCGCTGCCGGTCGCGAACGGCGCGCCGATTCGCCTTCGTGTGGAGCGCCAGCTTGGCTACAAGCACGCGAAATACGTGATGCGGCTCGAACTGGTCGAAAGCTTCGCGCACATCGCGGGCGGCAAGGGCGGCTACTGGGAGGATCAGGGCTACCAGTGGTACGCCGGAATATGAAGCAGGAGAGACGACTCCCGAAATCCGGGTCAGGAATGCATTGCGTGGAAAGCGGCCGGCATTCGACCGTCGACGGTGCGAAATGCATCTCGACCCGGATTTCGGCCCCGACGCTATTCTCGCGGAAAATCGTCTTTGACCCTGCTTTCGAGCAGCGTGTGCACTTCGGCGTCGTCGACTTGCGCGAAATCGCGATACCAAAGGCCGACCGCGCGAAACGGCTCCGGCGTCGCGGCGCAAACGACGTCGTCGACATGGCTTCGCAACGCCTGGCACGTCTCCGTCGCGGCCACTGGCACGGCGACGACGACAGCCTTGGGATTGGCGCCTTTGACCGCAGTGGCGGCCGCCAGCATCGTCGAGCCGGTGGCGAGCCCGTCGTCGACCAGGATCACGGTTTTGCCCTCCAGCGCGATTGGCGGGCGATCGTCGCGGTAGAGACGCTCGCGCCGGTCGAGCTCGGCGCGCTCGCGCGCGACCACCGCTTCGAGCGCGGCTTCCGGAACATGAAAGTCACGGAAATCGGGATTCATCACCGTGACCCCGCCGGTCGCGATCGCGCCCATCGCGAACTCCTCGTGCCCGGGCATGCCGAGCTTGCGCACGACGAACACATCGAGCGGCGCATCGAGTGCCCGCGCGACCTCGTACGCCACCGGGACGCCGCCACGCGGCAGGCCGAGCACGACGGCGTCGCGGTCGCCGCGATAGCGTCCGAGCTTCTGCGCCAGCACCTTACCTGCCTGCCGGCGATCGGCGAAAGGTGCGGGCAGCAGGCCGAACATCTAGCGTCCGTTCGCGCTGGGGGCGCAAACGTTCCCTTCGGGTTGGCGGTGCAACGCGTTTGCGTCCATAGCGCGAACGGACCCTAGCGTGCCTTTCCGACAACGAGATATTCGACGAACCACTCCGCTGCGGCCTTCGCAACCTGCTCGAGCGCGCCCGGCTCTTCGAACAGATGCGATGCGCCCGGAACGACGACGAGCCGCCGCTCGCAACGCATCAGCGCCTGCGCGCGCTCGTTCAATCCGATCACGGGCTCGTCATCGCCGCCGACGATCAGCAGCGTAGGCGCCGTGACGGCGGACAATGCGCGCTCACCGGCGAGATCGGGCCGCCCGCCGCGTGAAACGATGGCGGAAATGCGATCGCCGAGTTCGGCCGCCGCCGCGAGCGCGGCCGCGCTGCCTGTGCTCGCACCGAAATAACCGAGTGCGAAGTCGCGCAGGTCGGGCTCGGCGTCGATCCATCGCGTGGCGTCGGCGAGACGTCGCGCGAGCAGCGCGATGTCGAAGCGATGCTCGCGCGTGTGCGCGTCGCGCGCTTCTTCGGGTGCGGTGAGAAGATCGAACAGCAGCGTTGCCAGGCCGGCTTGCTGCAGGCGCGATGCCACCCAGACATCGCGCGGGCTGTGGCGGCTGCTGCCGCTGCCGTGTGCGAAGAGCACGAGCGCCTTCGCGCCGGCGGGAAGGGTGACGCTGCCCGCCAGTGCGGCTTCGCCGGCGGGAATCCGGATCTCACGCTCGACGTGGTCGGCCAGCGCGCGTTCCATGAAAATGTCCCCTTTCCATTCATAGGACCCTTCCGCGCGGAGGATGTTTCGCCGAAAGTCAGGCGAAATAGCCGTGCAGGAACCATTCGCCGTCGTCGGCGCCGTAGCGGTGATCGCGGTAGATCCAGACGGTTTCGCCGCGCGGACTCTCGGCGACGAAGTAATCGCGGCGGACATCGCGGCCGTCCCACCAGCCCGATTCGATGCGTTCGGGACCATCGCGCAGGATCCATGGCGCGGCTTCGAGCTCGGTTGCCAGAGGCTGGGCCTCGGGAGCGAGCCAGAGCGGTCGCGGCGCTCCCATGCCAGCGCTGCCTGCTGATTCGCGCTTGGTCGCACCTGCGCGCGCATCTGTGACGCCTTCGCCGGTTCGTGCGCCTCCTTTGGGCGACATTCCCGGCACGCTTTCGCATGTCGCTAATTCGGGACGATGCTCGGGTTGCAGCATGAGCACGGTCACGGCGTCGTCACCGAGCCGCGCCCGCAATCGCTCGACGAGCGGAACGGCGACTGTCTCCGGGGCATCCTCCGGCAGGAGACCGAGATTGCGGCCGCGAAGCGGTGCGGTTTCATCGCTCGTGAGCACGATCGCTTCCACTGGCGCCGGCAATGCGACGCGGTCGAGCCGCTCGCGCAACACCGCGGAAAGATGCGCAGGCGCGCGGGCCGGTGAGCCGAGCGCGAACGTCACGACGGTGGGTGCGACGCCGCGCGCGCGCAGATACCGCTCGTGCACGAGGACAAGCGACATCCGCACGGCGCCGAGGCCTCGCGCGAGGAGCCAGCCACCGAAATCCTGAACGAGACGATGGACGGCGAAGCGCAGCGACTCGACCGTGTCCACCGGCGAGGGCAGCGGCAGCCTGCGCTCGAAGCGCGGCGGCGGGTGGTAAGGCTTGCGGGGATCGGGGGCACGCCCCAGCGCGCGGTCGAGCGTCGCGACGATTTGCGGACCTGCGCGGCGCGCGAGTCCCGGGCGCGGCAGGCGATGCGCATCGCCGAACGTCTTGATGCCCGAGGCCGCGAGCATCGCCAGCGTGTCGGCATCGATGTCGCAAAGCGCGAGCGGCAACGGCGCGAGCGCCGTTTCCAGCGCATCGACGCCGAGGACGGACGGTGAATGACCGCCGCGCGCGAGCAGCAGCGCGGCCGTGGGCGCAGGTGCGAGCGCCGTGCGAACGGCATAGCCATGCGCTTCTACCGCGGACAGCAATTCGGCGTGCAATCGTGACAGGCCGCCGAACAGATGCACGCTGCCCGAGATTTCGGCGACGATAGCGTCGGGCTTGGCAATGCTCGCGTTCGGCGTGAAGGCGAGCATGAGCGTCGCTGCTTCGCCGAGCGCGGCCTCCTCGGCGGCGAGATCGCGCTCGCGCAACGTCACGTCAGGCGCCAGCGCGAGCGCGGCCGACACGAGCTGATCACGACGAATGCCGGCGGCGCGCGCGGCGGCATTGGAGGCGACGACACGCGGATAGTGACCGCCGCTCGTGACGACGAGCGGATGTGCCGCTTCCGCGGGTTTCAGCGCGCGGGCGAAGACGTCGAGCGGAAGCGAAGGGAACAGCAGGCAGGCCCACAGCATGGCCGCACGATCAGGATGCCTTCCGGTGCGGAAGCCGGGTACCGTGCCGTCGACCTTGCGGCAGCGGCGACGTGTTGCGCCGCGCGAGCGGCTGTCCTTCGGGCAGCGGATACAGCGGCGCACCCGGCGCGCGCGCGAGATCGATCAGGATGGATCGTGCAAGATCGGCGCCGCGACGCTTCAGCACGCGCACGGCCAGGCCTCCCCGATCGGGCGCGAGCGACAGGCGCAGAGGCGCCGAAAGGGCGCTTGCGCGCTGGCCCGGACGCCGCCACAGCACGCCCCAGGTGCGGCCTTCACGCGCGGCCACCTGCAGCCGGCGCAACAGCCGCTCTTCGTGCGACGGCATCCAGCCGAAGGCTGCACCGCATTCGGGCGCGCGCAGCGCCTGCTCGTAGGCCCACAGCGCTTCGGCGACCGTTCGGCCGCGCACGACGAAAAGCCGCGACAGGTCGATGCCGGCCGCGGCGAGCGCGGGCGCGTACGGCCGATACGGCGGCGCCACCCACACGATGCTGCGGCCTTCGGCCTGCAAACGCGAAAGTGCCGGCAGCGTGAGGCGCAATTCGCCGATGCCTTCGCGCTCGAGAACGACTTCGGTCAGCGCGCCGCGCGGCCATCCGCCGCCCGGCAATGCGGCGTCGAGATCGGCGAATCCGGACGCGACGCTCGCCGGCTCGAAAGCGCAATCGCTTCCGCGCCAGATGGCGGGATGCGCGAGCAGCCGGGCGAGCGAATCTTTCATGTCACCGCGAATCATCGAGCGGATTTCCGGCTCGGAGCCCGGGACCTGTGAACAGATCCTAGCGTCCCCGCATCGGTGGCACGCGTGCGTGGATGCGCGCGATCGTGTGCCGCGTCACTTCGGCCGTCCATTGCGAATCGACGGTTTGCGGCAGGCCGAAACCGCGCAGATCGAGCGAGAGGTTCGTCACGTACACGAACTTGCCGACGATGACGAGGCTTGCCGGAAACAGCAGCCCGACGGGCGCGCCATGGCGATCGATGCCGTCGAAATCGCCGAGCTTCGCGATCACGCGCCCGGTCGGATCCAGGACGACGATTTCGTCCGCCTGGTTGGCCGCCACCCAGAAATTGCCCGCGTCGTCGATCGCGAGACCATCGGCGCCGTTGATCGCATGCACGAACACTTCCGGCGCACCGGGCGCGCCGGAAGGCCCGGCGGGCAGCGGAATGCGCAGGATCGTGTCGTTGCCCGTGTTCGCGACGAACAGCGCCGAAGCGTCGCGGTTGAACGCCATGCCGTTCGCGCCGAACGGCGGCACGCCGGCGGTCCCGAGCAGCGGATCGGCCACCCATGCGGCCGGTGCGCCACCTGCAGGCGGAATGCGCCAGATCGTCGCCTGGAACGAATCGGAGACGTAGACATTGCCGGCGGCGTCGAACGCGAACGCGTTGGGCCCGCCGCCGGGGATCGACGCGAACACGCTCGACGCGCCGGTTTGCGGATCGACCTTGAGCACCTGCTGCTTGCCGAGATCGGCGACCAGCAGGTCACCCGTGACCGGGTTGAACGCGATGCCAAGCAGCAGGTTGCTGCCGTTGCTCACCGCAAGCGTGCGCAGCCACTGTCCATTGCGGCCGAAGACGACGATCGTGACGACCGTCGTGTTGCCGCTGACGTCCAAATTCGCGACGTAGAGGTTGCCCTGGGCATCCGCCGTGATGCCTTCGGGATGCGCGGTTCCGGGCGGAAGCGTTGCGAACGACGTGGCGGGACTGCGGTTCCACGCGCTTGCGGGTAACGCGAACGCTGCGAGAAGCGCGGTACAGACTAGAAGTGCGAAGCGGATGAACGGCATGGTGTCCCTCTTTTTCGTTGATGTTATTCAACTCGCCGGCCAGTTGCGGGCCAGCACCGGTGCGACATCCGGATGCGCCTCGATGCGCGCGAGCGTCGCGTGGAACGCCGGCCGGTGCCGCTCGACGTGCGCGCGCGAGCCCGCCCATTTCGAAACGACCACGGCAAGCAAATCCAGCGCGCTCAAATCCTCGCCGCCGAGCCACGGCTTGCCCGGAAACACGTCGGCGAACATTTCCCAATGCTTGTGCAGACGCGCGCGCGTGCCGGCCCGGATGCGCTGCTGGACTTTCTCGTCGTGGTCGGCATCTTCGCACCAGCGCTCGGGGAAGTCGATGATGCTGATCGCCGAATAGCAATTGGCGGCGATGAAGACGAGGCCGCGCACCACCTGCGCCCGTAGCGCTGTCTTGCCAGGCAGCAGCTTGCTGTCCGGATGCACGTTGCCGAGGTGCATCAGAATCGCCGCGCTTTCGGAGATCGCGTTGCCGTCGTCGTCGACGAGCGTCGGCACCTGTCCGAGCGGATTGACGCGCAGCAGATCGGCGTACGCGTCGTTCTTCGCCCACGACGCCGTCTCGACGATGCGAAACGGCTCGCGCGCGACGACGAGCGCGGCTTCGACGGCGGCCGATCCCGAGCCGGCCTTGCCATAGAGCGTATACATGCGAGGAGTCCCTCCGCGATCAGCCCTGCTTCATCAGCGCTTCCATTCGGCGCTTCGCTTCGTCGACGGAGACGTCCTCGCGGTGCGTTCCGATCGACCACACGTGGCCGAACGGATCGGTCAGCGTGCCGACGCGGTCGCCGTAGAACTGGTCGGCGACGTCGCGGCGAACTTTCCCGCCTGCCTTCACGGCGCGCGCGAACGTAGCGTCGACGTCCGGCACGTATAGCATCAGGCTGACGCCGGCGCCGCCGAGTGTTTGTGGTCCGACGTAGCCGTCGTCAGGATTCTCGTCGGCGAGCATCACGTGCGAGTCGCCGATTTTCATCTCGGCGTGCGCGATGCGCCCCGGCGGACCTTCGAAGCGCATCAACTCCTCGGCGCCAAATGCCTCGCGGTAATAGGCGAGCGCCCGGGCGGCATCCTTGACGAGCAGGTACGGCGTCACGCTGTGATACCCGGCGGGAATGGGAGAGACCATGGATACCTCCAACAGGAAGGGGAATACGGGCCAGAAGCCGGGCTGCGTCGCCCGGAGATGAACTCGGCTCGAACTACCAGCTACCGCTGCGAATCAGCCCGACACCGACGCCCTCGATCGCGAAGGGCGTCGTGCGTGGGTCGACGACGATCGGCTCGAACGCGCTGTTTTCGGGAAGCAGCACGATATCGCGCCCACGCTTGCGCAGGCGCTTCACGGTGACCTCGTCGCCGCTCGCTGCGCCGATGCGCGCGACGACGATCTGGCCGTTGCGCGCATCGCCCGTGCGGTGCACGGCGAGGAGATCACCATCGAGAATGCCCGCGTCGCGCATGCTTTGACCGCGCACGCGCAGCAGATAATCCGCACGCGGCGAAAAAAGGCCGGGGTCGACGCGGTAACGGCCTTCGATGTTCTCGCTCGCGAGGATCGGGTTGCCGGCGGCCACGCGACCCACGAGCGGCAGCGTGCCCTGCACCGGCATGCCGGGGAAATCTTTCAGGCGCAAGCCGCGTGACGCGCCGGGGAGCATTTCGATGGCACCTTTGCGCGCGAGCGCCTGCAGGTGATCCTCGGCGGAGCTCGGTGTGGAAAAACCCAGTCCGCTCGCGATTTCCGCTCGCGTGGGCGGCATGCCGGTGGAGTCGAGATACGCGCGAATCCAGTCGAGGATCTGGCGTTGCCGGGCGGTGAGCTGCGGCGGCTCAGCCGGGGCGTCGGGGGGAAACCTGCGGGCGGACTTGCGCTGGAGTACGGGGCTCACGAGGATATACCGTATAAACGTGCGGTATCGACGATTATAGGCTTCGCGCCTCCCGCGTCAAGCGCGTACCGGGAGCGCCTTCTTGACGAAACGCAGCGGGCGGGCGTCTCATTCGTCGTGGGCAGCGCAAATCTTCCGTCGAAGGAGACCGGCATGGCCAGAAAAGCGGAAACGGCAACCACCGCCACCAAAAGCGTCCGCAAGCGGGCGGCACGCAAACGCTCGACGCCCAGCATCGCATCGCAGGGTGCGACGCAGCCGAAAGCATCCTTTGCGGCGCCGTCCATGCAGGGGTTCGGCGATATGTCGAAGATGGCCAAGGCGCTGACGCCCGAGCAGGCGATCGAGCTCTACAAGGCCAACGCGGCGCTCGCCCTCGAGATCATCAACACGGCCATCGAAGGCACCGCGCGGCTGCGCAAGAAGCAGTTCGAAGGCGAGGAGGAGGCGCGCGAATTCCAGCGCCGGCATGCGCGCTCCGCGGCCGAGGCGCGCGACCCGTCGAGCCTGCTCGCGGCCGGGCAGGGCGCGGCGCAGGAAGCGATGGAAAAGTCGATGCACTACTGGAGCGAGATGTTCGACCTGATCGTCGAAATCCAGAAGCGCCTGTTCACGCTGATCGAGGAGCAGATGGAAGGCGTTCCGGGCGTGAAGGAGACGAAGGCCGCGATGGCGCTGATGCCCGACATCAGTCAGATGAAGAAGGTGGTGTCGGCGATGCAGGGTGTCGTGTCGTCGGGCGGATCGACGTTCGAGTCGATGCAGCGCGTGATGGGCGACTTCGCGAAAATGGCGCAAACCTCGCTTTCCGGCTCACGCCGCTGACTCGGCGTTCGCGGTTGAACGAACGCGGCCGGCGCGCAGGCGCCGAGCCGCGAATTCAAACACTCAGCAAGGAGCCGCTCGTGCGCAAGCTCGTTTATGCCGGAATCGTGTTGCTGCTGACGAGTTGCGTGCCAATCGGCGTACGCGTGCAGAACATGCTCGCGATGTGGACCGGTTGACGGTGTTGCGCCTTTGGCGTCGCTGAACGGCAACAGAGGGGTACATCCGCTTGCCGCGCTTCGCGCGCGATCCCGATAATGGATCCGCGCATCGGCCGCACCGGGGCCTGCGCGGAATTCCTCGAAGGCCGAAAGTGAAGCGGATCGGAAGACTGACAGCCGCACTCGCATGCGGATTTGCATTCGCGATGTGCGGTGCAGCGCTGTCGCAACCAATCGCCGTACCGAGCGATGCCCCGCGTGCCGCGATGTCGGCGGCGTCGCTGATCGATGCGGTCGAGTATTACTACGCGGGGCTCGATCACTATTTCGTGACCGCGGCGCCCGGCGAGATCGCGAAACTCGACGCGGGTGCCTTGCCAGGCTGGCTGCGCACGGACCTGTCGTTCAAGGTGTTTGACCCTGTCGCAAAGGTCGCCGAAGTATCTCCGGTGTGCCGCGCCTACGGCAAGGCGGAGGCGGGCCTCAACTCTCACTTCTATTCGGCGTCTCCCACGGAATGCGCTGAACTGCGCGCGCGTTTCGGCGACAGTTGGCTCGTCGAGACCGATAACGCGTTCGGCGTGTGGCTGCCTGATCCGCAAACCGGTCAGTGCCCCGCAGCGAGCACGCCGGTTTATCGAAGCTGGAACAACCGGCTCGATTCGAACCATCGTTTTACGACCGATCCGGTCGTCCATCGCACAATGATCGAGCGGGGATACGTGGCCGAGGGATATGGTCCCGCGGCAATGCCAGTCGCAATGTGCGCCCCGCTCGATGCTTCGAATCTTACGGCGCCCGTATGCGTCGCACTCGCATCGGAAAGTGCACCTGCTCCTGGGACGCAGGTTGTTCTGACCGCCTATTGCAGCAATGCACCGGACAGGTATAGGTGGAATGGCTGCTCGAGTTCTACTGCAACGTGCCGCACGACGTCGACCGCGAGTGCACCGGCGGCGTATGCGGTGACGGCCAGCAATGCCGCAGGCGCGAGCGTGCCCGCGACAGTGATCGTCGCGTGGGGGTCGACCACGACCGACGGGACGATCTCGCCAACCGGCTCGGTGCCGGTGTTCACGCCGCAACGCGACGCGAACGGCGTTGTGACCAACTACGACACGCTGCCGCTGCGTGCTTGGTATGAGATCGCCGACACGCGCATGATCAAGTTGCTGCCGCAGCTGCCGCAGTCCAACGCGGACGACATGAACAACGTGATGGCGAACTGGGGAAGCTCGGCGAACGACCCCGCAACCGGCGACATGCATCTGCACGGCGGCGCGCATGGCGCCAACGGAGAGAACAACGGCTTTTATACGTTCAATACCCGCCGCGCCGACTGGCGCGTCACGGTGCCTCCCCTCTACATGGGACCGGTCGAGAAGGCGTATCTCGACAAAGCCGCCAAGCTGTACCGCCCGGATGCCACCTACAGTGGTTCATGGAACATCGGTATGCCGCCGGATTTCATGTTCCTGCCGGTGCCGGGTTCTGTTCGAGGCGATCCGACGATCGACACTCCCAATGCCGATTCATCGGGAAGGGTTTATGCGCACCATTCCTGGCACAAGTTCGTATGGGTGGAATGGATGCAGCGTGCGTTCGTGTCGCTGATCCACATGTACTTTCTTGACCCTGCCACAGGCAAGGTCACGCTCGGACAGGCATTCAACGACACCGACTGGCAGTACAACACGGCGGATCCCGTCACGAAGCGAATCTATGGATTGACGCGTGCGTTCTCCTACAACGACTACTGGGATTTTCGCGAGTACGATCCCGTCGCCGACAAGATCATTGCGGACTATCCGCTCGATCTCGACCCTCCGGACAAGTATTACTTCAATCTCAATAACATCCGCGTGGTCGTAAACCGCGAGATCGTGTCGTACAACCCGCAGACCAAGGTATGGTTCGCGTTCCACATGGACAACAAGACGTGGCGCGCGCTTTTCTGGGGCGAGATCCCGAGTGTCTCGGGTGCCGGCGAAATCTCCGCCGTCTATGTGCCGGGCATCGGCGTACTGGCGTGTCAGGCTTGGGGCAGGCTGTACCGCGTCGATACGGCAAGCGGCGAGGTCAGTGAATTTCCGGTCACAGGGCCGGCGCAGTTCGGATCGCGTCCGACGAACGGATTGTTCGATCGGTTGAACCTGCAAGGAAACCTGCTGTTCGCCATCGATTGGGCGACGAGCAACGTCAAAGTGATGCGGATGCAGTGAGATCGTTGGACGCGGTCGAGTACCCGTCCAAAAAAGTGCGAGGAAGGTCGAGAAGACTTAGGCGCTTGCAGAAATCACCACGTCGATTTGACTGGTCCGCTCGATCCGGCGAGCGGTTGTACTGTCCGCGCCATGACAATCTCATTCTGCACCGAGGAGTTCCAGTCTGGTGCAAAGGTGGCGATGGTGAAGCGAATCGGGAAGCTGGCAGCTGTACTCGCATGTGCATGCGCTGTCGCCGCAACAGCTGGATCGCCTTCGCAGGACGCTGCAGCACTGGATCGTCAAGCATTGGCCGCGATCCAAGGCGCCGTCATCGATGCAGTCGAGTACTACCACCCGATGCTCGATCATTACTTCGTCACCGCGTTGCCGGACGAGATTGCGCAACTCGACGCGGGCAGATTCCCCGGCTGGCAGCGCACGAGTCAAACGTTGAAGGTATTCGACCCCGGGGCGACGGTCGCGGGCGCACTGCCTGTGTGCCGCTTCTACGGCAATTCGAACGCGGGCCTCGATTCGCACTTCTATTCGGCGTCCCCTGCGGAATGCAGCGAGGTCAGCACGCGTTTTGGCGACAGTTGGCTCGCCGAGACTGACAACGCTTTCGGCGTCTGGCTGCCTGACCCGCAAACAGGACAATGTCCGGCGGGAAGCGAGCCCGTGTACCGGAGCTGGAACAACCGAAGTGATTCCAACCATCGATTCACCAGCGATCCGGTTATCCACCGGTCGATGATCACGCGCGGTTACATCGCCGAAGGTTACGGTCCGCCGCCGATGCCAGTCGCGATGTGCGCGCCGCTCGCGACCGTGACCGCAGCCAACCCTCCTGCCTGCGTCGTGTTCGCCTCGAACGTCGCGCCGGCCGTAGGCGCGAGCGTCACGCTTACGGCCTACTGCAACAACGCACCTGCAACCTATGCATGGACCGGTTGCGCGGGTATGGCCGCCACCTGCAGCACGACGTCGGCGGCGAGCGAGCAGGTGACCTACACGCTCGTCGCGAGCAATGCTGCAGGCACCAGCGCGCCGGCTACGGTGACCGTCGCATGGCGTGCCGCCATCGCCACGGACACCGACTGGGCACAGCGCTCGGCAGGACGCCTGTTCGCTCGCCGCTTGGCATCGGCGGATGCAAGCGACGCGAACCTTGCCGGACGCCACCCGTACGCGGACGTCGGCGTCTGGACGCCCGACACGCCGACCAATGACCGGTATGAAGAGCCGGTCATCGACGCGCTCGGGCTGCGCTTCGACGTGAAGCAGGGTCGCGGCATTCCCGACTGGTATTTCAAGCTGCCGCGTGAATTCGGCGCGAACAGCGCGTTTCGCATGCAATGGCAGCAACGGTTCAATCAGGCTTTCATCTCCACGGTGTTCCGCACGGCCGGTGGTGGCTATCCCGGCATCAAGCTCGCCATCATCAGCGCGTTCACAGCGTCGAGCCCGTGGGAGAAGCTGGTCGTGTCGACCATGGACCAGCACAAGTTTGCGTATCTCTACCGCTACGATCAGGCGGGATACACCGACAACCTCGAGCCAGGCGTGGGAGTCGGCCCAACCGATTTCGACTGGCAGCCGAAGCAGGGACAAAGCGCCACCTGTCTCTATACGCAATCGAACGTCACGCCCCAGGGACAGAACGTCCCCGGGTGCGTGACGCTGGTTGCCGACCGATGGATCACGTTCGATCTCGAAGCGGATACCGGCGACCTGATCCCGGGCACGAACACCTGGGATTGCGAAATCCGGCTCTACATGACCGTGGACGGGGTTCGCCAGCTGGTGATCGATTTTGGCAGGAACACCCGCGGCTATACCGGACGGAACGCGAAGCCATGGACAGGCATCTGGTTGGCGCCGTACATGACCGACCGGGATTTAAACCAGCAGTTTGCGGTCACCCCGTCAGCCTGGTATCGCGAAGTGATCGTGGACGACAAGGTAATTCCAGCAAGCTTCTCGATGTCCATCCGTCGTTGACGCCGCAATCCCCGCCGCCATCGGCTGACACGACGCCTCCTGCAGCGCCTGCACCCGGATTGCCTGTTTCACGCCCCGGCGCGACAGCGGAGGTAACGTGACCGATTGCGGCGAACTTCTGCTGCACGCGTGCGGGAGATCACGCATCACGGTCGCGCAGATACACCGACGGCATCTGGTGCCCGGGGCCGGACTTGAACCGGCATGCCGGGTTCGCCGGCGAGGGATTTTAAGTCCCTTGTGTATACCAGTTTCACCACCCGGGCGTCGCGCAATTGTAACGGCGCAACAGTCCGCCGTGCTCGGGGCACTGCGCTACATCCGATCGCAGCCAGGGAATATCCCCGTCGGGCCACCTGTTGACGCGGCGTCGGGTGACTTCTCCCGCCACGCCGGAACGCACGCGACGGCTCGCAGTCCAACGTTCCGGCACTCGTCGACAACCAACAGGGGATCGCACATGAGCGCATTCTTTCGATCGAATCAGGTAATCAAGCTGTCTGCATGGTCGTTCGCAGTCTTGCTCGGTGTCGCGGCCGCCAGCGCGAGCGCCGGCAAGATGGACGTCAAGCTGTCCGGCGACCAGGAAGTGCCGCCGGTCCAGTCGAGCGGTGCGGGGTCCGGCACGATCACGATCAACGACGACGGCTCGGTCAGTGGCAGCGTCACCGCTACCGGATTCACACCGACCGCCGCGCACATTCATCATGCCGCCGCCGGCAAGAACGGGCCGGTGATCGTCCCGTTCACGAAGGAAGGCGACAAATTCAGCGCGCCGGCCGGCGCCAAGCTCACTGCCGACCAAATGAAGGCGTACAAGGCCGGCGAGCTCTATGTCAACGTCCACAGCGCCGCTCATCCCGGCGGCGAAGTTCGCGCACAACTGAAGCCGTAGCAACTCGCGACGCCAAACGACAAGGGCCGCATCGCGCGGCCCTTGTCATCTGCGGGGCAGGGGAACCGGCGTCGTCAGCGGATGAGCACGACAGGCACCTGCGCGAGGTGCAGCACGCGCGTTGTCACCGATCCGAGCGCCATGTTCGCGAGCGCCGACATGCCGCGTGTCCCCATGCAGATCATGCTCGATCCGAGTTTCGTCGCCTGCTCGGTGATGGACTCTGCGATCGGGCCGATCACCTGATGCGTCGTGTAACCGATGGCCGCGGCGTCAAGCAGTTCGCGGCTTGGTGCAAGCATCGCCTGGCATTCATCGTCGTAGTACTTCTGCAGCATGTCCTTGCTGACGAAGCTCCCCATGTTGGGGACCCGCGGTACGGGAAGATGCACGGCAAGGAGATCGATCGCCGGCGGCTCCTTGTACCAGCCGATCGTTTCGATCAGCTTCTGCGTCGCGCGCACGGCGCTCGGTGAACCATCCACGGGCAGCAGTACCTTCAGCATCGTGGTTCCATTCGGGACGTCGGGAATCGGGATTGTCGCAGATCAAGGACGCCGCTGCCGCACCGGCTCACAATCGGTGTTGCCCGCGCGTGCGGCGCATACCTTGTCGAGGAAGTGCCGTGTTCAGAAACATTCTCGTACCCACCGACGG
This sequence comes from Casimicrobiaceae bacterium, assembly GCA_035278845.1. GTDB lineage: Bacteria > Pseudomonadota > Gammaproteobacteria > Burkholderiales > Casimicrobiaceae > VBCG01. The sequence continues at coordinate 30,301 of DATEIQ010000048.1, read as the reverse complement.
CTCCAAGCTCTCCCAGAAGGCAGTCCGGCAGGCAATCGCACTCGCCGAGCAATCGAAGGCGAAGCTGACGGTGCTGCACGTGTATCCACGGTTTTCCGGAAGCCCGTATGGCACGTTCGGACCCGCCGAGGACGTGCTCGAGGAGGCGCACAAGCGACAGGCGCGCGCCGAGGCCGACGCGCTCTTCGCATCGGTGAATAAGCAGGCCGATGCGGCCGGCATCGTATCGGATTCGGTTCTGGCCGAGAACAACGACGTCTGGAAATCGATCATCGGCACCGCGAAAAAGAAGAAATGCGATCTGATCTGCATGGCGTCGCACGGGCGGCGGGGCCTGTCCGGCGTACTCCTCGGCAGCGAGACGCACAAGGTTCTGACGCACAGCGATCTGCCGGTGCTCGTGCTCCGCTAGCGCAGCGAAGTCTCGTTTCGTCATCGCAGATTCGGTGACGTGCAGTGGGGCGCCGCGTCATCCCGATCGAGCCCACGATCGAGGAAGTCTCGCTTCACGAGATCCGCAGGACGATCCACGCGCGCGCGGTCCACGGCTGGTTCGCCAGGTGGCGCTGGACGCTGGTGTTCGCGACGCAGATCGTGTTCTACGGACTGCCGTGGTTCACGGTGAATGGCCGCCAGGCCGTGCTGTTCGATTTAGGTCAACGCGAGCTCGTCCTGTTCGGCGTGATATTCCGCGCGCAGGACATCGTCTATCTCGCGATTCTGCCGGTCGTTGCTGCGCTGGGGCTCTTCCTGTTCACGGTGATCGCCGGGCGCCTGTGGTGCGGCTATGCGTGCCCGCAGACCGTGTACACGGAGATCTTTCTCTGGATCGAGCGCAGGATCGAAGGCGACCGGCTCGCACGCATCCGTCTCGACGCTGCGTCGATGTCGCTCGACAAGCTCGTCGTCAAGGCGCTCAAGCACACCGCCTGGCTTTCGGTCGCGCTGTGGACCGGCTATACGTTCGTCGGCTACTTCACGCCGATCCGCGATCTCGGCGTGCGCGCGATCACCGGGCAGATCGGGCCGTGGGAAGTCTCGTGGCTCCTGTTCTACGCACTGGCGACGTACGGAAATGCGGGCTGGCTGCGCGAGCAGGTGTGCAAGTCGATGTGCCCGTACGCGCGGTTCCAGGGCGTCATGTTCGACGGCGACACGCTTGTCATCGCCTACGACCGTGCGCGCGGCGAGCCGCGCGGCGCAAGGTCGACGGCGGTCGATGCGCGCGAGAACGGACTCGGCGACTGCGTCGATTGCGGCATCTGCGTGCAGGTGTGTCCCACCGGCATCGACATACGCAAGGGACTCCAATACGAATGCGTCGGCTGCGCCGCATGTGTCGACGGTTGTGATCAGGTGATGGATCGCATGGGCTATCCGCGCGGGCTCATCCGCTACACGACCGGGAACGCGCTCGCCGCCGGCGAGGGCGCGACGGCCATTTGGAAGCGCGTCCTGCGGCCGCGCACGGCACGCTACGGCGCGGCGTTGCTCGGGATCATCGCGGTCGCGATCGCCTCGCTGGCGATGCGCAATTCACTCTAGTTTTCCTTGAATGCGACGGCAACCGCTCGCCAGGGGAGGCAGGACGTGAAGCGGCGAACGCTCGAGCACGCGATGTGGGTCGTCTGGCCGGGATTCCTGACGGCCATCGCGGCCGAGATCGTGTTCTTCACGATCTTCGATCCGCTCGCTTTCGACTTGAACTCGCGCGAGACCGTGTACTCGGCCGCCTTCCTGGCGTTCTGGGTACTCGGCATGGTTTCGTCGGCGCTGACCCTGTTCCTGCAGCGGCCGCAGGACGAATCACCGCCGTCCTGATGCCGCGCGCGAATGGGGCCCGCGGCGCGCATTCGGGCGTCCGGCCCACCGTCCACGCGAACTCATCGCCGTTCCTGTTGACTGAATGGAGGTGGGATCAGCCGACTATCCGATGACGCCCCCGGCCGCGGCGGAAATCTGCGAAAGAACAACGATGACGCGCGCGAGCGGCCTCGAAGAGCTCTGGGACTCCGCGCCGCCGGCGGCCGCGGCGTTCGACCCGGCGAACCTTTCCACGCGGCCCGCGATCGTGCAGGCATACCTCGCACACGCGATCGCTGCGGGCACGCCGCTGGCCTCGGCCGTGCGGTTGCGCATGCACGGCGCGATCAGGCTGAAGCGGTGGCGCAAGTTCAGGGCGGAGCAGGTGATCGTCCGCGAGCGCGGGATGATATGGCGTGCCCGCGTGCGCCTGTGCGCGTTCACGATTCGCGGCGAAGACCGGTTTGTCGGCGGCGAAGGTGCGATGAGCTGGAAGGTGCTCGGCGTGCTGCCGTTGCTTCGCGCAGCGGGGCCTGACGTCGCGCGCTCGGCGGCCGGGCGCGTTGCGGCTGAATCGATCTGGCTGCCGTCGTTGCTGTGCGACGACAAAGTCTGGTGGCATGGCGACAATGGCGTCGCGCAGGCGCGATTCGCCGTCGATGGCCATGCGGCCGAAATCGCCATTGCGCTGAACCACGGCTGCGTGCAGTCGGTGAGCCTCGCCCGCTGGGGCAATCCCGACGGCGGCGCTTTTCGTGAAGCGAGCTTCGGCGCGCGCGTCGACCAGGAGGCCACGTTCGGCGGCTATACGATCCCCGCGCGGCTGCGCGTCGGCTGGCATTTCGACGACCCGCAGCGCTTCGATCGCGAGGGCAAGTTCTTCGAAGTGTCGATCGACAAGGCCGACTACCGATAGCGGCCGGTGCCCGTTGAAAGCTTGTGTCGGAGGTGCAACCCCCGGGTTCGGAGGTGCGACTTACGGGCTCACTATAATTGCGACCGATGGACGCACCGAACCGGGGACTGCGCGCGGTGGCAGCGCTGCTGGCAATCGCCGCCGCCAGCCTCGCGCTCGCATGGCTGATCCCGTCGGCCCGCGTCCCGCTTTTGATCGCCGCCGCCGCGAGCGCAATCGCAAGCGGAGCGCTTGCGCTGCGCCTGCTGCGCGTCGACGCCGGCCGGCAGCGATCCGCCGATCGCGCGCTTGCACGAAGCGAAGCCCGCCTGCGCGGCATCCTCGATTCGGCGATGGACGCGATCATCACGACCGATGCCGAGCAGCGTGTCATTCTCTTCAACAACGCCGCCGAGACGATGTTCGGCTGGACGCGCGACGAGGCGCTCGGCGCTCCGCTCGGCAGCTTCATTCCGGAGCGGTTTCGCCGCGGCCACGCTGAGCTGGTCGCGCGGTTCGGACAGATGCGCACGGCGTCGCGACGCATGGGCGGTTCGCTGCGCGTCGTGACCGGCCTTCGCCACAGCGGTGAAGAATTTCCGATCGATGCATCGATCTCGCAGATCGATGAATCCGGAACGCGCTTCTACACGGTGATCCTGCGCGACGTGACGGCGCGCATCGAGGCCGAGGCGGCGCTGCGCCGCTCGAAGGACGAGCTGCAGCAGTTGGGCGCCGCGGCGCACATGACGCGCGAGCAGGAGAAGAGCCGCATCGCGCGCGAGCTGCACGACGAGCTCGGGCAGCTGCTCACGATGCTGCAGATGGACGTCGCCTGGTGCAAGGAACGGCAGCCGCGCGGCGATGCGGCTTTCGCAGCCAAGCTCGACCGCATGGAGTCGCTGCTGAAGGGCACGATCGCCGCGACGCGCCGCATCGCATCCGACCTGCGACCGCTGATGCTGGACGACCTGGGCCTCGTTCCGTCGATCGAATGGCTGGTCGAGAATTTCGGCCAGCGCACGGGGATCGCGTGCGAGCTCTCCATCGGCGATCGCGATCTTCACCTTTCGCGCGAACACGCGACGGCGATCTTCCGGATCATTCAGGAGTCGCTCACGAACGTGGCGAAGCACGCGCAGGCGACGCATGCCGATATCACGATCGAAACCGAAGGCAGCTCGCTCGTCGTGCGCATCGAGGACGACGGCGTGGGCTTCGCGGCCGATGCCCCGCGCAAGCCGCATTCGTTCGGCCTGTTCGGACTGCGCGAGCGCGCTTCGCTGATGGGCGGTGACGCATCGATCACGAGCGCGCCTGGCGAAGGGACGCGCATCGAGGTACGGCTGCCGTACGAGGCAACGGTGGCGCCGACATGATCCGCGTTGTCGTCGCCGACGACCATCAGATCTTGCGCGAGGGCTTGCGGCAATTGCTTCAGGCGGCCGGCGATCTCGCCGTCGTCGGCGAGGCTGCCGATGGTCACGCGGTGATGGAGCAGGTGCGCACGCTCGAGTTCGACGTCCTGCTGCTCGACATGTCGATGCCGGGCAAGAGCGGCATCGAGCTCATCCGCCAGGTCAAGGCGGAGAGGCCGCGCCTGCGCATTCTCGTGCTCAGCATGCACGAAGAGCACCAGTACGCGGTGCGGGCGATCCGCGCAGGCGCTTCCGGCTACCTGACGAAGGAGAGCGCGACGGCGCAGCTCGTCGCCGCGATTCGCAAGGTGGCGGGCGGTGGCGCATTCATCAGCGCCGAAGTCGCCGAGCGGTTGGCGCAGGAGGCGATGCCGCACGCCGAGGGGCCGCGGCATGCGACGCTGTCCGATCGCGAATACCAGGTTTTCAGGCTGCTGGTGAGCGGAAGGTCGGTCAGCGACATCGCCGCGGAGCTGCACCTGTCAGCGAAGACGGTCAGCACGCACAAGGCGCGGCTGATGGAAAAGCTCGACGTCGACAACAACGCCGACCTCGTGCACTACGCGGTCAGGCATCGCCTGGTCGACGATCCGAATCACGCATAGATTCGACGAGTCTCCACGACGCGCCACCGGACGCAGACACCGAGGGGCACAGGGTAGGGCGATCCCTACCCCGGCTGGGTCGTTCCCGACCCCTCGATCCGGTCGTTCCTGACGCCCGAAATCAGCGTGCACCCATGGCGTGCACGCCCGGCGCCCGCCGACAATGCGGTTCATGCGCACGGGAATCTTCATCGTCGACGACCTTCCTACGATGCGCGACCGTCTGCGCGAGCTCGTCGGCGAGATCGAAGGCGTCGAGATCGTGGGCGACGCTGGCACGCCCGGCGACGCGATCGCCGGGATCCTGCGCACGCAGCCCGATTGCGTGCTGCTCGACTACCAGCTGGAAGGCGGCACCGGCGTCGAGGTGCTGCGTGCCGTGCATCCGCGGTCGCCCGACATCGCGTTCATCGTGCTGACCAATCATGCCACGTCGCAGCACCGGCGCGCGTGTCTCGATGCCGGCGCGCGCCATTTTCTCGACAAGAGCACCGAGTTCGAGCGCATCCGCTCCGCGATCGCCGAGCTCGATCGGCACTGATCCGCGTCGAATCACCCGACGAGCCAAGGGAGGCTTCCATGCATGCAACCGCGATCCCCCTCACGATCCCCGAACGAGCTCTCGTTTCGCGTCCCGAGCGTCCCGTACTCCGCGAAGTCGGCCGCGACGCGCATTCGTGCCTGGGATGCGCCCTGCGCAGGATCTGCATGCCCACGGACGTGGAGGATCTCGATGCGAAGGCGCTGTTCGAGAAGCTCATCGCGTCGCGGGTCCGGTTGCGCAAGGGCGACGTGCTGTTTCGTGCGGGCGAGCGGTTCACGGCGCTCTATGCGATTCGCGTGGGCTCGTGCAAGACCGTCGCGCTGACCGATGACGGCGACGAGCAGGTGACGGGTCTTCACCTGGCCGGTGAGATCATCGGCGTCGAGGGTATCGGCAACGACGTTTATGCAGACCAGGCGGTGGCGCTCGAGGACACCGAAGTGTGCATGCTGCCGTCCGATCGCGTCGAATCGCTCGCGCAGCGTGACGACGGTTTCCGCCATCGCGTGTATCGCCTGCTGTCGTCGGCGATCGTTCGGGAACGCAGCGCTTCGCTGATGCTCGGCACGATGCGCGCCGAGCAGCGCCTTGCGTCGTTCCTGCTCGACCTGTCGAGCCGGTATCAGATGCGCGGCTACTCGTCGACCGAATTCGTGCTGCGCATGACCCGCGAGGAAATCGGCAGCCATCTCGGGCTCAAGCTCGAGACAGTCAGCCGGCTGTTCTCGCGCTTCGCCGAAGAAGGGCTGATCGAGGTGCAGGGGCGCGCGATCAAGCTGCGCGACCGCATCGGCCTGCAGCATCTGTTGACCGCGAGCTGACCTGGTTGTCGATCGATCTCGCAGGCCCGGTGAACCACGGAGGGATCCGATGTTTCGGAACATGATCGTGCACGTCGACGACGATCCGGACGCGCGCCATCGTGTTGCGATGGCCGCGCGCATGGCACAGGCGTTCGAAAGCCGCCTGGCCGGCGTCTACCTGGTGCCGATCGGCGAACTGACGCCGTCGGTCGCGGCGCTCCTGCCACCGGCGGTCGTGGAGGCGCGCCTGACCGAATCCGGTCATGCGCAGCATCGTGCGGAAGCGCTGTTCAGGCGTGAAGCCGCGTTGCTTGCTGCCGGCGCCGTGGAATTTCGCGCACCGGCCGGCAGCGCGCTGGCCGCGGCGGTCGCGCACGCACGCTGCGCAGACCTGACCGTCGTCGGGCAACCCGTCGGCGATGGCGGATTCCTGCGCCGGCTGGCCGAGCAGGTGCTGCTGGGGAGCGGAGGGCCGGTGCTGTTCGTGCCCCGGGCCACCGCGGTCGCCACGCCGGGGCGCAACGTGGTCGTCGCGTGGGATGGCGGTCGCGAAGCTGCGCGCGCTGTCCGCGACGCGCTCCCGCTGCTCGTCGCGGCGCAGCGGGTCACCGTGTTCACGGCCACCGAAGGCGCCGAAGCCGCCGATGCCATGGTCCAGTCGCAACACCGTCTTGGCGCATGGCTGCAAGCACACGCGGTTCACGCGCAAATCAAGCGCGCCGACGGGTCGGGGCGCGATGCGGCCGAGCGCTTGCTGTCGCAGGCCTCCGACGCGGAGGCGGATCTGATCGTCATGGGTGGCTATGCGCATCCGCGCGCGCGAGAATACGTGCTGGGGGGTGCCACCAGGACGATGCTCGAGGCGATGACCGTCCCGGTTCTCATGTCGCATTGAAATTCCCGCCACGGCGCGGGACGATGCGAGCCGGCCGGGCTTCCCGCCAGCCGGTTCAGTCGCGCAGCGACATGATGTAACGCGCCATCACCCGCGCCTCGGCCGCCGACACCTCCGGATGCGGCGGCATGTGCCACGGGCCCCCGCTGCGCATGCCATGCCGGATCGTTCGCGCGAGCACCGACACCGCATCCTTGCGGCCGCGCAGGCTCGCGGCGACGTCGACGTAAGCCGGCCCCGCCTTCGTCTCGCGATCGGCGTGGCATATGTAGCACTTGTATTGCGTCAGCAGCGCCTGTGCGTCCTCGGCGCCCGCAGCTTTCGCGGCGTGAGCGAGCCCGGCCGCGACGGGCAAGCAAAGCGCGCAGGCGATCACGGCCATCGTTCGCCGCGGCGCGCGTTCGTGGCGTATCGAGAAGCGGGTGGAGCGGCCGCAGGGTGGAAGGCGTGTCGGATCAACCATCACTTATTCGACCGGAATAGTCTGTTGCGCGTCCATTCTATTCGCCACGTTGCCGCCCTTGTTGACGCGCATCAAGCCGACTCGAACCGTTGCGAGTAGCATGGGCACGCCGGGGCGACCGCGCCTTGCCGGCGCGGCGGCGTAAGTGGAGGCAGGGTTGCACGCGAGGGAACGGGACAACGGTGCAGCGGCGTCACTGGATTGGTGGGGGGCGCTGTCCCGATCGTGCGAGTGCTGGTGGATTCGCACGGCAGGCAGGCAGGCGGTCGAGGCACGGGCGGCAGCGCGCACCGCGGAACTGATCGCCTTTGCGCGCAAGCATTCGCCGTTCTACAAGGAAGCCTGGCGCGATCTTCCGGCGGGCACTGCTGCGCTGTCGACGCTTCCGATCGTGACCAAGCGTGCGCTGATGGCGCGCTTCGACGGCTGGGTCACCGACCGTCGCGTCGATCGGGCCGGCGTCGAAGCGTTCATTGCCGATCGTTCGCACATCGGCGATCGCTACCTGGGTCGCTACGTCGTCTGGAAGAGTTCCGGCAGCACCGGCGAGCCCGGGCTCTACGTCCAGGACGATGGTGCCCTGGCTGTCTACGATGCGATGCTGGCCGTGCAACTGCAGGCGCCGCATCTGGCCGCGCGCTATGGTCTTGGCTTCGTCGAGCATGGCGGCCGCGCTGCCCTCGTTGCCGCCACGGGTGACCACTTCGCGAGCATTGCGTCGTGGCAGCGCGTGTGCCGCGGCAGTCCGTGGCCGAATGCGCGCGCGTTCTCGGTGATGGATCCGTTGCCGGAGCTGGTCGCCGCGCTGAACGACTACCAGCCGGCGTTCCTTGCGAGCTACCCCACGACGCTTGGCCTGCTCGCTGGCGAGCAGCGCGACGGTCGGCTGCGCATTGCGCCGGCGATCATCTGGTCGGGCGGCGAGTGCCTCGTGCCGACGGCAGCAAAGGCAATCGAGCGCGCATTCGGCGGCGTGCTCGTCAACGAGTATGGCGCGTCCGAATGCATGAGCATCGCGTTTTCGTGCACGGCCGGCTGGCTGCACGTCAATGCCGACTGGGTGGTGCTCGAGCCGGTCGATCGCGACGGCCAGCCCGCGTGCGCGGGCGAGCCCTCGCACTCGGTGCTGCTGACGAATCTCGCGAATCGCGTGCAGCCGATCATTCGCTACGACCTCGGCGACAGCATCATCGCGAATCCTGAGCCTTGCGTGTGCGGCAGCTCGCTGCCCGCGATCCGCGCTGAAGGCCGGCGCGACGACGTGCTCGCGCTCCGGGCCCGCGATGGCAGCATCGTGAGCCTGTCACCGCTCGCGTTGACGACGGTCGTCGAAGACGCCACGGCCGGGCATCGCTTTCAGCTCGTGCAGACCGCGCCGGACCGCATCGCCGTCAGGCTCGACGTCGCGGATCCCAGCGAGCGCACGGCGGAATGGGACGCGGCGTACAGGGCGCTGCATGCGTATTTTGCGCACCAGGCGCTCGGCAACGTCGAGCTCGCCCTCGACGCGCAGCCGCCGATTCCCGATCCGCGAAGCGGCAAGCTTCGCGAAGTGATAGCCGCCAGCGGCGCGCCGCGCTGAAGCGGCGCGTCAGCTTGTGACGCCTGGCCCGGCGACTGCGGCTGTCCCGACTTCAACGCCATTCGATCTGCGCAGCGGCAGCACGGCCGCACGCGTGGCGAGGATGCAGCCCTGCAGGCGCTCGCGCACGGCGACGACGCTGCCGACGATGACGAGCGTCGGCGATTCGAGCGCGTCCGCCTGCGCTTTGCCGGCGAGCGTGGCGAGCGTTCCCGTCACGATGCGCTGCTTGCGCGTCGTTCCCTTTTCAATGATCGCCGCGGGTGTTTCCGGCGCCATCCCGTGCGCCGCGAGCTCGCGGCACAGCAGCGGCAGCGCCTGCAAACCCATGTAGACGACGAGCGTCTGCCGCGGTCTCGCCAGCGCGTGCCAGTCGAGGTCCATCGAGCCATCGCGCAAATGCCCGGTGATGAATACGCAGCTTTGCGCATGGTCTCGATGCGTCAGCGGTATCGCCGCACTTGCTGCGATGCCGTTGGCCGCCGAGATGCCGGGCACGATTTCGAACGGAATGCGGCTTGCAGCCAGCGCCTCGATCTCCTCCCCGCCGCGTCCAAAAATGAACGGATCGCCGCCCTTGAGCCGCACGACGCGCAGGCCCTGCCGAGCGAGACTCACGAGCAGCGCGTTGATCGCTTCCTGCGGCAGCGCGTGGCGGCTGCGCGCCTTGCCGACGTAGTGCCTTTGCGCACCTGGCGCAAGCGCCAGGATCGCCGGCGCGACGAGGCGGTCGTACACGATCGCATCGGCACGCTGGATGAGCTTCGCCGCCTTGAGCGTCAGAAGCTCGGGATCGCCCGGCCCGGCGCCGACCAGCGCCACACAACCGGCCGCATCCCGGCGCACGCCGGCATGAGTCGCATGCCGCACGGCACGACGGCGGCGTGCGCCGTGCATCGTGACGATCACGCGCTCGCTCCCCGTCTGCCCGGTTTTGATCATTCCGCCCCTCGTTCGTCCGGTTGCTTCGATGGACGAACGATAGAGGCGGCAACGCATGCAAACATTAATCTTCGTCAATGATTGACCCACGGCGAATCCCGATACTGGCGCGGACGACGAACGGAATTTTCCGCCGACAACTCGAAGGGACAAAGCCGTGACACACCGCAAATCCGCATCGTTGCGCAGCCTGGTCGCAGTCGCCGCGATGCCGTTGCTGACCGTGGCGTTCGCGCAGGACAAAAAGCCCGAGCCGCAGGCGGCGCCGGCTGCCGCGCCGGTCTCGCCGCCCAGCGCCGACGCGAAGCGCGCCGAGGAAGGGCACGCGGACGAGCCGCTGCTGCGCTACGAAGGCGCCGCGAGCTCGCCGCTCGCCGCAGAGCCGATGCACCAGGACATCAACCCCAAGGCGCCGAAGATGTCGGAGGCCGAGTTCGACAAGGGCAAGCTCATCTACTTCGAGCGTTGCGCCGGCTGTCACGGCGTGCTGCGCAAGGGGGCCACCGGCAAGCCGCTCACGCCGGACATCACGCTCGGCAAGGGTACCGAGTATCTGAAGGTGTTCATCGGTTACGGCTCGCCGGCGGGCATGCCCAACTGGGGCAGCTCGGGCCAGCTGACCGAGGCCGAAGTCGACCTGATGGCGCGTTACGTCCAGCAGACGCCTCCGACGCCGCCCGAGTTCGGCATGAAGGAGATGGAAGCGTCGTGGAAGGACATCATTCCACCCGCCAAGCGCCCGAAGAAGAAGATGAACAACTACAAGATCGACAACATCTTCTCGGTGACGCTGCGCGACTCTGGCGAGATCGCGCTGATCGACGGCGACTCGAAGAAGATCGTCAACATCGTCAAGACCGGGTACGCCGTGCACATCTCGCGGCTGTCCGCATCCGGTCGCTATCTCTACGTGATCGGGCGCGACGCGAAGATCAACCTGATCGACCTGTGGATGGAGAAGCCGGACAACGTCGCGGAGATCAAGATCGGCCTCGAGGCGCGCTCGGTGGAGACGTCCAAGTACAAGGGCTACGAGGACAAGTATGCGATCGCCGGCGCCTACTGGCCGCCGCAGTACGTGATCATGGAGGGCGATTCGCTGAAGCCGCTGAAGATCGTTTCCACGCGCGGCATGACGGTCGATCCGCAGGAATTCCATCCCGAGCCGCGAGTCGCGTCGATCGTCGCGTCCCGCTTCGGCCCCGAGTTCATCGTCAACGCCAAGGAGACGGGCAAGATCAACATCGTCAACTACAAGGACCTCAAGAACCTCAAGGTCACCGCGATCGATTCCGCGCGCTTTCTGCACGACGGCGGCTTCGACTCGACGGGCCGCTATTTCCTGGTCGCGGCCAACGCGTCGAACAAGATCGCCGTGGTCGACACCAAGGAAGACAAGCTCGAGGCGCTGATCGACGTTGGCAAGACGCCGCATCCGGGACGCGGCGCCAACTTCGTCGATCCGAAGTACGGCCCCGTGTGGGCAACGGGACATCTCGGCGACGAGACGATCTCGGTCATCGGCACCGATCCGAAGAAGCACAAGGCGGACGCATGGAAGGTCGTGCGGACGCTCACGGGACAGGGCGGCGGGTCGCTCTTCATCAAGACGCATCCGAAGTCGAAGAACCTGTGGGTCGACACGGCGTTGCACCCCGATCCGAAGATCAGCCAGTCGATCGCCGTCTACGACATCAACAACCTCGACAAGGGCTTCGAAGTGCTGCCCATAGCGGAGTGGGCCGGCGTGTCAGACGGCGCCAAGCGCGTCGTGCAGCCCGAGTACAACAAGGCCGGCGACGAAGTGTGGTTCTCCGTGTGGTCGGCGAAGGACCAGCAATCGGCGATCGTCGTCGTCGACGACAAGACGCGCAAGCTGAAGGCGGTGATCAAGGACCCGAAGCTGATCACGCCGACCGGGAAGTTCAACGTTCACAACACGCAGCACGACGTGTATTGACGTATGGCCGAGGCGAGGGTCGCTGGCATCAAGTGGTCCACGGCGATCCCGGCATCGCTTGCTACTGCGACTCTGGCGGTCACATTGTCCGTGACGGTCGGTGCGGCGGGAACGAGCGCCACTGGTCTCGACCCGCATCCGGCGGGGGCCGCGGCGCCGGATGCGGCGCGTCAGAGCGAGTTGCTGCGGCTGCTGCGGCAGGACTGCGGATCGTGTCACGGGATGCGGCTGACCGGCGGACTCGGTCCGCCGCTCACGCCGCATGCACTGCGCGACAAACCTGCCGACAGTCTCGCCACGACGATCGTCGCCGGGCGTGCCGGGACTGCGATGCCGCCGTGGCGGCCGTTCGTCTCGGAAACGGAGGCCGCGTGGCTCGTCGAGCGGCTGCAACAGGGTGACGTGCATGTGCGTTGAGCGGAAGTCAGAACCGGCGGGAGCGTCGTTGCCAGCCGTGCGCTCGATGGCGCATGCCGTCCTTGCGGCTATCGGCGTGTCTTTGCTATTGAGCGCGTGCGCACGAGTGGCGCCTGTGGAAACGCGCGGGACAGGCGATCTCGGCGTCGTCATCGAGCGCGCGGCCGGCCGCTTGCAGGTCGTCGACACGACAGCGCGCACGACTCTCGGCGCGGTCGCGGGCCTTGGCGATCTGTCGCACGCATCGGTCGTCTACTCCCGCGACGGACGCTATGCGTACGTGTTCGGGCGCGACGGCGGCTTGTCGAAGGTCGACCTGCTTTCGCGCCGGATCGCCGCGCGGACGATGCAGGCGGGCAACTCGATCGGCGGCGCCATCGTGCAGGATGGCACGCTCGTCGCCGCGCAGAACTACGAGCCCGGCGGCATCAAGGTATTCCGTGCCGACACGCTGGAACTGGTTGCCGACGTGCCATCGACGTACGGGCCGAACGGCGAGCGCTCGAAGGTCGTCGGCCTCGCTGACGCGCCGGGCAACCGCCTCGTCATGAGCCTGTTCGACGCGGGCGAGATCTGGATCGTCGATCTCGCCGATCCGCGCGCACCGAAAGTGCAGCGCTTCCGCGACATCGGCCGGCAACCGTACGACGGGCTCGTGACGCCCGACGGCCGCTATTACATCGCGGGGCTGTTCGGCGAGGACGGCCTCGCGCTCCTGGATCTCTGGCATCCGGAGCGGGGCGTGCGGCGAATTCTCGATGGCTACGGCAAGGGAAGCGAGAAGCTTCCCGTCTACAAGATGCCGCATCTACGCGGCTGGGCGATCGCCAACGGCATCGCGTATTTGCCGGCGATCGGCCGCCACGAGGTGCTGATGGTCGACATGCGCGATTTCCGCACGCTGGCCCACGTTCCGGTGATGGGCCAGCCGGTGTTCGTCATTGCGCGGCCCGATGGCCGCCAGGTCTGGGTCAACTTCGCGTTTCCCGACAACGGCGCGGTGCAGGTGATCGAAACCGAGGCGCGGCGGGTCGTGCACACGCTCGAACCCGGCAAGGCGGTGCTGCACCTCGAATTCACGCCGCGCGGCGAAGCCGTGTGGATCTCGGCGCGCGACGACAACCGTGTCGTCGTTTACGACACCGCGTCGCTCGCCCAGGTGGCGGCGCTTCCCGCCGAGGCGCCGAGTGGCATCTTTTTCACGAGCCGCGCTGCGCGCATCGGCTTCTGACGATGCGCGAATGCCGGCTGCTGAACGAGTTCCAGCGGGACTTTCCGCTCGTTCCGATGCCGTACGCGGTGCTCGCAAGCGCGCTCGGGAGAACCGAGTCCGGGGTCCTCACGTCGCTGCGGCGCCTGATCGACGTCGGCCTCGTCTCCCGCGTGGGTGCGATCTTCCGGCCTGGCAGCGTCGGTGCGAGCACGCTCGCTGCGATGGCCGTACCGCAATCGCGCCTCGCCAGCGTTGCACGAAGCGTCAGCGCGCACGCCGGCGTCAACCACAACTACGAGCGCGAGCATCGCTTCAATCTCTGGTTTGTCGCCAGCGCGGAAGACCGCAGGGCGCTCGACGCGCTGCTCATGCGTATCGGGCGGGACACCGTGATGCCGGTGATCGCGATGCCGCTGGTGACCGAATACCACATCGACCTCGGATTCGATCTCGACAGCGGAGGCCGCGATGCAGCGGTCGCATCGCCGTGTTCCACGACGTCACAGCCATCGCCGTTCGCGAAAGCCGTCTCACCCGCGGCGAGAGGTGCATCGCCGGCGCTCGATGCGACGCAGCGGCGAATCGTGGCCGCGCTGCAGGAGGGGTTGGCGCTGACGTCGCGTCCTTACGCGCAACTCGCCGAGCGGGCAGGACTGCCGCGCGAGGAGGGCGAGGCGCGTGTGCTGTCGCAGTTGCGTACGTGGTGTGCCGCCGGTGTCGTCAAGCGAATCGGCGTCATCGTCCGTCATCGTCCGCTCGGCTTCGTTGCCAATGCGATGGCGGTATGGGACGTTCCGGACGCGGACACCGACGCCGCCGGCCGCGCACTCGCGCGCGAGGCGGGCGTCACGCTGTGCTATCGCCGCGCGCGGGCGCTGCCGGCGTGGCCGTACAGCCTGTATTGCATGATCCACGGCCGTGAGCGGGCGGACGTGGACGCGCGACTCGACACGATCGTCGCGCATGCCCGTCTCGCGCGCTATCCGCACGCGCGGCTCTTTTCGCGCACCGAGTTCAAGCAGCGCGGCGCCCGGCATTTCGAGACGGCGGTCGCCGATGGATAAGCTCGACCGCGCGATCGTCGATCGCTTGCAGACGGGATTTCCGGTTTGCGAGCGGCCGTTTCTCGAAGCCGCGGACTCGCTCGGCACGACGGAAGACGAGCTGATCGCGCGCATCGACCGGCTTTTGCGTGCTGGAACGCTGACGCGCTTCGGTCCGCTGTTCCAGATCGAGCGAATGGGCGGTGTGTTCACGCTCGCGGCGATCTGCGTGCCTGCCGCCGAATTCGAGCGCACGGCCGCCGCGGTGAACGCGCTGCCCGAGGTCGCGCACAACTACGCGCGCCAGCATCCGCTCAACATGTGGTTCGTGCTCGCCACCGAATCGGCGGAAGCCACGGCCGCTGCCATTGACAAAATCGAGGCGCGCACCGGCCTTCCGGTGCTCGTGTTCCCGAAGGAGCGCGAATTCTTCGTCGGTCTCGACCTGAAGGCTGTCGCGCCGGCAGACGGTGAAGCACGGCCGACCGAGCGCGAGGCGTTCTGCGGATGATCCCCCTACAGCGCCACGCCGAGGCGGAAAGCGATGCGGCGCTCGACCGGGAAATCGTCCGGCGGCTGGCCGGCGGACTGCCGTTGACGCGCCGGCCGTACGACGCCGTGGCTCAGGCCATCGGCGTTGCACCCGGTGTCGTCCGTCTGCGCATCGATGCCATGCTGCGCGACGGCCGTATCCGGCGAATCGGCGCAGTCCCGAACCACTACGCGCTCGGCTGGCGTGCGAATGGAATGACCGTCTGGGACGTCGACGACGCGCGCGTCGACGAGCTCGGGGCGCGCGTCGGCGCGTTGAGCGACGTCACGCATTGCTATCGGCGACCGCGCCGCCTGCCGCAGTGGCGCTACAACCTGTTCGCGATGGTGCACGGCCGCGACCGCGACGAGGTGGCGCAAAAAGCCGCCGGCATCGCGCGCGTGCTCGGTGACGCGGCTCGCGCGCAGGACATCCTTTACAGCACGCGGATCCTGAAGAAGGCGGGCCTGCGCCTTGTCGCCGAGTAGCCGCGCTTCGACCCAACCCGAAAGTCAGACGCCTTATGTTTCGCATCACGCAGTACATGCAGGAAATCCGCCGGCCGACGCCCGTCGGGCGGCGCCGGGATCCGCCCGGCCCGGTCGTCATCTGGAATCTGATCCGGCGCTGCAACCTCGCCTGTCAGCACTGCTATTCGATTTCCGCCGACATCGACTTTCCCGGCGAGCTCACGACGCCGCAGATCTACGCGACGATGGACGACCTGCGGGCGTTCGGCGTGCCGGTGCTGATCCTGTCCGGCGGCGAGCCGTTGCTGCACCCCGATATATTCGCGATTTCGCGCCGCGCGAAGGCGATGGGCTTCTACGTCGGCCTGTCGACGAATGGCACGCTGATCGACGCGGCGCTGCTGCCGCAAATCGCCGCGATCGGCTACGACTACGTCGGCATCAGCCTCGACGGCATCGAGGCGACGCACGACCGCTTTCGCCGCAAGATCGGCGCTTACGACGCGTCGCTGGCGGCGGTGCGCCTGCTGCGCGAAGCCGGGATCAAGGTCGGGCTGCGCTTTACGCTGACGCAGGACAACGCGCACGACCTGCCGGCACTGCTCGACCTGCTCGATACGGAAGGCGTCGACAAGTTCTACCTGTCGCACCTCAACTACGGCGGCCGCGGCGACGTCAATCGCAAGACCGATGCCGCGCTCGCGACGACGCGGCGCGCGATGGACTTGCTGTTCGACGCATGCTGGCGCCATCTCGAATCGGGGCACCCGAAGGAGTTCGTGAGCGGCAACAACGACGCCGATGGCGTCTACCTGCTCAAGTGGGTGCGCGAGCGCTTTCCCGGCCGCGCCGATCATCTCGCGGCGAAGCTCGAGCAATGGGGCGGGAATTCGTCGGGCGTGAACGTCGCGAACATCGACAACCTCGGCAACGTCCACCCCGACACGTTCTGGTGGGATTACACGCTCGGCAACGTCAAGCGGCGCCGGTTCTCCGAAATCTGGCAGGACACGTCCGATCCGATCATGGCGGGGCTCAAGGCGCGCCCGCGCCGCGTCACCGGACGCTGCGGCGAATGCGCGCATTTCGCGATCTGC
Organism: Casimicrobiaceae bacterium; assembly: GCA_035278845.1. GTDB lineage: Bacteria > Pseudomonadota > Gammaproteobacteria > Burkholderiales > Casimicrobiaceae > VBCG01. Next base: position 13,619 of record DATEIQ010000048.1, on the reverse strand, counting down.
GGTGGCAACACGCGCGTGCGCGCGTGGAAGGCGTATGGCGACGCCTGGGCCGAAGACCCGGCGTGCTACCTGGACGACGACGAGCTCGGCATCGCGCCGGGTCGCGCGCGCGCGCCGGTGAGGCCCTACATCCGCGTCCGGCGCAAGGAAGCGATGCAGGCATGAGCGCATTCACGAAAGCAGGCTACGCATCGACGCAAGCGAGCTCGGCATCGATCCGGGCGACCGAGGCATCCGTCAAAGCGGTTCGCAATGTTTTCGTGCTCGCGGCTGCGCTGCTCGTCGCCACCGCGGCGGGCGCCGAACCGCCCGCGGCTTCGAACTTCGCGACGCATTGCGCGTCTTGCCACGGTGTCGACCGGCTCGGTGGCTCGGGGCCCGCCCTGCTGCCCGAGAATCTCGAGCGGCTGCGCAAGCCGGCTGCAGCGGATACGATCGCCAAAGGCCGCATCGCGACGCAGATGCCCGGTTTCGCGAACACGCTTTCCGCGGCGGAGATCGACGCGCTCGTCGCCTACGTCTACACGCCGCCCGCGACGCCGCAATGGGGCGAGCGCGAGATCGCCGCGAGCCGCGTCGAGCACGTGAAGCCGGGTTCGCTCGGCAACAAACCGGTGTTCGCGGCCGATCCGCAGAACCTGTTCATCGTCGTCGAGACCGGCGACCACCACGCGACGATTCTCGATGGTGACACGTTCGAGCCGATACGGCGTTTCGCGACCCGGTTCGCGCTGCACGGCGGGCCCAAATTCTCACCTGACGGACGCTACGTCTATTTCGCGTCGCGCGACGGCTGGGTGAGCCTCTACGACATCTGGAACCTGACGCTCGTCGCCGAAGTGCGTGCGGGTATCAACACGCGCAACCTCGCCGTGTCGTCGGACGGCCGCTACGTGCTTGTCGGCAACTACCTGCCGCACACGCTCGTGATGCTCGACGCGGGCGACCTGTCGTTGCTGAAGGTGCTGCCCGTCAAGGACGCGGCCGGCCGCAGCTCGCGCGTGTCGGCCGTCTACGACGCGGCGCCGCGCGAGAGCTTCGTCGTCGCGCTGAAGGACATCCCGGAAGTATGGGAATTGCCGTACGGCGACAAGACGGGGCCGGTGTACGAAGGTCTCGTGCACGATTACCGCATGGGCGAGGGGGTCGCCTCGGCGAAACCGTACGCGATCAGGCGCACGGTGCTCGACGGCATCCTCGACGACTTCTTCTTCGACCCGCCCTACGATCACCTGATCGGCGCCGCTCGCGATGGCCATACGGGCCAGGTGGTCAATCTGAACGTGCGGCGGAAGATCGCCGAAGTCGACCTGCCGGGACTGCCGCATCTCGGCTCGGGCATCACGTGGACCTTGGAAGGCCGGCCGGTGCTGGCGACGCCGAACCTCAAGGAAGGGCAGGTGACGATCATCGACATGACGTCGTGGAAGACGGTCGCGCAGATCCCGACGGCAGGCCCCGGCTTTTTCATGCGCAGCCACGAGCGCACGCCGTATGCATGGGTCGATGCGTTCAACAGCGCGAGCAAGGACGTGCTGCAGGTCATCGACAAGCGGACGCTGGCGGTGGTTGCGACGCTGCGGCCCGCGCCCGGAAAGACCGCGGCGCACGTCGAGTTCACCCGCGACGGCCGTTTCGCGCTCGCCAGCATCTGGGACAACGACGGCGCAATCGTCGTCTACGACGCGGCGACGTTGGAGGAGGTGAAGCGCATCCCGATGGTGAAGCCGTCGGGCAAGTACAACGTGTTCAACAAGACCACGCGCTCCGCCGGCACCAGCCACTGACGCAGGCGAAATCAGTTGATCCTGCGCAAGCCGCGGCCCCCGCGGCCGGCGCATACTCAACGTTTCGAACCGCTTGTCGCTCCGCCACGCTCCGTGTCACTGCTTGCCGCTTCGCCATGCTCCGTTTCACCGCTTGCCGATTCGTCCACGGTCGCGCAGAGCGAGCTTCGCTTCGATCCCGACCTGATTCGGAAGTACGACGGCTTCGGCCCGCGCTACACGTCATACCCGACCGCCGATCGCTTCCACGCCGGCTTCACGGCGTCCGACTACGCCGACGCGCTGGCCGCGCGCAAGCAGGCGGCGCTCGCGCAACCGCTCTCGCTGTACGTGCACCTGCCGTTCTGCAACACGATCTGCTATTACTGCGCGTGCAACAAGATAATCACCGCGAACCGCGGCCGCTCGGCAAAATACGTCCGCTACCTGGGCCACGAGATCGACATCGTGTCGTCGCTGCTCGAAGGCGACCGCAGCGTCCAGCAGCTCCACTGGGGCGGCGGCACGCCGACGTTCCTCGCGCACGAGGAAATGGCGGCGCTGATGGGCATGCTGCGAGGCGCATTCGCGTTCAACGCGGACAGCGAGGTGTCGATCGAGGTCGACCCGCGCAAGGTGGAAGTCGCGACCGTCGCGTTTCTGCGACGGTTGGGGTTCAACCGGATGTCGCTCGGCATCCAGGACTTCGACCCGCAGGTGCAGCAGGCGGTCAACCGGATCCAGACCGAGGCCGAGACGCGCACGGTGATCGAGGCTGCGCGTGCCGAAGGCTTCGGCTCGATCAACGCCGATCTGATTTACGGCCTGCCGCGGCAGACGATCGCAGGATTCGCGACGACGCTCGATAAGGTTATCGAGCTGGCGCCCGATCGGATCGCGCTCTACGGCTACGCCCACGTGCCGCATCTCTTCAAGGCCCAGCGGCAGATCCTCGCGCACGAGCTGCCTGCTGCGGACACGAAGCTCGCGATCCTGGAAACGGCGATCGACAAGCTGACGCGTGCCGGCTACGTCTACATCGGCATGGATCACTTCGCGAAGCCCGGCGACGAGCTCGCGGTCGCCCTTCGCGAAGGCAAGCTGCATCGCAATTTCCAGGGCTACTCGACACGGCCGGATTGCGACCTGCTGGCCTTCGGCGCTTCGGCGATCGGCAAGGTGGGCGCCACGTACGTTCAGAATGTCAAGACGCTCGACAAGTACTACGAGGCGCTGGAAGAGCGCCGGCTGCCGGTGATGCGCGGCATCGCGCTCGAAGCCGACGACCTGATGCGTCGCGAAGTCATCCGGCAGCTGATGTGCGAGTTTCGCCTCGACTATCCCGCGCTCGAGCGCAGGCACGGCATTCGATTCACCGAGCGTTACGCGACCGAACTCTCCGCACTGGCGCCGCTCGCGGCCGACGGCCTGGTCGCGCTGGCGGCCGACTCGCTCGAGGTCACGCCGCGTGGCCGCATGCTCGTGCGCACGGTCGCGATGGTGTTCGACCGCCATCTTCGCGAGGCGCGCGAGCGCGCGACGTACTCGCGCGTCATCTAGGCCGAAGCGCGCAGACTGCCGCGCGTCATCCGACTCGACACGCGCGATCCGTCGCGCTGCTAGAATAACCGAACGCGACCGGTGGGAGGCCGGCCGAATTCGCTGCACGCTTCCAATCGTTTCACCTCCTTCCCGGCGCGAGCGTCCGGGTGCGCGGCATGCCCGAAAGCGGAACGACCTACCAGCTCGAAGTCCATCCGCAGATCCCGCAGCGCCTCGCGCGCCTGACCGATCTCGCGAACAACCTCTGGTATGGCTGGGACCGGCCAACGCGCGAACTGTTCGCGCGCATGCACCGCGGCTTGTGGAACGCAGTCGGTCACAGCCCGAAGGCATTCCTTCGGCGCGTCGATCAGGGCCGCCTGGACGCCGCCGCGGACGATCCGGTTTTCCTGTCCAACTTCAACCGCGTACTGTCGGCGCACGATACGTATCACGATCTTTCCGCGCGACAGAACGACTCGCTGTCGATCGGCGCCGGCGATCACGTCGCCTATTTCTGTGCCGAGTTCGGATTTCACGAAAGCCTGCCGATCTATTCAGGGGGCCTCGGCATTCTCGCCGGCGATCACTGCAAGGCGGCGAGCGATCTCGGCATCCCGTTGACCGGCGTCGGCCTGCTGTACCGGCAAGGCTACTTCTCGCAGACGATCGATGCCGACGGCAGCCAGCACGCCAGCTATCGCGATTCCAATTTCGCCGAATTGCCGGTGGCGCAAGCGACGGATGCGGAAGGCCGCGCATTGCACGTAAGCGTCGATTTGCCGGGCCGAACCCTGGCGGTTCGTGTCTGGCGGGCGCGAGCCGGACATATCACGCTATGCCTGCTCGACACCGACGTACCGGAGAATGCCGAGCAGGATCGGCTGATCACGCACCGGTTGTACGGCGGCGACCGGACGACACGCATCGAACAGGAGATCGTCCTCGGCATTGGCGGCGTGCGCGCGCTCGCCGCACTGGGCATCGTCCCCACGATCTGGCACATGAACGAGGGCCATGCCGCGTTCATGGTGCTCGAGCGGATCCGGATGCTTGTTCGGGACGGCGCGTCGTTCGCGACGGCGCTCGAGGCGGTGGCCGCGAGCAGCGTGTTCACGACGCACACGCCGGTCGCGGCCGGCCACGACCATTTCGCCGCCGACGTCATCACGCGCTACTTCGAGGCGTATTGCCGCGACGTTGGCATCGAAGCGCCGGCGCTGCTCGATCTCGGCCGCGACGACGGCCACGGCGACTTCAACATGACGGCGCTCGCCGTGCGCGGATCGCGGTTCCACAACGGCGTGTCGCGCATTCACGGCGGCGTGTCGTCCGCCACGCTGCGCGCCCTGTGGCCCGAAGTGCCCACGGAGGAAAACCCGGTCGACCACGTGACGAACGGCGTGCACGTGCGCACTTTTCTGGCCCTCGCCTGGTGCGATCTGTTCGATCGCCAGTTCGGTCCCGACTGGGTGCACCGCCTCGCGACCAGCGAAGAGTTCCGCGACGTCGAAAGCGTACCCGACCATCTGTTCTGGTCGGTGCATCAGCACTTGAAGAGTTCGATGCTGCAAGCCGTGCGCGAGCGGATGCGCGAGCAGCACCTTCGCAATCACGGCAGCGAATCGCATCTGGAGCGCATGCTGCGCCTTGCGAATCCCGACGATCCAAACGTACTCACGATCGGATTCGCGCGCCGCTTCGCGACGTACAAGCGGGCGACGCTGTTGTTCCAGGATCTCGACTGGCTGCGTGCCATCGCCGGCGATCCGGAGCGACCGGTCGTGTTCGTGTTCGCGGGACGCGCGCATCCGGCCGACGTGCCCGGACAGGACCTGATCCGGGAAATCGCGCGCGTCGCGCGGCTGCCGGAATTCGAAGGCCGGATGCTGCTCGTCGAAGGCTACGACCTGCGGCTCGCGCGGAGGCTCGTGTCCGGCGTCGACGTCTGGCTCAACAATCCGATCTATCCGCTCGAAGCATCGGGCACGTCGGGGATGAAGGCGGGCATGAACGGCGTCATCAACCTGTCCGTGGAGGACGGCTGGTGGGGCGAGGGTTATCGGCCCGGCAACGGCTGGGCGATCAAGCCGGCCAGCGAGCGGACCGACGCGAGCCGCGACGCCGAGGAGGCGCGCACGCTCTACGAGATCCTGCAGGATCATGTCGTTCCGCTCTACTACGCGCGCGGGCCGATGGGGTTCTCGCCCGGATGGATCCGGATGGCGAAGCAGTCGATCGCGACGATCCTGCCGCAGTTCAACGCGCATCGGATGGTGTGCGAGTACGTGGACAAGTTCTATCGGCGCGCCGCGAGGCAGGGGAGGCGTTACGCGGACGAAGGGCTTGCCGTTGCCGCCGCGATGGCGGCGTTCAAGCGGCGCGTACGCGACGCGTGGCCGCGGGTCTCGATGCGCCGCATCGACGCGCCGCCCGCGCAGCTCGCATTCGGGGAGCCTCTTCACGTCGAAGTGGCCGTGCAGCTCGCGGGACTCGCGCCTGACGAGGTCAATGTCGAGCTCGTGCTCCACCGGCGCGACGAGCGCACGGGCGACGGTACGCGCCGAAGCTATGCGCTGACCCCGAGCGGGAGCACGGATGGGGAGGCGCGTTACCGGGTCGAGCTTGCCCCCGACTTGTGCGGACATCTGAGCTATCGGCTGCGCGCATATCCGGCTCACCCCGATTTGACGCATCCGTTCGAAATGGGCCTGATGCGCTGGGCGTGACCGATCGGTGCCCGTCGCTTGAACTCATCGCTGCAGGTGGAGTCAACTTCAGGAAACAACGGCACGCCAGGAGCGATGCAAGCGACGACAGGAGGATTCGAAGCGCAAGTGGCCCGTGGCGCGCGGTTCGCGGACCTGGGCGAGCAGGATGTCTACCTGTTTCGCGAGGGTACGCACGCGAACCTGCAGTCGGTGCTTGGATGCGCCCTCGAGCCGGGGGCGGCAACGTTTCGCGTCTGGGCGCCGAATGCAGCCCGCATTGCGGTCGTCGGCGACTGGAATCAGTGGGACGACCGCCGCGACCCGCTCGCCCCGCGCAGCGACGAGACCGGCATCTGGGAAGCACGTATCAAAGGTGTCGTGCATGGCGACGCGTACAAGTACCGGATCGTCGCGCGTGACGGCGCGACGTTCGACAAGGCTGATCCGTTCGCCGTGTATGCGGAAACGCCGCCCGCGACGGCTTCGCGCGCATGGGCGCTCGACTATCGCTGGGGCGACGGTCCATGGATGGCGACGCGGGGCGAGCGCAATGCGCTTTCGGCCCCGTTCTCCGTCTACGAGGTCCATCTGGGCTCGTGGCGCCGCGACGATCCGGCGCAGCTTCCGACGTATCGCGGCATCGCCGGCCCGCTCGCCGATTACGTCAGCGACAATGGCTTCACGCACGTCGAATTCCTGCCGCTGACCGAGCACCCGTTCTACGGGTCGTGGGGCTACCAGACGACCGGCTATTTCGCGCCGACGTCGCGCTACGGAACCCCGCAGGACCTGATGTACCTGATCGACGTGCTGCATCAGCGCGGCATCGGCGTCATTCTCGATTGGGTGCCGTCGCATTTTCCGGACGACCCGCACGGCCTCGCGCGCTTCGACGGCACTCATCTCTACGAGCACGCCGACCCGCGCCAGGGCTTCCATCCGGAATGGAAAAGCCTGATCTTCAACTACGAGCGTCACGAGGTGCGCTCGTTTCTCGTGTCGAGCGCGCTGTTCTGGCTTTCGCAGTACCACGTCGACGGCCTGCGCGTCGACGCCGTCGCATCGATGCTCTATCTGGACTATGGGCGCCGCGACGGCGAGTGGGTTCCCAACGTCCACGGCGGGCGGGAGAACCTCGGCGCGGTGTCGTTCCTGCGCCAGCTCGATGCGGCGGCGTATCGTGCGCATCCCGACGTGCAGATGATCGCCGAGGAATCGACGTCGTGGCCGATGGTGTCGCGGCCGGTCGACGCGGGCGGCCTTGGATTTGGCATGAAGTGGAACATGGGCTGGATGCACGATACGCTCGATTACTTCCGGCACGAGCCCATCCACCGCCGGCACCATCACGACCGGATCACTTTTTCGATCTGGTACGCGTTCTCGGAAAACTTCGTGTTGCCGCTGTCGCACGACGAGGTCGTGTACGGCAAGGGCTCGCTGATCGGCAAGATGCCCGGTGACGAATGGCAGCAGTTCGCGAATCTGCGCGCGCTGTTCGGGTACATGTGGGCGCACCCGGGCAAGAAGCTGCTGTTCATGGGCGGCGAGTTTGCGCAAAGGCGGGAATGGACGCACGACGCCGCGCTCGAATGGTGGGTGACGCAGTTCCCGTTGCACGCCGGCGTGCAGCGCTTCGTCCGCGACGCCAACCGCGTCTATCGCGACGAGCCCGCCTTGCATGAGCTCGATTTCGACGCGCCCGGTTTCGAATGGCTGGTTGCCGACGACCGCGAAACGAGCGTGCTCGCATTCATTCGCCGCGCAAGCAGCGGCGCTCCGTTGCTCACCGTGTGCAATTTCACGCCGGTGCCACGCAGCAATTACGCGGTCGGCGTGCCGACGGGCGGGACGTGGCGCGAGATTCTGAACAGCGACGCGGCCGCGTACGGTGGCAGCGGCATCGGGAACCTCGGCGCGGTCCGAGCCGCGCCCGTGCCTGCGCACGCCCGTTATCATTCGCTGAGCCTGACGCTGCCTCCGCTTGCCACCGTGTACCTGAAGCCCGAATAGGGCCTAACGCAATGCCCCGAAGGACGACAGCGAAGGAATCCATGAGCGCGCTGCCGGCGGAAGGCCGGGCGCGCGTCGTCATCGAAGGCATTACGCCGAATGTCGACCAGGGCCGCTTCGCCGTGAAGCGGATCGTCGGCGATCGCGTGGAGGTCGAGGCCGACTGCTTCGCCGACGGTCACGATGCGCTCGCATGCGTGCTGCGCGCACGGCGCGAGGACGCGCGCGCGTGGCAGGAGACGCCGATGCAACCGCTCGGCAATGATCGCTGGCAGGGCGCGTTCGTTGCCGAGCAGATCGGCCGCTATCGCTACACCGTCGCGGCGTGGGTCGATGCGTTTCTCTCCTGGCGTCATGACTTCGAGCGGCGCATCGATGTCGAGGATCTGCGCGTCGCCGCGCAGGTGGGCGCCGGCATCATCGCTGCTGCGGCCGATCGCGCCCGTGGCACTTATCGCAGGCAGCTGACGGATTGGGCTCGGCGGCTCACCGCCGCGAAGGACGTCGATGCGCTCCGCACTGCCGGGCTCGATGCCGCGCTCGCGGAAGTCGCGAAGCGCTATCCCGACCGCCGCTTCGAGACGATCTATCCGGTCGAGTTTCCGGTCGACGTCGATCGCGAACGCGCCGGCTTCTCGTCGTGGTACGAAATGTTCCCGCGCTCTGCTGCCGCGACCGAGGGCACGCACGGGACGTTTCGCGACTGCGAGGCGCGCCTGCCGTACGTCGCGGAAATGGGCTTCGACGTGCTGTACCTGCCGCCGATCCATCCGATCGGCCGCGTCCGTCGAAAAGGGCGCAACAACGCCGTCGAAGCACGCGACGGCGACGTCGGCAGCCCGTGGGCAATCGGCGCCGCCGAGGGCGGGCACAAGGCGCTGCATCCGGATCTCGGCAATCTCGACGACTTCCGGCGATTGCGCGAGCGAGCGAGCGCGCTGGGTCTCGAGCTCGCGCTCGACATCGCCTTCCAATGCGCGCCCGATCATCCGTACGTCGACGCACATCCCGAGTGGTTCCGGCATCGCCCTGACGGCAGCGTCCAGTATGCGGAGAATCCGCCGAAGAAATACCAGGACATCTACCCGTTCGATTTCGAGTCGGACGCCTGGCCCGCGCTCTGGGAAGAGCTCGCCAGTGTGCTCGCCTTCTGGATCGGCGAAGGCGTGCGCATTTTTCGCGTCGACAATCCGCACACCAAGCCCTTCGCATTCTGGGAATGGGCGATTGCCGCAGTGAAGCGGCGCTATCCGGAGACGATTTTCCTGTCCGAAGCGTTCACGCGACCCAGGGTGATGCACCGGCTCGCCAAGCTGGGCTTTACGCAGTCGTACACCTATTACACGTGGCGCAACACGCGCCGCGAGCTGACCGAATACTTCACCGAGCTCGCGCACGGGCCCGGCCGCGAATACTTCCGGCCGAACTGCTGGCCGAATACGCCGGACATCCTCGCCGAAAGCCTGCAGGTCGGAGGACGCCCGGGGTTCATCGCGCGCCTGATTCTCGCGGCCACGGCGGTGGCGAACTACGGCGTCTACGGGCCCGCGTTCGAGCTGCTCGAGCACGTGCCGCGCGATCCCGGTACCGAGGAATATCTCGATTCCGAGAAATACCAGCTTCGTCACTGGGACATCGAACGCGCCGACAGCCTCGCGCCGCTGATCGCCCGCGTCAATTCCGCGCGGCGCGACAACCCGGCGCTGCAGCGGGACGGCGGGCTCGCGTTCTTCAGCTGTGAAAACGACGAGCTGATCGGTTACGCGCGATTCGACGCCGAGCGGTCGAACCTCGTGCTCGTGATCGTCAACCTCGATCCGAACCATGCGCAATCGGGCTGGACGGCGCTCGACCTCGCGGCGCTTCACCTCCCGGCCGACGAGCCCTTCCAGGTGCACGATCTGCTCACCGATGCCCGTTACATCTGGCATGGTCCGCGCAACTTCGTCATGCTCGACCCGGCGCGCGTCCCGGCGCACGTCTTTCGCGTGCGGCGGCGCGTGCACACCGAGCGCGACTTCGACTATTTCGCGTAGCGCTTCGGCCATCGAACTGGTTCCATCCCATATCGTCAGCAGACCCTGACCTTGGTCGATCCCGCCACTGCCGCGCTCGCGGCACCCGCCGCCGAAGCGTCCACCGCCGGCCAGCTGTACTGGTACAAGGACGCCATCGTCTACCAGTTGCACATCAAGGCGTTCTACGACTCGAACGACGACGGCACCGGCGATTTTCGCGGACTGACCGAGAAACTCGACTACGTCAAGGACCTCGGCGTCACGGCGATCTGGCTGCTGCCGTTCTATCCATCGCCGCTGCGCGACGACGGCTACGACGTCGCCGACTATCGCAACGTCAATCCGCTCTACGGCACGCGCGGCGACTTTCAGCACTTCGTGCGCGAGGCGCATCGCCGCGACCTGCGCGTCATCACCGAGCTGATCGTCAACCACACGTCGGACCAGCATCCGTGGTTCCAGGCAGCCCGGCGCGCACCGAAGGGGTCGCGCAAGCGCAACTATTACGTGTGGAGCGACGATCCGAACAAATACAGCGGCACGCGGATCATCTTCACCGACACCGAGAAATCGAACTGGGCGTGGGACGACGTCGCGCAGGCGTATTACTGGCATCGCTTCTTCAGCCACCAGCCCGACCTCAACTTCGACAACCCGCAGGTGCTGAAGGCGATCTACCGCGTCATGCGGTTCTGGCTCGACATGGGCGTCGATGGCTTCCGGCTGGACGCGATTCCCTACCTCGTCGAGCGCGAGGGTACGAACAACGAGAACCTGCCCGAGACGCACGCCGTGCTGAAGCAGCTGCGCGCGCTGATCGACGCGAGCTATCCGAACGTGCTGCTGCTCGCCGAGGCGAACCAGTGGCCGGAGGACGTGCGCGAGTACTTCGGCAACGGCGACGAGTGCCACATGGCCTACCATTTCCCGCTGATGCCGCGGATGTACATGGCCATTGCGCAGGAAGAGCGCCATCCGATCACCGAGATCATGGCGCAGACGCCGGAGATACCCGAAAGCTGCCAGTGGGCGATCTTCCTGCGCAATCACGACGAGCTGACGCTCGAGATGGTCACGAGCCGCGAGCGCGACTACATGTACAACATGTACGCCGCCGACAAGCGCGCGCGGATCAATCTCGGCATTCGCCGCCGGCTCGCGCCGCTGCTCGAGAACGACGAGGGCCGCATCAAGCTGATGAACAGCCTGCTGCTGTCGATGCCGGGCTCGCCGATCCTGTACTACGGCGACGAGATCGGCATGGGCGACAACATCTACCTCGGCGACCGCGACGGCGTGCGTACGCCTATGCAATGGCGGCCGGAGCGCAACGCCGGCTTTTCCCGGGCCGATCCGCAACGGCTGTACCTGCAGCCGATCATGGATCCGATCTACGGTTACGAGGCGGTCAACGTCGAAGCGCAGGCGCGCGCGCCGTCGTCGCTACTCAACTGGACGCGTCGAATGCTCGCGGTGCGCAAGGGCTTCGCGGCGTTCGGCCGGGGCACGCTAACGTTCCTGCGCCCGCGCAATCGCAAGATCCTCGCGTATCTGCGCGAATACGGCGACGAAATCATCCTGTGCGTCGCCAACCTCGCGCGCTCGGCGCAGCCGGTCGAGCTCGACCTGTCGGCGTATCGGGGTCGCGTGCCGATCGAGCTGATGGGTCGCACGCCGTTTCCGCCGATCGGCGATCTGCCCTATCTGCTCACGCTGGTCGGCCATGCGTTCCTGTGGTTTCGCTTGGCCGCGCCCGAGCAGGTGCCGACGAGCCGTGAGGAGCAGGTGCCATCCGACGAGTTGCCGATTCTCGTGCTGTTCGACGGCTTCGCAAGCCTCTTTCGCGAGCGCGTCGTGCCGTGGCGCATCGGCATGTCGGAAAAAGTGCGCCGGCAGCTCGAAACGCAGGTGCTGCCGGGCTTCATCGCGGGGCGCCGCTGGTATGCGGCAAAGAGCGAGCCCGTGCGCCGGGTCGACATTGCCGACCATGTCGAGTGGAAGGCGGGCGAGCGCGGATTTCTGGTCGCGCTCGCACGCGTCGAGCGTGGCAGCGGGGAAACCGACACTTATTTCCTGCCCCTTACGCTCGCGTGGGAAGAACATGACGACGCGCTCATGCGCACGCTCGCCCCGGCAACGATCGCCAGGGTGCGGCAGCAGGCCCAGGTTGGCGTGCTCGCGGACGCGCTCGCCGACGAGGATTTCGTGCGTGCGCTCGTTGGAGCGACCGGGGCTGCGCTCGAATTGAAGGCCGCACGGGGACGGTTGCGTTTCCGTCCCACCGCCGCGTTCGCCGATATCGCGGGCGCTGGTCACGCGTCGCTCCCGGTTTCGATACCTGCGGCGCAGAGCAGCAACACGGTCGTCATGCTCGACGATCGGCTGTTCCTCAAGGCGTACCGCCGGTTGCAGGCCGGCGTGAATCCGGAAGTCGAGATCGGCCGCTACCTGACCGACGTCGTGCATTTCTCGCATGCCGTGCCGGTTGCCGGAAGCGTCGACTATCTCGCCGACGACGGACAGATCGCGACACTGGCGCTGATCCAGGGCTACGTGCAGAACCAGGGCGATGGCTGGGATTACACGCAAAGCTATCTCGAGCGCTTCTTCGAGGACACTGCGCGGGAGGCGGCGGGCCCCGACGTGCACGGCGGCTACCTCGCGCTCGCGCGCACGCTCGGCATTCGGACGGCCGAGCTGCACGCGGCGTTCGCCCGGGCCAGCGACGATCCCGCGTTCTCGCCGGAGTCCATGACGCAGGCCGACGTGACGGCGCTTGCCACGCGGGTTCGCGATGCCGCGGAGCGCGCGCTCGCGGAGCTCGAGCGCCGGCGTGACACGCTGCCCGATGCGACGCGCGTGGACGCCGATGCACTCGTGGCGTCGCGCGGCGCGCTGCTCGCGGTGATCGCGGCGCACGCCGGCGATCCCGCCGCCGGTCCGAGGACTCGCGTGCACGGCGACTATCATCTCGGACAAGTGCTTCTCGTGCAGAACGATTTCGTGATCGCCGATTTCGAGGGCGAGCCGGCGCGCACGTTCGCGGAACGGGCGCGCAAGCATTCGCCGCTGAAGGATGTCGCGGGAATGCTGCGATCGTTCGACTACGCGCTCAATGCAGCGTTGTTCAACTTCGCGTCCGAGCGCGCCGATGCACGGGAAGCGGTCGAGCGCGCCGGCAGGGAGTGGCTGGCGCAGGCGTCGGCGGCATTTCTCGCGGGTTACGAGGAAGTCGCCGCGGGGGTCGGGCTCCCGTCCCCGCGCGCGCAAGGACGCGGCTTGCTCGACCTGCTGCTGCTCGAGAAGGCGGTGTACGAGCTGCAGTACGAGGTGGACAATCGACCGGACTGGGCGCGCATCCCGATCGCGGGTATAGCAGGCGCGCTCAGGACTTAGCAGCGCCCGCGACCGGCGGGCGGAAGCGTTGCCGGTCGCGCGGTCGTCACGGGGGAAGTCATGGACAACTTCAGCATGCTGGTCGAGCCGATCCGGGAAACGCTGCATCAGATCGCGGCATTCCTGCCGCGGCTTCTCTTAGCCATCGTGCTTCTGATCATCGGATGGCTCGT